>CAYJXJ010000168.1:0-10437 GCA_964374095.1 uncultured Elusimicrobia bacterium
TTTTGCGCGATCATGGGAGATAAGCGTAAAACCGAAGACCCGGCGCCTCATTAGACGTTGGTGATGTCCTGGAAGGTGATGCCCGCCCCGGAGATGTTTCCCTCGGGATCGCGGATGAGGAGCGTGGAGTAGCCCAGGAGCTTCTCCTGGCCGTTGTGAGTCCACCGCAGGTCCTGGCGCTTGATGGCGTGGCGCGTCGTCAGGGTGCGCATGAGGATCTCGGCGAACTCGGGGATGTGGGACAGGGCCTGGGCCAAGGGGATTTGAAGGGGCATCTCCGGGCTGATGCCGAGGATCTTTCGGGCCGCCGGGTTGCACATGATGACGCGGCCGTTGCCGTCGGCGGCGATGAAGCCTCCCCCGAGGTTTTCCAGGACGCTGGCGTGGTAGGAGGTCACCTTCTGCACGGTCGTCTCCATCCTCGCGGCGCGCAGGGCCATGGACGCCAGCGCGGTGATGGAGACCGCCAGCCGCAGGTCCTCCGGGGCGAAGCCCCGGTCCCGCCGGTTGAGGAGTTCGATCACCCCCGCCAGCTCCATGCGGTCGAGGATGGGGAGGGCGAGTATGCTTCGCGTGGTGAAGCCCGTGATCTCGTCGACCTTGGAGAGAAAGCGCGCGTCGGTCCGTACGTCCTCGACGATGACCGGCTCGCGGTGGCGCGCCACCCAGCCGCAGACCCCGACCCCGATCTCGATGGGGACGCCCGAAAGCTGACTCGCGGCCATGCCCAGGCAGTGGCGCACCACGAGTTGGCGCTGCTTGGGAAGGAAGACGAAATAGGTGGCCGCCTCCGCGTCGAGAGCGACGGCCAGTTTCTCCACGATGCGTCCCCAGACGCGATCCTCGTCGGCGTCCTGGAGCTGGGCCAGGAAGTCGATGGTGTCGTGGAGGGATTGGAGACCGCCGCCGGCCAATGGCGACTTCATGGGGTCACATCCTAACATCTAACGGATTCCCGGCACAACCGGGTGGAATGCCTTGCGCCGACTCAATTCCTTATCTCTAGCGCGTCATTTCCCGCACGGCCGCGAAGACTCCGTCGACGACCTGGGCCATGCGCGGGTAGTCCAGAGTGCCGGCCGTGTCCGAGGCGGTGTGGTAGCGGTCGTGACGGTAGAAGGCGGTGTCGCCGACCATGACGGCCGACCAGCCCCGGGACCAGTAGCTCCGGTGGTCGGAGTAGTCGATTCCCGGAATACTCGCCGGGCCGTTGATGGAGCGCACCTCGAGCGGGGAGGCGCGCCGCATGGCCCTCTTGACGCGCCGGGTCAGGCGGACGTCGGCCAGGCTGCCGACGACGGCGATGAAGTTTCCGGCGCTCGGGTAGAAGAGCCGGAGTATCGGCCAGGGGTAGTGTTGGCTGCCGGGGGAGTCTTGGAAGACGCCGATCATTTCCAATGAGATCATGCCGAGCACCCGGGCTCCCGCCTTCCGGAGGGCCGCGGCGTGCCGCTCGCTGCCCATCTGTTCCCCGGCGAAATAGGGCGGCTCTTCGAGGGTGTAGGCGACCAGTTCGACGGGCTTGAGCGGAGGGTCTTTGCCCAGCAGCCGGGCCAACTCGAGAAGGCCGGCCACGCCGCTGGCGTTGTCGTCGGCGCCGGGGAACCCCCCGTAGGCGTCGTAGTGAGCCCCCACCACGAAGACCTCGCCGCTCGGCGGCCCGAACCTCGCGATCACATTGCGGTAGGGACCGCGGGCGATCAGCTTATTGCGCTGGTTGTATTCTTTGAAGGCGAAGGCCTGCTCCGAGACTTCGGCCCCGAGGCCCTTCAAGTGGCGGCTGATATAGGCCGCGGCGCGGTCCAGATTCTTGGGGTGCTCCGCGTCGCGGGGCAGGAAATCTTCGGAGAGGGCGCGCACATGCCGCCGCAGCCGGTCGGGGTCGGCGCCGTCCGGGCGGGAGGCGCCGCGTCCGAGAGGCCAGACCGGCTGCGCCACGATCCAGCCGGCCACCGCCACGATCACGGCGGGCACGGCCAGGATGAGGGCGAGTCTTTGAGGGTCGATCAAGCGCCGGGTCCTCGCTATTGCGGTCATGCGCCGCCCATCATACAAAAGCGCCTGGCACCGATCCCGGTCAGCTTGCTAAAATCCCGGTCCATGTCGATCTGGAGTCTGCTGGCCTGGGCGGCCGTTTACGCCGCGGCGGCGGCCCAGTCTCCCATCGTGGTCCGCTACCCCGAGGAAGGGGCCAAGGTGGAGACGCGCGCCGGGGTGCGGGTGATGGGCTCGGTCGCGGATCCCAAGGCCGTCCTCAAGATCGCCGGGAAGGCCGTCCCGGTGCACCGCAGCGGGGGCTTCCTCGCTTGGGTCCCCGTTTCGACCGGGACTTTTCAAATCCTCATCGCAGCGGAGCTGCCCAGCGGGTCGACGTCCTTGACCAGGACCATCACGGTGCCGGGACGGCCGGAACCGCTCCCTTCGTGGCCGGGCCGCATCGCGGTGGATGGGCTCGAGCCCGGCTCCGATCTGGAGCTTCCCGCCGGGGAGTGGCTCAACGTGGCCTTCCGCGGCTCTCCCGGCCATCGGGCCGAGTTCCAATTGCCGGGCGGGCGATCGCGTCTGCCCATGGTCGAGACCGCGCCGGGACTCTACCAGGGATCGATCGTGGTCCAATCCGATGACTTCCCCGCTCCGGGGCCCGTGCGGTTTCATTTGAAGGAGGCGGGCGGCGCTGCGGTCTCGGCCCTGTCGCACGGGAAGGTCGGCCTGTCGGGGCGGGTGTGGGGAGTGGCGGAGGTCCGATCGGAGGAGCCGATCAACGTCCGAGCCGGACCCTCGGGAGCCTTCCTGTTCTTTCCGGTCGCGGGGACCCGCTTCGTCATCGGGTCGCGCCGCGGCGGCATGGTGGAATTGCGCCTGTCGGACCATCTGAGGGCGTGGACGGGGGCCGCCGGACTTGATATGCTCGCCGAAGGCACCCCTCCCCCGCGCGCCGCGCTGCACACGCTGCGGACCGAGGCGCGCGGGGATGCGACGACCCTGCACTTGGGCTTGAGCGAGCGCGTCCCCTTCATCGTCGATTCCGACGCGGCCGGGGGGCTGTCCGTGCGCCTCTTCTACACCACGGCCGACACGGATTGGATAATCTATGACTCCTCGGACACGTTCGTCCGGGAAGTGGGCTGGCGGCAGGTCGAAAACCAGGAGGCGCTCGTGACGGCGCGCCTGGAGCCGGGACGCCGGCATTGGGGATGGCATGCCGAGTGGGAGCCGGGAGGGCTCAAGATCGAGCTGCGCCATCCCCCGCGCCTGCCGGAGAAAGGTTCGGTCCTGCGCGGCCGCGTGGTGATCGTCGATCCAGGGCACGGGCCGGCGGCGCCGGGCGCCATGGGTCCGACCGGGGTTTTGGAGAAGGACGTCAATCTCGCCATCGCCCGCCAATTGCGGGAGCTGCTCCAGCAGGAAGGGGCCGAGGCCGTCATGACCCGGGACGGAGACGTCGAAGTCGGCTTGCTCGACAGGGCCAAGCTCGCGCGCGAGAAGCGCGGGGAGGTCTTCCTCAGCCTGCACAACAACAACCTTCCCGAGAATATCAACCCCTTCGCCCGTCCGCACGGCCTCTCCGTATTCTACTACCACCCCCACAGCCTCGAGTTGGGGCGGGCGGTTCACCGCGGGCTCCTGCGCTCCATCGGGCTTCCCGACGAGGGGCTGCGCTACGGCAACCTGTACGTGGCGAGGATTTCCGCCATGCCGGCGGCGCTGGTCGAATCGGCCTATATGACTTTCCCGGAGCAGGAAGCCCTGCTCGTCTCGCACCGCTTCCAGCGCAAGGTCGCGACCGCGGCGCTCGAGGGTCTGCGCGACTTCCTGGAGGCCGAGCGGCAGCGCCAGCGGCGGGAAAGCCGGGCCCCCGCCATCGCCCGGCCCGCGCCGGAGTCCGATCTGTCGGATTTCCCGGCCTCCGCCCGGACGGCGCGCGCCCCGGCAAAACCGAAAGCGCCCGCATCCGCCCGGGGCCGTATCGGCGCGCCCAAGAAGCCGGGTCCAGCCGGCCGCGGCCGCATGCGTTCCCGGCGCTAGGGCGCTAGGGACTCGACGCGGCTATCGCGGGATCGATTTTGACCGGAGCCTTAACCGCTCTGACCATGACGCCCCGTTCCCCGGTCTGAACGGCTTCCAATAGTGACGGTACCAACTCGCCGGCTTCCCCTCCGATCTCATGGTTGCCGGGGAGCCCCCGCGAGTGCCGGGGATTTAGAGCTCGGTCCAGGACCGAGTTGCTGGCGGCGCATTCTCCGACGCCGGCCCGCCGTTTCCGTACCTGAGCCGAATTTACTCCCAGTCTGGGAGTAAATTCCTGTTGGACGCTTTGAGGGGGTCAATCCGTGACTCCCTCCAGAGCGCGGGCGTCCGCCGAAGTTATCCCCATCGCTTGGGGCGCCCAAAGTGCGGGGGAAAACTGCCGGCTCGCCGGCGCCCCCGGCATCATCGCGGCGGCTGTGAGATGAAGCTCCCGAAGACGATGCCGCGCTTCACGGGCTTGGCCGCGGTCAGGTCGGTGACCCAGCCGTGGCGGCCGGAGACGGCCCGCGGCGTGCCGAAGCGCTCCCGGAAGGTCGCGCGCAGCACGCGGCCGGCCGAGCCCCGCGCCTCGATGAGCTCCTCGCCGCCCGCGAAGATCATCACATGCGTGGCGGTCCCGGAGGTTGGGGAATCCGTCAGAAAAACGAGGTCTCCGGGCTCCAGTTCCAGCGGTCCGACCCTTTTGGAGCGGAGCATCTGCTCGTGGGCGTCTCTAGGCACCGCGATCCCGGCCGACTGGTAGGCCAGGTTGACGAGTCCCGAGCAATCCACTCCCGAAACCGCCGCGGTCCCCGTGGAGGTCCGTCCGCCCCAGACGTAGGGGGCGTCCATCAAGAGCCCGGCGATGCGCAGGACTTCCGCGCGGGCGGCCGCGGGCGAGATTTTGGCGGCGGGCCGCTGGAGGAGGGCCGAGAGGGCCATGGCCGGGCGGCCGTCATGCAGGCGGACCAAGGAGAGGTCCCCTTGCCGGGCTTCCTCGCGCAGCCTGGCCCCGAGCGGCACCGTCAGGGGTTGAGGGGGGGACTGCAGGAATGCCCGCGATTCCTTGACGAAGGCGTTGGGCGCCGGGGCCGGTCCGTAGGCCAAGTCTTGGGCGCTCACCCAGCCGGGATAGCCCTGCCAGCGCTTCGCGGGAAGGAAGGATTCCTGGTCCAGGGCTTCGACGCGGGCCCACGGACCGTCGACTCCCAGGACCCGCACGCGCTCGCCGTAGAGGAGCTGGGACAGCCGGTCCTTGTCCGCGGCGCGTCCGTCGCCGGGGCGGGGTTTGCGGCGCAGCTCGGTCGCCGGCGCGCCCACGCTAAACTCCCGGGCGAAGGGTTTGGACAGGAGGTAGGCGAGGCCCTTCTTGTTGAGCCGCCAGGCCTTGTGGAACTGGGCGCGGTCATAGACGCGGCGCGCCCCGCGCCGCTCCGGCGACGCGGGGTCCAAGCAGATCACGTGGCCGTCCGGCGTGAAGCCGGCGACGACGAGGAGGTGGCCTCGGGTCTTTTTGATGGGAGCTC
The DNA here is from genome assembly GCA_964374095.1 of uncultured Elusimicrobia bacterium. Classification (GTDB taxonomy): domain Bacteria; phylum Elusimicrobiota; class Elusimicrobia; order UBA1565; family UBA9628; genus CAYJXJ01. Next base: position 5,535 of record CAYJXJ010000168.1, read on the forward strand.
CGGAAAGTTCGCCGGGGCCGAAACTGATGCTCACGACCACGGGGCGTCCGGCGGCGATCTCAAGCTCGAGGTCCGAAAGCGATTCCAGCCTGGCGACGAAGCCCTCGAGGCCCCAGCCCGAGGCGGCGGCCACGTTGAAGGGCCAATTGCCGAATATGCCGGAAACCCGGTCTTGGACCTGGAGGGCGACGTCGACGGTCGGCTTGCGCACCCCCCAGTGCTCGAGCACCATGGCCAGCGCGGTGGGGCTGCAGATATCGTGGCGGAACCGCTCGGCCTCCTCCATTTGGGAACGGGGCCGCAGGGCGAGCTCACGCACCCACGGCCCCGCCGCGAAGGCGGGGGGCGCCTCGGGCCCGGGCCCGGAGGCGACGGTCACGGCCGCCAACCGAAGGACGGCCGGGCGCTTGCCGGCCTTCAAACGGATGCGGTAGCGGAACGCCTCGGCCGGGCGCTTGAGTTTGAGGGTATCGGCGTCGACCCAACCGGCCGCATCCTCTTGGCGCTCGGGCGAGGAGCCGCCTTCCGGCTCGGCGACGCCGAGCCGGAACCACGCCGTCCATTTGCCGTCGACGCGAGCCTGGGCCTCGGCCTCGAGTCTCGACCCCTTCGTGAGATCCGCGTTCCAGGACACGACCAGGTCTTCGAAGGGGGATGGCGGGAAGATTTCCCTGGACGTGAGGATGCCTTCGGGAGCCGTCGATAGGACCAGGCCCAGATCGAATGGGGCCGGTTCCAGCCCGACGAGTTGGGCTCCCGTGAGATCGAGCGGGGTGCGGTGCGCGATGGTGAAGTTCACGGCGCCGGCCTCAGAAAGGCTCCCGAAAAGGGCCGCGGCGCCCGCCGCCATGAGGGCGGCCCCGCGCCGCCCCGCGCTTCCACCCATTGGAGGCGCGGGCAACCCAGGGTGACAATCCCTATTTAACCAGCTTGTTGGTCGCCTTATGGGGCGGTTCGTTGATCGGCCGGGTCGGGGCCTTGGGGTTTCCCTTGAAGGTGGGGGTGAGTTCGGCGTTGATCTTGGCCCACTCGGGGTTCTCCTCGACCGAGCCCAGGATGGCTCCGATCGGGCATTCCGGCAGGCAGACCCCGCAGTCGATGCAGACCTGCGGATCGATGATCATGAAGGCCTCGTTCTGGTACGGCCCGGGGTGGATGCACTCGACCGGGCAGACATCGACGCAGGAGGCGTAGACTTCGCCGAGGCATTTGTCGGTGATGACGTGGCTCATGGACCTCTCCTAGCGAAAATTGTGAAAACTGCTATACTCAGCCCGACCGTGAAAGCGCTGAATCGTAGCGCATTTTTGGGGCGCTGTCAAATCGGACGCCCGGCGTGTCTGGCCCTGCTTTTGGCGCCGGCGGCGGCCCGCGCCCAGGCTCGCGAGGTGGTCCTCTCGACGCCCCTTGCCGCGTCCCGCGCGCCCCGCGACACCCTCCCCGAGTTCTTCCGGCGCATCTCCAAGATGCACATCGGGGGAAGCCTCTCCCTGAACTGGCGCAACGTGGGCCCCCGCCGGCCGGGTTTCGAGACCCAAATCCAAAACGAGGTCTATCTCGCCGACATGTACTTCGGCGTCGACGGGCCTTTCCTCGACGGGTTCCCGGTGAAGATGGAGTGGCATCTGCCGACCGGGAGCCGGGGCCAGCTCCAACTCAACCAGTTGTATTTCAAATACGAACGAGTCGAGAACCTCTCCCTCCAGTTCGGGAAGTTCATCGTCCCATTCGGCCGCTACAACGAGCTTTACAAACCCGACGACTATCTCACCGTCACCCGGCCGCTTCTTTTCGCCTCTCCCGACACCCTCGATCTCGTCGTCCGGCCCAATTCCCCGCGTCCGCCCATCAGTTCGGGCTACACCGACATCGGGGCCCGGGCGAGCTATCACCCTCCCAGCCTGCACCCGGTGATGCCCGCGGAGGTCACGGTTTTCGTCGTCAACGGGATCGGGGAATCCACCAACCGCCAGCGGACCTTCCCGGACCCGGAAAACCTGGGCATACGAGCCCCTCCCACCACGGGCGTCAATCCCGACTTCGGGCATCGAAACAATAACCTCGCCGACAACAACAACCCCAAGTCCATCGGGGGCCGCATGGTCTTCGGGGCGGGCGAGGTGCGCAAGCCGTGGCCTTTCCCGGAGGAGACCGGAGACCTCCGGGGCGTTTCGGTCGGCCTTTCGGCGCTGGGCGGGCTCTATGACCTCGAGGCCTATTTGGAGCAGCAGGTATACAGCATCGACGCGTCCTTCGATTACAAGGGGTACGGCTTTTCCGGCGAGTATCTCTACAGCGCCAACCACTTCCGCTCCCCCTTGGCGACGCCGTCCGGGTCGAATCTGGTGCTCCCCATCCACCAGTTGCGCGACCGCGAGCATATCTACGGCTACTTCGTGCAAACGTCTTTTCCGGTGCTGCGCAAGCCGGGCCTGGGCAAACGCGTCACGGGCGTGCTCGTCTTCAACCAAGCCTACCGCCGCGGCCCCTTGCTCGACTTCTTCCTCAACTACGTGGACACGGACGGCAGCACCATCCCGTCCTTGACCGCGATTCGTCCCGACTCCTTAAGGGTGACGCGCCGGATCGACAAGTACACCTACGCCCTCAATTGGATGCTCACCGACCATTTCTTCCTCAAGGCCGAGTACTCGTACTGGACCATGGGGCGTTCCACCATCCGTACCCTGAATTCCGTAGGGACCACCGATATCTACCAAAGCGCCTTCTCCATGGTCGCGAGCTTTTGAGCCGCCTCAACCGGTGGAGGCGGCCGGTCCTGACCCTCGCGGCGCTGGCCGCCTGGGCCGGGCCGGGTTTCGCCGCCTCCCCTTTGGACTACCGCGAGGCCCTTTTTGAGTCCTCGCTGGCGGAGCGGGGAGCGCGCGAATTCGACGTCTCCTTTCCCTCCCCGCTGAAGAGCCCTTTCCCCGCCAACGACACGGTGTGGGGCCGCTATTGGCTGCCGGCGGGCGCCGGCCCGCATCCGGCGGTGCTGGTCCTTGGGGTCATGGCCGCGTCCAATGATTTCATCGAGATGCGCTTCGTCCGGCGGCTGGTCAAGGACGGCTTCGCGGTGCTGCTCATGGAGACCCCCTACCAATTTCGCCGCCGACCCGACCCGCTGATGCCCAGCGGGCAGGTCTTCCTCGCCCGCACCGCTCCGGCCCTCGCCCGAAATTTCCGGCAGGCCGCGCTCGACGCGCGGCGCTCGCTCTCCTGGCTGGCCGGCCGCGGCGAGGTGGACCGGCGGCGCATCGGCCTGCTGGGGGTGAGTCTGGGGGCGCTGGTGAGCGCGGCGGTCTATTCGGTCGATGCGACGCCGCGCTATGCGGTCTTCATGCTGGGCGGGGCCGATTTCCCGGCCCTGGCGCTGGAGAGCGGCATGACCGGCCCGTTCATCCGGCAGGCGGGGATCCGGCCGGAAGAGTTGCGCAAGGCCTGGAAGGGCATCGATCCCACGGACTATGTCCCGGCTAATCTCACCAAGCCCGCCCTGCTCATCAACGCGGTCTGGGACCGCGTGATCCCGCGCCGCGCGGCGCTGGCCCTGCGGCATTCCTTCCCCGCGGCCGAGCAGACCTGGGTGCCGCTGGGGCACTACGCGTCGGTGCTGCACCTGATGTGGGTGCCGCGTTACGTCTCTCGGCGCCTGCGCGAGAACCTCTGAGGGGGTTCCTCCACCGGTGGAGGTGAGTCGCGCGGGCGGCGCCATTGCCTCGCCCGGCGGAAACTGATAATTTGAATCCGCCATGCCGATCGTCCCGCCCCCGGCCGTCTTCGACCGCCCCTGCCCCGCTGCGGCTTCCTGAACCGGCGAGCAAAACGCGCTCCGGACTCAGCGCCGGGAAAGCGTGTTCATTGAGCTTGAGCGGGTACGTAGAGCGGCAAAAAGGGACGGGAAGACGCGGTTCACCGCGCTCTTTCATCATGTCTACAACACCGACGCGCTGCGAGCGGCAACGGGCTGTTAGGGGAATTCCAGGTAGCCCTGGCTTTGGAGCGCGTCCATGTGCAGAATGCTTCGAGAAAGCATCCCGTCAAAACCCAGCATCAGGGGAATCCTGTCCTCCTCGCTGAGATGAGCCTTGAATCGCAGGGGCGGCAGACTGTGGGCGCGATCCATCAGGGAAGCCGTCACCTCGCCCAAATGAACCAAGAGCTTCGCTTCCGGCACGATCCCGGCGATCTCATCGGGACATAATATGTCGGCTCCAATCTGCTTCCAAATGTGGGCCGGCAGGATGCTCAAGGGCGCTCCAGTGTCCACAATCGCCTCATAGGGCTCGGTCCAGCCTTTGGTCGTCTTAAACCGCGCCAGGACGAGGATGCGGCGAAGCCAAACCTCGACCTTCTTCTGGAACAATTCGCGGTCCAGGTTCTGCCGGAAAGACAGATCGACTCGGCTAATAGATGTGGGAGGCGCCGGCTACGAAGATTAGGGGGGTCTCGTTGCGGGGATACTTCTTCCGTACCTCGGACTCGGCGCGGCCCAGGTTGGGGTCGGAGGCCACAACCTTCTTTTGATAGACCCCTACCCACTGATTGTCGTAGAGCTTCAAAAGCTCCCCGTAGTGTTGGTTGGCCCAATCGAAATTTTCCCAGAATGCCTGAGGCGGAACGGGAGGCAACTCGCCAGCTTGGTTCATGGTGATAGTATAGCGGTTTCCTGCGAAAATTTCCAGGACACGCGCCGGAGCCGCCGCCCCAGGGGCGCCCGGAGGCGGCCGACCGACGATTGCAGGTTAGTACACGCGGCGATGAATTCGCCACGGGTTTAGGGGTGCGCTGAAAGATTGGGAGTGCGTGGGCGGTTAGGCCCCGAGAGGCCTGTGCAGCCGTGTGCCGCTGCGTCCGGACGCACTCATTAGAGGTCTCCGCGTCAACCGGCGATAGCAGATTG
>CAYJXJ010000169.1:0-10432 GCA_964374095.1 uncultured Elusimicrobia bacterium
GCGGCGCTCGCGGCCCCCCCGGCTCCCTTCGTGGCCACGACCTGGCGCGACGGCGAGCTCCGGGCCTCCGAGCTGCGGGCCGGCGACGAGGCCGGCTCGGCCTCGCTCCTCTTGCGCGGCGTGGCGGTTCCGGATCCGATCCTGCACGACTTCCCGGCGCGGGGCATCTTGCCGGGCCGGCTGCCCGGCCTCCTTAAGTCCCTGTTCAACGCCAACGCCCTGCGCATCGCCGTGCATCCCGGCTCCATCCGGCCAAGCCGCGCGGGCCCCGTGGACCCCGAGCGCCTCTCGCAGGTCTGGCGGTTCATTGATGAGGTCTCGGCCGCGGCCTCGGAGGCGGGGATGTACGCGATCATCGATTTCCACGCCATCGGCCATCCGGGCGGAGGTTTGAGCACCGGCGAGCTCTTCGACGCCACGCCGGAGATGGCGCTGGAGTTCTGGGGGCAGGCGGCCCGCCGCTACCGCGACAAGCCCGAGGTGATTTTCGAGCTCTTCAACGAACCCTTCGGCTCCCCGGTGGCGGGGAATGCCTCGCGCCTGAGGCAGCAGACCCTGGAGGCCTACTACAAGACCCTGCTGGCCGCGCTGATTGCGGAGGGCTCGCGCTCCAACCTCGTGATCCTGAGCGGCTTGGAGTTCTCCAGCGACCTCAGCGGCTTTGGGCGCCGCCCGCTGACCGAGGTCGTCGTTTGGGAGGATTCGCCCCAAGAGGCCGCCGTCCCCGTGGACCGGCGCATCGCCTACGGGGTCCACTTCTATCCCTCGCGTCCCAACGCCGGTGGACCCGAGGCGGACCCCGGCCAGACCTTGGCCGCCATGCGCGCCGCCATCCCGCCCAACCTCGCCGTGATCGTGACCGAGTTCGGTTTCGACGCGGGGACCTCCCAGAAGGAAGTCCTCGCCCTGCTGGGACGGCTCGGGGCCATGCCGCCGCAGGACTTCCTGGGGCGGCTGGCCGCCCAGGCGCGTTTCTTCGACCCCGCCAGGCTTCCCGAGGTCCTCGAGCTCTTCGATTTCCGAGTCCCGGGCCGGGCCGCGGAGTTCGCCCGGCGCATGTACGACGGGCGCCTGATCGCCGACATCCACGCCGCCCTGACCCCGGAGGGCGTTTCGGCCGTGGCCGCGGGCGGGCTCGCCGCGATCGTGCGGCGCCCGGAGGCGGGCAGCCCCGAGGACCGCGCCCTGCTGCAGGTCCTCTCGCGCATGCCCTTCTCCCTTGAGCTCGCGGACCGCCCGGGCTTTCGCGAGGCCGTCTCCAGCGTCGCCGCGGCGGGGGGCGGAGCCGTGGCCTGGGCCTTCGCGGACTGGGGGGGCCTGGTGGAGGCCGGGCGTATGGGGGAGGGCATGACGGAAGCGGACCTCACGGAATACGGCCGCTTCCTGCGCCGGCTCTTCGACGGGGCTCGGTACTGACGGGAGGCGCCCCTAGGAGACTGTGGACGCGGGAGCCGGGGAGCGCTTTGACGCCAAGGCTGAGCGCTGGTCGGCGGCCAATCCCTACCCCGACAAACGACCCTGACCCCCTAACGGGTCTAGACGCGCTCTCTTAAGGAGAGGGTCCCAAGAAGCGGCGCAGGAGGCCCCCCAGGCCGAGTCCCAAGACGTAGCCTAAAACAGCCGGGAGGCCGGCCAGGACAAGCCCTAGGATGGCCCCGATGGCCCCGCAAACCGGCGTCCAGGCCAACTCCTCTCTCCCAAAGGCTGCTCCCCTAGGAAACTCGAAGTGCGGGCCAAGGCCTCCGGCGGCCAGAAGGCCGGCCCCGAAGCATCCTAGGAGGACGGCTGGCCCGTAGCGCAGCAACGGTCCGAGCACGGGACCCAAGGGAAGACAGCGTCCGGCCCTGGTGCCGGTGTAAGCCCCGATCGAAAAGGAAAGGAGAACCGCTAAGGCCAGCACCGAGCCGAGCCAATGCCCATCGTATACACTGGGAAAGAAACGGCTGTGGGCGCCCACGGCCAGACCCCCAATGAGCGAGGCCAATCCTAACCGAGTCAGAGGCATGCGCGAGGCTCGACAGCAGACGGCAAATAACGGCGAAATGGAATCGTGGCATAGTGCTCCTTGGCAAACGCAGACGACGCGCGGCGCCCTAAGCCTTTACGGGCGGAGTTCTGTTGCCGTGGGCGGGCGGTCATTCGCGCAAGAGCGCGATCGAGTTATCCTCGATGAGGTAGAGCAGCGGGGCGACCCGGATCTTCGGGTAAAGCGCACGCAAGCGGCAAGCCTCGGCGCGGATAAAATCGCCCTCCGGACCGATCTCATGCTCCGGCGCGTAACGATCGAAATGTTCCTCGGCCGCGGCCCGCGTCCAGCCTACGTCCACGAGGCCGTCGACAAAGACCCCGCGCCGAGCCGCCAGACCGGACATGCCGCAGTTGGTGTGGCCTATCAGCGCGATGGCGCGCACGCCGCCGACCGCGATCGCGTAGGAGACGCGAAACTCGCTCAAACGCAGGTTCGCGCCTCCGGTACGCAGGATGAAGGCGAAATTGTCGGGGATGCGCAGATGCTTGCGGCTGTCCATGCACATGCCGATGAGCAGTTCCGGCTTCTCCGCGCGCCCCGGCAGAGGGGAGCCCAGATTGTGGTAGCTCAGCAGCGCCCCGATGGGCGTGTCACGCCAATCCTCGGGGATCTCCGCAGGCGACCGGATCTTGATGACATTTTTCATTGCGGGGCGACATTTTAGAATTTTGGCCTCATCCGTGTCGCTTGGTCCCGCCGATGCGCACCCCACGACCATCAGCGCCGGAGGGATCATCGCCGGGATGGTTCCATGTCCTAGTCGGCGCACCTCCTTCCCGGGCGCTTTGCCGGGCAAAACTCGAACAATGGCCTTGCGAAATTGCCCGGGTCGTCAATTTCCTCGATTTATCCACAACCCGATCGGCTTCATACCCCCACCCGGTAATTTCTCACATCGAAACCTTCAAGCATGCTAACATTACCCTGGTTACACTCCAGAAGATCGCGCAGGCTTTGGATAAGCGGTTGGTGGTGGCCCTGCGATAGCCTCTGAGGACTCGCTGATGCATAACTCTCCGAAGGGCAATAGTTGTCAGAAAAGCATGGACGTGCTCCGTCACAATCGCAAGTACTGGGACCGCGCGGTCGAGAAGGGCGACCGTTGGACCGTACCCGTGACCGCTGAGGAGGTGCAACGCACCCGGGCGGGAGAATGGCTGATCTTCCTTACGCCGTCGCGTCCAGTGCCACGTGGCTGGTTTCCGCCGCTGGAAGGTGCTCGCGTGCTGGGGCTGGCTTCTGCCGGAGGCCAACAAGGACCGATCTTGGCCGCTGCCGGAGCCAATGTCATCGTTTTCGACAACTCGCCCAAGCAACTAGCCCAGGACCAGGCGGTTGCTACCGCCGAGGGCTTGGCGCTCGATACGGTGCAAGGCGATATGCGGGATCTTGCAGCCTTCGGAGACGAGACTTTCGATTTGATCTTTCACCCCTGTTCAAATTGCTTCGTGCCGGAGTTGCGGCCTGTGTGGCGGGAGTGTTTCCGTGTTTTGAAGTTCGGGGGCACATTACTGGCGGGCTTCTCGAATCCGACCAACTATCTGTGGGACCCGGAGCTCGAGAAAGCGGGAAGGTTTGTCGTTAAGCGTTCGCTGCCCTACTCAGATTTAGATCTCTCTGAGGCAGAGCGGCGCAAGGTGTTCGGCAAGGACGCGCCGATCGAATTCAGCCACACCTTGACCGACCAGATCGGCGGACAGCTTGATGCGGGTTTCCAGTTGCTAGGCCTCTTTGAGGACGACTGGGATGGCAAGGAACCCATTGACAAGCATTACAAGAGCTTCGTCGCAACAAGGGCGGCTAAGTTCACTCCCCGATGAAGAATTCCAGCCCGCTTGGCAAACCATGGTCTTCAGCTCGTCGCGTTCCGGCAGTTGCGGTCCCATCCATCCTAAGATGATTCTCCACGCGCCGTGGGCAGGGTGTCCACCGCGGATGGCCCCTGCCTCCTCACTTGATGTAGGGGGACACGAAATCGATGTACTTTCTGGGGCGCGACGAACTTTGGTGACGTCGAACACTATTGATGACCTTCTGAAGACCCTGGGTCGCAGCCTGCTCCTGTTCGACCGAGTTGAGCTTGTCGCCGCACGCGGAGGCGAAGGCCGTCAAGCCGTCCTGGGCGGCGCGCCTGATCCAACCAACCTCCCGCGAGGTTGTTTCCGATAGGGGCGTGCCGGACCTTCGGAAATCCAGGAGATTCTCAAGGGCCTGCAGGATGTGCTCGTCCTTGATCGCAACGTTTGGCCGGGCCGCGGGAATGATCCAGGTCTCCAGGGCGAATGCGGCTGTCTTGGGCGCATCTCCATCCTCCGCTAGACTCAGAGCGATGGCTCCACTTTGCGCCTGGCCCGGCATGGCCATCATCCATCGGCCGGGTTGAGCGAAAAATCATCGGCCTCCCTAAAAGCCTCCATGCGCCGGCGATGGGGGAAGCCTGCCTCTTCGACGGACCGATGCCTCTTGATACGGATGCACTCCTCGCAGACGAAGTAGCAACTGACCTGCTTCGCCACGGAGTCCAGGATGGTTTTCTGCATCGCTTCCGGCAGGTGGGACCCGCATTCCGGACAGCCGTAAAGGGTCTTAACGGCGGCCGGATCTTCCATGGGGGAAAGAAGAAACTTCCATTCCTCGAACCGTTCCGGCACTGGCACACGCGCGCGAAAACGAATGACGTGGCCCCACCCCACGCACAGCCGGCATTCCTGCGGGGTGGAGGCCCGGAAAGCCGCGCCATTGTCGCGGAGTTCCTGCTGAAAGGAATCCGCCGACTCGTAGCGGCGCCCCAGGCACTGGAATAGGCCTTCCTGCCACTCATCCACGCAAAACAGGCCCGCGTCGACTTTGCCTCCCTCGGCCGGTTTGGCCGTCAGGACAGCGCTGACGCCGTCCTGCCTGGAAAGCAGGAAGAGTCCGGACTCCGCCACAGGCCCTGCGGCCAGAGTCGCCAGGAACTGTTTGCGCCTTTTCGCCGCTCCCATCAGATTCCCTCCTCGCGGATGCCCGAGCCGGGACGCAAAGTCACGGATCGGCCGTCCAGGGTCCGGCAACGTATCCCGCTCTGCATCACCGCGAGGGCGATCAAGTCCACGGGATGTCCGCCGGAGAACTGCTCCGCCAGGGAACTCCCGTCGCTGTCCTCCGCCTCCCGCAGGCGTCGGTCGATTCGATCCCTCAGGTCGCGCAACTGCCGCACGGACAGCTTCTCAATCTCCATCGGCCGTCGCTTCCGCCTCCGGACGCCGCCGTTCGATGAAGGCGTCGTACTGCTCGTTCGCCCAGGAGAGCGCCTCATTATGCATGCTGATATTAGGGATGCTTGTATGGAAGAGGGTCGCCATCAAGGCCTGAGGCAGCCAGACGGTATTGTCCTCTAGCCGCACCGGAATCCGGCTTTTGCCGTCTTCGGACTGATAAATCAGTATCTCGGACTTGCCGGCTGGCCCACCCTGTGGACCGTCTGTCATTTCAATCTCCCCGGGTATTATACAAATGAAAGGGCTGGGGCCTTATTGTCAGGGGGAGTGCAGCTTTGAAGAGCGTCCGAGAGGTGAGGCGAGGAGTGTTAATTTTACATATGACCAAATGGTAATCGATACAGACGGACCTGTCCGAGGCCTATCGCCTGGGGGCACGCGACAACCTGCTGCAACGTTTCACAGGTAATGGGTCGACCGGACGGGACTATTGCTAAAGTGGTTGCGGGACTTTGACTCTCAGCGAACACCGCTACTGGCTCCAGTCCACGAGAGGTTCGCCATCGGGATGGTCAAGACCCACAGGGGACGATTGGATATCATCGCCCGGTTCCTGGCGCGCTAAACGAGCGCCCGCGCCACAGCGCTCCATGTTCCCGGACTTTCAAAGGCGGGCGCGCCTGCAGCGAGGACATCCCGCCGGTGCGGGTTCACTGCCGGCTCTCGGTGCCAGGCATGCAGAACTCCGCCCGGGCGGAGTCCACCGGCACCCGCAGAAAACTCCGGCCCCCGCGACGGCCTACCTCCACCGATGGAGGCAGCCATACACCCTGGCGGCCTGAAAAGTCCGGGAACATGGAGCACAGCGGCCTTGACCGGATGCCGCGCGCCTGCTATCCTGGCGGACATGAGACTGCTCTTCGTGCTCTGCGTGTGGCCTGTCGGCGTCCTCGCGGCGGCCGGCTGGCCCGATCTATCGACGCCCGCTCGCGCGGTCGGGGGCGGCGAGCGGGACGCGGCCGTCATCGTCGGCATCGAGGATTACTTCGCCGTCCCGCCGGTGCCGGGAGCCAAGACGACCGCGCTGCTCTGGTACGACTACCTGACCAAGACGCGCGGGGTCCCCCCCGAGAACGTGTCGTTGCTCCGCGACGGGGACGGCACGCTCGAGGAGATGCGCGCCGCCGCGGGCAAGGCCGCGGGGCGAGCGGGCCCGAAGGGCTCGCTCTGGTTCGTCTTCGTCGGCCACGGCGCGGCCGCCAAGGACGGCAAGGACGGGCTCTTGGTCGGCGTCGACGCGCAGCAGAAGGCCGAGAGCCTGCAGTCGCGCAGCCTTCCTCAATCCAAGCTGCTCGAGACTTTGCGCGCGAGTCCCGCGCGCTCGATCCACGTCGTCCTCGACGCCTGTTTCTCGGGCCGGAGCCCGACCGGGGCGGCCTTGGCGCCGGGACTGATGCCCCTGGTCACGACGCAACTCAAGCCCGCCGGCGACCCCCGCCTCGTGGTCTTGAGCGCGGCGCGCAACGACCAATTCGCGGGGGCGCTCCCAGGAGCATCGCTGCCCGCCTTCAGCTACCTGGCCCTCGGCGGGCTGCGGGGCTGGGCCGACGCGGACGGCGACGCGACGGTGACGGCCGGCGAGGTCCTGGCCTCGGTCCGGCGCGGCCTTCAGGCCACGCTCCGAGGCCGGGAGCAGACCCCATCGTTGATCGGCAGCCCCTCGGCGGTGCTGGGCCCGTCGGCGCTCGAGAGCGGACCGGACCTGGCGGAGATGGCCAAGCTCGGCCCGGGCTCCGCGGAGAGCACGCCGAAGAGGGCCGCGCCCGCGCCCCGCGCTCCCGAGACGGACTGCGACTCCCGGCTCTCCGATCTGCTCTACAAGCTCCAGCAGATATCCTTCGACGAGATGCTCAAAATCCAAGGAACGGAGGGCCGGTCCCGGCGCTGCCTGCCCGCCTTCGCGCTCGAGCTCGCCCGCCCGGGCCGAGAGTTCATCAACGTGATGGGGCTCATCGGTCCCCCGGACGACGCGGACCTGCGGGCCTTCGTCGATCGGCTCCAGGACAAGAGGACTCTCGTGCGCCAGAACTCCGCCCTGGCCCTCGCTCAGATGCGGCACCGGGCGAAGCCGGCCCTGGCGCCGCTGATGCGCCTGGCTCGCGGCTCCTCCGGCGAAGAGCGCCAGCGCCACGTCCGCGCGGTCACGATGATCGCCCCGACCTCGGACGAGATGTGGCGGCTGCTCATGGAGCTCTACCGAAAAGGCACCGAGCCGGAGCGCGAGTACCTCGAGCAGCACATCGCGATGGCGGCCCGCAACGGAAATCTCGACGACGCCTCGCTCGGGGCGATCCGCAACGGCGCGCGCCGGCACAAGGACCGGCGGCAGGACCTCTACATCGAGACCTTGCTCGTCGTCCGGCCCAACGCCCCCGAGACCTGGGAGACCGTCTGGGAGTTTTACGAGGACCCCGGCGCGCGGTTCGCCGCGCTCGACGAGTTCAAGCGCAAGCACGCCGACGAGAAGTCGGCGCATCCGGCGGACGTCATGGCCCTGCTCGACCGGCTCAAGAAGCGCTGAGGCGGGATCCCGGGGGTCCGCGAACGATGCAGTTCAAGGACCGCGAATTCAAGAGCTTCCAGATCCTCTACCAGGAGCTGCCGCTCCACAAGCAGCGGGAGCTGCTCGGCGCCGATGCGAAGGGCGGGGATTGTCTTTAGCCCTAAATTTTGGGGCATGACGTCCCGTGCGGGGTAGTTCTCGAAAGACACGGCCGCCAGAAGATCGTCGATAAAGCAACCTTTCTGGCCCGCCAATCAGTTCTCGATAAGAAGGTCAAACAGCCCCGTCAGCCACGCATACAGAAGGTGCTGCGCCGGGCTCATGAATGTTCCAATCCAAGCTTTCCTGAAGGACCGACGCCCCCCCAGGACCCAGGACTCGACGATAATAAAAGGCCGGCAGCCCTGGCGTCCTCGATTCCGTCGACAATTCGATTCGTCGCCCCACTCGGCCTCGGCGGAAGCTCCGGCTGGCCGATTCTTCGGGCCTGCGACACCGTGCCCCCCCGTTCTGTCGACAGAAAGCAATAGAAGTGCTATGTTTTGCTAACATGCTTTTAGGAGAATCGTCCAATCGGATTTTTCCTTATTTTGCAGCTCTCTGCGCAGGCACTGGGCTGACGGTTCTTCCGCTACAGACCACAGCGCAGCATTTACTCCCAGTCTGGGAGTAAATCCCCTCGGCCGGTGCCTGGCACCTGGCCTTCCAGTTATTGGCGGGCCAGGAACTTCGCCGGCGAAGCCCCCGGCCCACCCCACGTAATGCGCCTTGGTCAAAACCCCGGGAACTTGGAGCGCGGAGACGATTCAGCCGGAAGTTTCCTGGCAAGGATCGGAGGAGGCTTGTATATTCATGCTCGTCCCGGCCGTGGGCTACGTACCGGTTGCCGACCCGCTTGAACTGGCGATCCACGTGGCGCCAGGGCGCGGGATGGCGCGGGTCCAGGCCTGTCCGGTCCTCGGGCCTCTCCCCCGCGGTTTGGAGCGACGCTTGTGGCGTTGGCCCCGACTCCCGCTTCTCATCTGCGGGTCAGGACCCGGCAGAGATCTCCCGCTCCTTGCCCGACCTGCTGATCTACGGATCGTATCCCGAAGTCGTCTCCGCCCACTCCTACGAGGACAAGAGGGACGCCCTCAAGGAGCTGGCCTTGCCGGTGGGCAACGCGGTTTCCTATGGGGATTTGGAGGGTTTTGTGCCGTGACTTAGGGATTGCAGCCAGTCTCCTCAGGCTGGCCATTGGGACCTATTTTCCCAACGTAGTGGCTCGCGCGGCAGATATTGTACATCGCTGCGCCTTTCTCCCGGGCCTCCCTTTTTGTATCTTGGAATAGGCTCGTTTCTTCCTCCCGCTTGGGCGGGAGCGTTTTCTCACAGTCCTCCTTCGCCTTATCTTTGAGGTGGTCGCACTCCTTCCCGATACTATCCCATTTCTTGTCGTAAAGTTCGCGAGCCTTATCCCCACACTGGTCCAATTTGGCTATAAGCTCCTTATACTCCTTAGTCGACACATCCTTGCCGATCGATGCGACCTCCGGGCAGCGAGCGGTACACGCGTGGTTTGGGTGGTTACTCTGGTGGTCTTTACCGCAGTTAAATTCAACTAGGCTGACCATCTCCGATTGCTTTTCGTTCCTTTGCTTCAGGGTTGCAGCGGCCTTTTGGGCGAATTCCGCAAATACTTTTTCGCCATCGGCTATAGCTGTTAGATCCGCGTCGCTCATTCCTTTATTGACATCGACATCCCAAGGATTCCCTTTGCGGTCCAAGAGTGCCAGCGCTCTATTGCCTTCCGGGGTGGTGGTTGGACAGTTGTCCTTATCGCGTCTCGCCTCCTTCACGGGTTTGGTCTCGCGCCTGGCACCGCTGTCGATTTGCTTTTTTTCTTCCTCCGTTATGGCGCAACTAAGAACGTTATTGTAGTACTCACCACGCGCATTACAGCATTGCATCCTTAAATCTAAATTCCCCGCCCCGCCCCTTCCCGCCTGGGCGCAAATGTCAGGCGCCTCTATCTCCAAACGTTTGCGCTCTTTGTCGCAGTTTTCAAAATTGCCAGCCACGAAAGTCTTCTTGCAAAAGTCCTTGCACCCCGAATAAAAGGCGTGCGCGTCTGCTCCTGTGCCCGCTTTTGTCTGAACATCTAACCAATACTTGCCTCGATTCTTGCAGCATGTGTTGCACTTCTCCAATTTCTTTCCATCGTTGTCCATGTTATCACCGGGCGCGCGGGATCAGCACGCGCCAGCCCGGGCGCGCCGGGATGGACCGAATAAGTCCCGCCGCGCGATTTTCGCGTGGAACCGAGCACTCCCACCCGCGGCGGCGCAATTCCTTCGCGGGTCGTCAACATGATCGAGATCTTCTCGGCGATCGTGATCGTGGTTCCCATCATCGTTCCCGTGGCGGCCAAGTACAACATCGACCCGATCCACGTGATCGTCACCGGAGGCGGCGGCCCCGCCGGGCGGCGCACCAGCAGGTCCGACCTGGATTGGGCTGAGAACAAGCTGTATTGGACCGGGACCGAGGTCTTCAAGAAGGAGCGCGGTCGCCTGCTGAGATGGTGAGATGGTGAGATGGGGTGAGATGGGGTCACATCCCGCCATCCGCCAAATTCGCGGAATTTGGCGGATGGCGGGA
>CAYJXJ010000170.1:0-10348 GCA_964374095.1 uncultured Elusimicrobia bacterium
CGCAACGCCTTGCGCAAGCCCTCGACGGCGCGCAGGGCCGCGTCCAACTCCTTCTCCCGCGCGGCCTCCGACGGCGGGCGCAGGTCCGCGGTCGAGAGGCTCGCCCATGCCTCCCTAATACGGGCGCGCGCCGACGGGTCCGTCGCCGCCGATCGAGCCAAATCCCGGACATCGGCCGCGATTCGGCCCAGCCGGCCGCCGGGACCGCCGGACCCTCCGGTTGCCCCGCTTTCTGAGGCGCCGCCCCCTCCGGGAATGGAGAACGCCTGCCCTTCGTCCCGCAGAGCGGGACTGTCCCTTCCTTTAATTGATTGGGATGGGACGGGGACGGCGCCCCCATGGCCGCCGGGCGCCGGGATGCCCGCTGTCGCCGATCCTCCTGCGCCGGCGTCGCTTCCCAAGCCGGTCCCCCCGGATCCGACCCCTCCCGGAGATGAACCCGCCGCCCCCGCTGGGCCCGAACCCACGGCCGATCCCCCGAAGGAGGTTTCCGCGGCCGAGGGCCCTCCCCCGCCGGAGTATGTTGCCTCTCCACCGCCGGGACTCGGCACGCCCGAGCCCCCACTCCCTACGGAAAGGTTAGACCCTTGCCCACCGCCCCCCGAACCGGGCACCCCCGCCAAGGTTCCCCCGCCCCCGCCGGACCCCGGCAGAATAGACGACCAGGGCTTCGCGGAATCTCCCGAGGACCCCCCCGATTCGGAGGCCGCGGAGGAGCTTTCGGCCTCGCCGGAGCCGCCGAAAATCTTCTGGATGGGCGCGGTCACCTTCGCGAAGAGCTCGGGCATGAAGCCCTTGAGCGCCAGGCCCGCGATCAGCACGACGCCGACCACCACGGCGAGCATGATGAGGTACTCGACCGTGTTCTGTCCGGACCGGCGCGATCGGCGGCGCCCTGCCTCCGTCAAGGATGCCATCCTCCGGAGGATAACCCGGCGATGCCTTGGTGTCAAGCCTCTTCGTGCTCAACGGATTGAATTTCGCCGCCTCCGGGGCTACACTTGAGGTATGAGGGGCCTGCTCGGCGCCATCCTGATCTGCGCCGCCGTGCCGGCGGCCTCGCGCGCCGATACCAAAATCGGCGAGGTCCAAGCCTCGGATGAGGCGGCCAAGGAATTCTGGTCCTGGGTGGCCATGCCGTTCGTCTGGCCCTACATCATGACCAACGAATGGCTCGAGCATCATGGGTACGGCGCGTACCCGTACGACGGCGAGGAGCCCTACACCCGCGGCGGCCGGCCGCGCGGCTGGGAACTGACCTCCGCGGTCCAGGTGGACCGCCGGGGCCGGCGCGCCTATCACGAATACGCCCGCATGCGCTCCGCGGGCCGAGTGGGTTGGGAGGTGGGCGTGACCTCCTTCGAGAGGGGCGCCTTGACGGATGAACGCGCCGGGGACTTCTACCACGCCCATGCCCTCATGACCTGGTTCCAGTCGGAAGCCGCGGTGCTGGATGTGGGCATGGGCGGGAGCATACTCGATAGCCCGGCTCGGCACCCGGGAATGAGCGGCTCGGTGGCCCTGGAAGCCTTCCCCATCAGGCCCCTTAACGTCGCCCTGCGCTACCAACTCGCCTTCCTAGGAGGACCCAACACCCATGAGCTCTCGGGCTCGCTGGGCTTCTCCTGGCGCTGGATCGGCGTTTCAGGAGGCTACCGGGCCTTCATCAACCCCCAGCGCAACACCCACGGACCCGAAGCCGCCTTCCGGGTCTGGTTTTGACGGAATCTCCCTCACGTGATGCGGCGCAGACCCCGCAGTTCTCATCGCTCAATCCCGACCTCAAGCTCTACTAGCGCCGGAGGCGCCTTGACACCGCCGGGAACCGGGGCTAAACTAACAGCTATGAACAGCCGACCGGCGCTTTGGGCCCTTGCCGCCTGCGTGGGAGCCTTCTCGTCCTGCTCCAGTTGGGGCCGGTGGAAGCCCGTGGTCGACCCGCGCAGCGGCAGCACCGAAAGCTTGGATCGAGACCTCGCGGAATGCCGCGAACTGGCCCAACAGGCTTCCGGAGGGACCGGAAAGGAGACGGCCAAGGGCGTGGCGGCGGGCGCGATCGTGGGCGCCGCCGTGGGCGCGGTGCTCGGCGCGGTCGGCGGGGACCCGGGGGAAGGGGCCGCCACCGGCGCGGCGCTCGGCGGCGTCGGGACCGGGGCGGTCAGCGGGCTTTCCGCCGAACAGGAATACAAGCGGGTCTACATCCGGTGCATCGAGGGCCGCGGGCACCGGGTGCTCAACGCGCGTTAAGAGGCTGGTAGAAAACCGCGTTCCAACGGATCGGCTCCACCGTGGCCGACCACAGTCGAGCCCGAGATCGCAGCATCCCACACCGGGACGCTCCCTGGGGGTTGCGGGAAAGCCCCGGAGTCGAGAGAGCTATTTCTAATGCAACGCATTTGGATTCGGGACACTTCCTTCCGAACACGTCATGCCGCCCATCGGATGGATGCTATTCTACCTCCATCAGTGGAGGTAGCCGTCGCATGAGTGCGATGCGGCCGGGGACGATCTGCCTCCCCAACGTTGCGGTCGAATCGGCGGAACATGGGCCAGGTTGCGTCCCGGTGACATTCTCGCGGGTGTGGAACCGGTGCCAGGCCTGCGGCTCAATTGAGCCGGCCGGCCGCTCGCCCTGTCGGGACCCTACAAATTTTCAGCGCACCCACAAAGGACCCGGGTGTCCCCTTTCACGCTTGGGGGATATGCTAGCATTCGAAACCTCTATGCCCATCCCCGTGGCGTGCGCCTGCGGCCGGACCTACCAGCTTAAGGAGGAACTCGCCGGCACCGAGGTCCGCTGTCCGGACTGCCGGAGGGCCATGCGGGTGCCGGGAGGGCTTCCCGACACGCCTCTGCCCGCGGGCATGGATCCCGCCTTCCACCGCAACGTCTTCCTCCTGCGGCAGCAGCACTTCGCCATCAACGAGAAATATTTCGTTTGTGATGAGGCCGGACGCGAGATCTTCTTCGTGCAGCGGCCCGCGCGCATACTCCGGAGCCTGGCCGCCGTGGCCCTTGGCCTGGCGGCCGCGGGCGGCCTGACGGCCCTGATCTGGCTGGCCGTCGGGATGATCCCGGAGCATCTCCACCACGTCCCGCTCGTCGCGTGCGCCCTCCTGTTCGTCCCGGTCTGGTTCTTCGTGACCCTCTCGGTCTACCCCAAGCGCGATGTCACCTTCTACCGGGACGCCTCGGGGGCCCAACGCCTGCTCGAGGTCCTCCAGGACCAGGTCTTCGCGCCCATCACCCAGACCTTCACCGTGCGGCTGCCGGACGCCACGGTCCTGGCGCTTTTCTCCAAGAACATCATCTACGACTTTTTCCGCAAGCGCTGGACCATCCACCGGCCCGACGGCGCCCTCTGGGCCACGGCCCGCGAGGACTCGATCCTCCTCTCTCTGCTGCGGCGGCTGCTCGGAAGCTTCTACGGCCTCCTCCGGACCAACTTCGTCATCTTCCGCGCCGACTCCGAGGACTCGATCGGCGAGTTCAACCGCAAGTTCACCATCCTCGACCGCTACGTCCTGGACATGACCGCCGACCGCGTCGGGGAGCTCGACCGCCGCGTGGCCCTGGCGCTGGGGGTGATGCTCGACACCGGGGAAAGGAGGTGATCGGCCCCCGAACCATCACCCCCGACATGCTCGATGAGCGGCCCGATTTCGAGCGGGGGATGTCCCCAGCGCCGCGCGTCTCGATCGCCTTGATCGCGGTCAACCTGCTGGCCTACGCGCTGGAGGCCGCCCAGGGCGCGACGGCGAACGCGGAGCTCCTGGCCGCGGTTGGGGCCAAGAAGGCGTCGCTGGTGGCCGGAGGCGAGTCCTGGCGCCTGCTCTCCAGCAACTTTCTGCATGGTTCCACGGGGCATCTCGTGGGAAACATGGCGGGACTCTACATCCTCGGGATGGGCTGCGAGCACGCCTTCGGCGGGGCCTTCACCTTCGCGGCCTATGTCGGCTGCGGCGTGCTCGCCACCCTCCTCAGCTGTCTGAGCCCCGAGGTCTCGGTCGGGGCCTCCGGCGCGATCTTCGGCCTGCTGGGAGCGCTGGCGGTCTCGCTCTACCGCCACCGCGACCGCCTTGCCGTGCGGGACCGGAGGACAGGCCTGGTCCTCGTCTCATGGGCGATTTACGCCGTGATCGAGGGGGCCCTCGACCCCCGCATCGACAATCTCGCCCATGCCGGCGGGCTGCTCTCGGGGGCGGCGGTCGGACTGATCGGCGTCCCGCTGCAGCTGCGTCCGGAGCCCCGCGAGCCCGGGGGCCGCGGGGCGGCCGTGGCCGCCGCCGCGGCGGCCTGTCTCTACACCGCGTGGTATTTCTTGCCGGCCCTCGGACTGGGCCGATCGCAACACTAAAGGAGGGAACCCATGGACAACGCGCCACCGTCGTCGTCGCCTCAAGAAATCACGCCTGAGATGCAGGTCGCCCCGGCCCAACTCGTGCCGGCGGGATTCGGGGCGCGCTTCGTCGCCTCGTTCATCGACGGCTGCATCCTCTCCATCGCCGGATTCGCCTTGGGCCTCGCCATTGGCTTCGCCGGCATCGACGCGACGGTCTCACCGCTCCTCGCGCTGGCCCTCCAAATCGGCTACTTCACCCTCATGGTCGGCGGCGGCGGCCAAACCCTCGGCAAGAAGGCCATGAAGATCAAGGTCCTCACGGCCGACGGCGGCCCCGTGGGCTACGGCCGGGCCTTCGTGCGCTGGGCGGGCTACATTCCCTCGGCCCTGCTGCTCGGCGGGGGCTATTTGATGGCCCTGTTCACGCAGGACAACCGGGCTCTCCACGACTTCATCGCCGGCACCCGGGTCGTGGCGGTCGGCTAATGAACGCCCAATAAATCGGCGACCCGGCGGGCCACGACCGTGGGCTTGAAGGGTTTGACGATGGCGCCGGCCGCGCCCAACTCGCGGGCCTTGGCCTCGGAGCCCGCCTCGTCGGTTTCGAGGACCGCCAGGATCGGCGCCGTCGACGCCGCCTTGAGGGCCGCCAGGCCCTCCCAGAAGTCCTTGCGGGGAAGATCGGTCGAGAGCAGGATGAGGTCGGCCCGGCGCGCCTCCTCCAGGCCTTCCTTCCAATCCCTTTTCCATAGCGGCCGATGACCCTCTCGGCCGAGCTTCGAAAGCAGGATATTGGCCACCTGCGGGGCGTCCTCGATAATGACGATGCGCTTAGGCATCCTTCACCCCGGGGAATCTCCCGGCCATGGCCCGCCGGAGCTCGGCCATGAGCGCTTAATCGACCCTAGAGAGACCCCGCTTGAGGGCCGCCTTCTCCACGGCCTTCTCGACCATGCCGCGGGCGAAGAAGGGCACCGAGGAGAGCCGCTCACGCGCCCCCGCGGTCCATTCCAGCTCGCCGACCACGGCCGCGCCGTAGGTCCCCTCAGCCGGAAGGCGTATCGGTTGGCCGCCGCGGCTCCCCGGCTGGTAGGAACAGCCGGGGTCCTCGGCGAGGATGTCGCCGGTCACGGCGTAGGCCCGGCAGCGGCAACCCCCGCACATCTCGGCGAATTCGCACGCGCCGCAACGCCCGCCGCGCTTCTCCTCCCGCAAAGAACGCAGCACGGGCGAGGACCTCCAAATATCGGCGAAGGATGACTGCCGAATATTGCCGACCGGCAGGTCCATGTAGGGACACGGGGTCACATCCCCGGTCGGTCCCAGGCGGCAGTAGTAGGTGCCCGCCGGGCAGCCGCCGCCTCGGAAAGTTCGGACGAAGGGAGACGCCGAATCGAGCTCCCATAGCACGCGGCGATACTGCGGGGCGCATTTGGCGTTGAGCATCAGTCCTCCTGCAAGCTTTGCTTGCAGGAGGGCGATTTGCCGTAGACATTCCTCCGTCTCCAGCGCGGCAAGTCCGTTGACCGTAGCCCCTCTTCCGGTCGGCACCAAAAAGAAGACGTTGAGCGCGGCGGCCCCCCACCCCATGGCGCATTCCGCCATCGTGGCGATTTCTCGCCTGTTGTCCCGAGTGACCGTCATTTCAATCAAAAAGGAGAGGCCCCGGCGCCGCATCACATCCAGCGCCGCGACGGTCTTTCTCCAGGCGCCCGGGATGCCGCGGAAGGCGTCGTGACGCGCCGCGTCCACCGAGTCGAGGCTCACCCCCACGCCCTTGAGGCCGGCAGCCGCAAGCCTTTCAGCCGCGCGCTCATCGAGCAGTCCGCCGTGACTGCCCAGGACGGTCCAGAAGCCCAGGGCTGATGCCTCTCCGACCAGGTCGTAGATATCGGGACGAAGCAGAGGCTCCCCACCCGTCAGGATCAGGACGGACTCTCGATTTACTTCGGCCAACTGTTTTAAGGCTCCGCGGGCCTCTTGCTGAGATAGTTCATCGGGGTCTGCCGGCCCGCGGCGGGCGTCGATATAGCAGTGGGCGCAGGAAAGGTTGCAGCGGCGGGTCAGGTTCCAGGAGACGGTCAGCGGGATGAAGGCGGGAGCCGGCAGGCTCCCGTCCTGACGCCGATCAGGAATTGCGTTCGTCAGATCCCCGAAGCGAGCAGCATTCCAAAGACTACGGGAAGGTAGAGCAGGGAGGCGAAGAAGAGCCGGCGGGCGTCGGGGATCGCCATGGTCCAACTGGCGCGAAGTCCCAGGTACAAAAAGGAGGAACCCACGATGAGCGCGCCCAGGCCGTACCACGGTCCGGCCATGCCGCTCAACGACGGAAGGAGGGTCGCCAGCAGCAAGCCGAGCGAATGGACCGCGATCTGGATGGCCGTCGCCCGTCCCCCCGGGTCCACGACGGGCATGGTGCGGAAACCCGCGCGGGCGTAGTCCTCGCGGTAGATCCAGAAAATGCAAAGGAAGTGGGGAATCTGCCATAGCAGCTGAATACCGAACAGCAGGTAGGCGCGGGCGGAAAGGCTGCCCGCGCCGGCTGCCCAGCCGATCAAGGGCGGCACCGCCCCGGCCACCGCTCCCGCCCAAGTGCTCTGCGGGGAGCGGGTCTTCATCGGGGTATACACCAAGAGATAACAGGCCATGGCGAATGCGGCGAGGCCGCCGGCCAGCACGTTGACCTTAAGGGCGAAAACAAAAAGAGAAACAACGGCGCATACCAGGCCAAAGACAAGGGCTTGTCCGGGCGCCAGGCGCCCGGACGGCAGAGGCCGCACGCGGGTCCGGGACATGGCCGCGTCCTGCTCGATCTCAAAGAGCTGGTTGAGGGCGCCGCTGGCGGAGGAGGCCAGGGCCGTGGCGATCAGAGTCCAGGCCAGGGCCCCGGCGCCGGAACCCCCGGACAGCCAGAAGCCGATCGCGGTCGTGACCAGCACCATGACCAGAATGCGGGGCTTGGCGAGCTCAAGATAGGTCCGGACGACTTTCATCGGCCCAACCTCCAAGCGCGCAGCGACCAGACCACCGACGCCCCCAGTATGACGGCGCCCACGGCCAGATGGGCGGTGGGCAAAACCGCGGCCGGGGCGATGAGGCGTCCCGTGCCGCGCGCATAGGCCGCGACTCCGAGGAGCATCTGGGCGGGCAGGGCGATTGCCAGCAGGCCGGCCGGGCGGGTGAGGAGGGATTCGGCGGGAGCGCGACGGAAGGTCTGGAATGCCACCCAGGCCACCGCGGCGAACACCGCCCCGGCTCCCGCCAGGTGCCAGGAGATCCCAAGGCCGGTGTGGCGATAAATCGCGCCGAAAGCCAGTTGCGCATACACCGCGGCCGACAACCAGGCGCCGGAGCGCCAGAGGCCGCCGCCGACTCCGGCCTCGGTCTTATCCCACCAGTCCGAGGTGGCCTGGGATACCGCCAGGATGAGGCAGAACACCGCCTGTCCCAGGCAGGCGTGGGCGATCGAGACCGGCTTGGGAAGACGGTAAAGCACCGTGATCCCGCCCAGCAGGGCCTGGATGAGGATGCCTCCGGCCGCGGCGGCGGCCAGGGGCCGCGCCGCCCCGGACTCGACGCTGAAGTAGACCCAGAAGGCGAGCGCGAAGGTCATGATTCCCACCGTGCCGGCGATCACGCGATGCCCGTGTTCGAAAAGAACCCCCCCCACCATCGCGGGGAAATATTGTCCGAAGGAGAGCGGCCAATCCGGGACCGCCAGGCCCGACCCCGTGGAGGTGACCAGGCCTCCGGCGAAGAGGAGGAAGAAGGCCGCTCCCGAGGTTAGGGCGGCAAACCGATTGAGGCTGATCGTCATCGTAGGGCCGGCTCGGCAGGGGCCGGTTGGGGAGATGGTGGAAGGGCGCGCTTGGGTCGTCCCCCGGAGCCCGGCTCCGGAGGCGCGGGACGCAACTTTTCAATTCGCCAGATGGCGTAACCCAGCGCGCCCAGGATGGACATGGTGAAACCCAGGAGGATGACGACCCCCCACCAGAAGGCGTTGCTGAGATCGGGATTGTCGCCGCCGAAGCAGACGGGGCAAGCGGCGAGGGATGCGGGAAGCCCCAGGAGGACGGCGACCGGCCGGTGCCAGGCATGCAGGGCTCGGTCCAGGACCGAGTTCCCGCCGGCGCGACCTCGCCGAGAAGATGTCGCCACGGGTCTTACCTCGGAGAAGCGGTCTTCCTTAAAAACCAGAGGAGGTACCGGCCTCCCGCCGCCGCGCCGAGGACCGACGCCGCGAGCATCACGCCATTGCCGGAATTTTGCCCGTGGAACACTCTCGCGCCCGACCAACCGGCCATGTAGACCAGCAGGGCCAGCGCGGTCAGGATGAAGGCGATGTGGACGCTGCGCAGGGACATTTCAGTGCCCGGAAGGCCCGGCCGGGGCCTCCCCCGCCGGCGCCGAGATCTTGAAATCGCCGATGGCGGTGTCGGTGATGGGAATGGTGAAGAGAATGACCATGAAGAAGGCCGTCACAACCAGGCAGCCGTAGATAAGCGCCCGCTCCCCCTTGAGGTGCATGAAGAAGGCGGCCACCAGCGCGGCCTTGGTCGTGGCGATCATCAGGCCGAGCAGGATGGCCGGGCCCGGCGGGAGATGCCAGTAGGACACCGCCACGGTCGCGACGGTCAGCACCAGCAGGGCCCCGAAGACAAGCATGTAGCCCCTGACGCTGGGGTGCTGCGGGGTCCCCGTGGTCACAATAGGTACAGAGCCGGAAACAAGAATATCCACACGATGTCGACGAAGTGCCAGTAGAGCCCCCCGTACTCCACCCGCCCCACGAACAGGGGGTCCTCCGGGTAGTAGCTCATGATGAAGAGCATGAAATTGAAGATGATGCCGCCGACCACGTGCAGGGCGTGCAGGCCCGTGGTCGTGAAGTAAATCGCGTAGAAGATGCTGGTCTTGGGCGCGATGCCATGGGAGAACTTGGCAGAGTACTCCACGGCCTTGACCCCCAGGAAGACGAAGGACAGGAACAACGTCAGCCCCAGGTAAAGCCTCACGCCTTCAAAATCGCGCTCGCAGGCCTTGGCATAGGCCATGACCATGGTCACGCTCGAAGCAATGAGCACGAAAGTGTTGACCGTGGCCAGGGGGACGTTCAAGACCTCCCAGCCCCGCGGCCATGAGGGAGCGGCGATCCGCAGCACGATGTAGGCCGTAAAGAGAGTGGCGAAGAGCATCACTTCCGAGGCCAGAAACAGCCATATGCCGATCTTGCCGTGCGGGATGCCGGTATTGGTTGAGGGGAGCAGGGCGACCGCGCCCGCGCCTCCTGTCATGCCGGAAGCGCTGGTCATGCCAGCACCTCCTTCTCAAGGTGCTGGGGCGTCCAGTCCTCCTTGTGGCCGGGGACCGAGTACTCGTAGGGACCCCGATGGACTACCGGCTGGGTCTCGAAGTTGCCGTGAGGCGGCGGCGACGCAGTCGCCGCCCAATCCAGGGTGGTTGCTTTCCAAGGGTTGGTATCCGCGGCCATGCCCTTCCGGATACTATAAAAAAAGTTCCAAATGAACGGTATCTGGAAGAGGAACATGACCCAGGCCGAGACGGAACTGAACATTCTGAGAGGCTCAAGCCCGACGTTGTGCAATTGCAGCGTGGGATTGTGGAGGCGTCTCTGTTCGCCGGCCAGGCCGGAGATGAGCATCGGGAAGAACACCCCGTTCATGCATGCCAGCGTCCCCCAAAAATGCACCTTGCCCCAGAAGTAGTTCATGTGCCGGCCGAACCACTTGGGGAAGTAGAAGTAGATTCCACCCATAAGGGCAAGCAGGGAACCCGTCACCACCACATAATGAAAGTGGCTGATCACGTAGTACGTGTCATGCAGGTAGATGTCCGTCACGTGCAGGCCCAGCGGCAACCCGGTCAGCCCCCCGATGCCGAACATCGGCAGGAAGGCCAGGGCGAAGAGCATGGGGACCGAGAAACGGATGGACCCGCCCTTGAGCGACCAGATCAAGCAGGTCAGGATCGCCACCGACGGGATGG
>CAYJXJ010000171.1:0-1290 GCA_964374095.1 uncultured Elusimicrobia bacterium
GGGCGGGGACGTCAACAGCGATGAATTCTGGGGAGTCTCACAACGACGCGCTCACTCAATGGAGGCGGAAACCTAGGGAACGATGGACAACTGGCTGGAAGTCATCCTCGGATAATAACGGAAATGGCGCCGCAGAGCACGCCTTTTCAACCCGCCCTACGCATCCGGCTACCACCCCATCAATTGTCGTCATGTCTGTTCGCCGAACCTGACCCGCGGGCGCTATTGGACCCTCCTCACTGGCGCCCGTCGGGTCAAGCCGATGGTTAGCCATCGGCCGCACGTTTAATTGATAGCCAAGTGCGTCTACGGCAACCGCAACCAAAGGGCATCGCCACCGCATCCAGGACAAGGCCTGAACGGCTCTCCAACCACTTGTAGAAGCTGTTGAATGGCGAGCCGCGTGTGGAAGCAGTTAATGCACACATAACTCCCAGGTGACGGGACCAAATCTCGGATATTAAAACCAAATGGTCGTCCGAAAAAATCTGCGAGGTGTGTCTGTAACGCGATGGTCGCTGTCGCGGAAAGTTGTATCTTGGCGGTTGCAGTCTTCAAGTACGACCGATGGATGGAAACTATTTGAGAGAGGTCTACATACGATTCCGGGAGATTGGCCCCATTCGGAGGCAGATAAAACATGTACACGATATCCAGCAACCTGAGTGACTGTTGTTTCATATCGCCCAGGCGATCACTTGAATAAACGGGCGCGACTTGGATGTAGTTGCGATGAACCAAGTCGCAGCTCTGCGTCAAGACCGCTATCCGAGTCTTGATGCCCTTTGCAAGGACCAACTCCTGCTGTTCTACCCAAACTTCAGGGTCAGGTTCTTTGGGCCGTGGATAGAAATTCTTTGGGAGCATCCCGAGTAATGCTTGATCGCGCGATACCGGTGGGCTAGGTTTAAGTATTGTCCAGGGCCTGCCACTTGCCGGGGGCATGACAACGACGGGGACGCCCTCTAAAATATCGCCTTGATATAGGCTCGAATCGCCTTCTCTCGTGATGTACCAAGATTTTGCATCTGCCAGCATGCTACCTGAGGGCTCTCAGGTCGGAGAGCGATACCTGAGCTTCGGTTTGATATCGTTTTCGAGAGGCTGCTGGGAGACTAGTTGAAAATCTAACAGGTCTATAAACGCCAGCTGGAAGTCCATGTCCACGTTAGGAAGGCGCTCAATAATGCCCGTGACTTCTGAGGTCGCGGAAAGAGTCGCCGGGAAGGCCTCGAGTGTCACAAATTTCGCGTCAATGGTATCGATCAAAGCTGATGCGGCAACATCTTT
>CAYJXJ010000171.1:1300-10106 GCA_964374095.1 uncultured Elusimicrobia bacterium
CTCGTAAATGATTTCGGTCGATAGGCTCATTGCGCTGCTCCGAACAGCCAGGCCAGGTGGTCTTCGATCATGCTATCCGCATCAGCGAACACTTGGTCAATATCTCGGTGATCAAGATTGTTCTTGTGATTTCGGTTATTAATGTCGATCTTGGCCAGCACCAAGAACGGCTGGCCCGAATCCTGCTGTATGAATTGGAAGACGGTGTGCACGTTCATTTCTTCCGTCAGTTTTACCACTCTCGTAATTTGCGATTGAAAGCCAATAATGTCATTGGGGCTTGCCAGGAGCCCCTTGAGTACATCATTCTTTTCCGCTGGGGTGAAGGGCCCAAAGGTGAATTCAAAAATTTTTCCAGCCCTTGTATATCTCAGGCCCTTGATAAGGTCGTGAGCCTTAATAAAATGTTCCCGCATCTTCTTGTTTAAGATCGAGTTTTGTAGCGTATCGTCACCACTCGTCTTGACTGATCCGATGCGAACAACCTGTGCTATGGTGAGAGAATCCTGCGCCAGAATCAAGGAGGGTGCCTTGGCAAGAAGACTGCCGACGGAATATTGCCTTGTCATGACAAAAAGTGGACGTTTCGCGTTTGGCTGCGCCGCCGGTTCCTCTGTGAGTTGAAAGAGTTCCGGGTCCGCCTCGGTCAGATATGATTGTAAGGCCTCCCGTTCTTTCTTCTTAAGGTCGGTCTTCAATGGTATCGCGCAAGCAAACTGAACGACACGTTGCTGGGAGCGGGACAGGATCGAATTAGCATCCATTTCTATGTATATACCCCTGAAACGAAAATATTGCAATAGCCAGGTTATCAAATTTCCAGGCCCTTGTTTCGGGAATGCGAAGTCTTAGCCGGGCTCGCGTTGATGCCGGTAGTATTTTCATTCTCCTGAGATCCTCGCCTCGATGGTGGTCGTAAGCCCCATTGCGGCTATTGGGCTCTTTCAAGACGAACAGAATCCGGTGTTGCTTGTCTCCAAAACAGCTCTCATCGATGATTCCGTCTCCGTGAAACCCGCTGCTCGCCTCTTGGTAAGTGTGCTTCCAGGTTGCGAACAGTTCATCGAGGGCGAGAGTCTTTTTTGATTTCATGGTAACTCTATGACCTTGGGCTTGACATAATCATAGAGGCCCCAGACGCTCACGTCTCCCTTGGACTTCCCCAGTCCTTTAAGCAGATAGTATGTGAAAAGGCCATGCCCCTGGACCGACTCAGCTCCCGTGATCTCCTCTCCCGAAGCCGCGGCCAGGATGATGAGGTTCGGGGATTGCGTCGCGCTCATGTTCACCTTGGTCACCAAGGGCCGCGCGTCCTTGGCCAAGACCGAGCGCCCTCCGGCGCCGGAGAAGCATGAGTCGAGCGCGACGATGACGCGCCGTGCCTTGAGCGCGGAGAGCCGTTTGTAGAGCTCTTCGAGCGGATAGCCGGTCTCGCTCAGGAACTGAGGCGAGCCGTCCCATGGGACAAGATAAGCCTGCTTGGTTTCCACGTCCGGAGCGCCATGGCCCGAGAAGTAGAAGAACACCTCGGAGTCGTCCTTGACGTTCTTGGGCAGCCACGAATTCAGATAGCCGGCCAGCGAACTGCGTGTCGCCCCGTCTCCCGCCAGGTAGATGATGTGGCGCATGGGGTAGCCCAAGGCTAGGAGGTGCCTTCGCACGGCCTCGGCGTCGCGCTCCGCGAATTCGGCGGCGGGCCAGGCCGGTCGGATTCTCCGCGATGAGGCTGCTGAGCCGGGCCCAGTCATCGTTGTAGGTCGCCTGGATCATCGGAGGGTCGTCGGCGCGGACCGGAGCGGCGGAGAAGGTCAGGGCCGCCAAAAGCGCGAGG
Source organism: uncultured Elusimicrobia bacterium (assembly GCA_964374095.1). GTDB lineage: Bacteria > Elusimicrobiota > Elusimicrobia > UBA1565 > UBA9628 > CAYJXJ01. Next base: position 3,132 of record CAYJXJ010000171.1, read on the forward strand.
CGGATCATGAGGGCTATTGTAGCGCTTTCTCAGCACTCATGCTTAATACGATCCAGCCGCCCCGTTTGTTCCGGCGGCCCGCGACGGCAAGCTCCTGTTGATCCCCCCAACTAGAGAGCTGGCGCACATTGTAGAAATGCACGGCGAGGCCTAAGTGCCGGGGCCGGATGGCCCAGGCGGCGGCCGTTTGGCCGTGCTACACTCAAGCCGTGAGATTTGCCGCCCTCCTGATCCTCTTATGCGTCCCGCCTTCGTTCGCGGCGGATCTCGCCGTTTCGCCCGAGTCGGTCGAGCCGGACCTCCTGCCCGTCACCGAGGAGCTGTTGACGCGCTGGGGTGTGACGCTCGGGGGCTACCGCGCCTTGGACTCCGGCCGCAAGGAGCGGCTGCGCCGGGAGCTGAGCGCCGGCGAGCGGACGCGGCTGAGGCGTCTCGAGTTGATCGCGCGGCTGCGCCCGGACTGGGCAAGCTTCGTGACCCCGAAGGGCTTCCTCACGGAGGAGGGCCTGCGCCTCATCGGGGAACGCGGGCTCGATGCCGCGGGCCTGGGCGGCGCGCTGCCGCCCGGCCTTCGGCGCGGGGACGGGAGCGTTCTCGGCCCGGAGGACTTGGCCCGGGCCCCGCTCGTCCTCGACGGCGTCTTCGACGGCGCCATCGCCGCGCGCGGGTCCGGCGCCCGCCTTATCCTTGACGCGAACGTCCGCAACGGGATGCTGAACTCGGTCGCGGTCTCGGCTCCGGAACGTGGCCTGACGCTGGAGATCGGCCGACTGGGCGTCGACGGCCGCAGCCCACTGCTGGCGCCGAGCCCGTACGTGAACCTGACCAAGCGCTGGGAGAGCGCGCCCGACTCGCGCCTCGACTACCGCGTCCACGCGCAGGCCGCGATGGTCGGCCTGCATGCGCGCCTGTTTTCCGACGGCGCCGATCCGCGCGTGGCGCGCGTCATCGAACTCGGCCGCGAGCTGGGACTTGACGAGAACCCGGCGTCCGTGATGGACCGCCACATGACCTACGACGACGATGACCGGGCGCAGTCGATGCTCATCACAAGCGTGCTCGCCCAGGTGAGCCGCGCGCGCCGTCTGTACGGCCCCTTCGACATCGCCGGGAGTGCCACGAGCCTGACGCGGATGATATTCTTCGGGCCGAACCAGGCCTTCGACGAGAGCCTGGGCTTGCGGGTCCGCCTGCCCGGCCCGGGGCTGTTCGCCGGCGTGTTCCAGGGACTCGCGCAGAACCTCTCGCTCGCGGGCAACCATCTGTTCCAGGAGATGCTGTCTTCCGACCGCGTTCAGGCCGGTCTCCATGTCGAGACCGCGCCGCACTGGACCGCGGCGCTGTGGGGGGAGGTGCCCGGGCTCGACGACGCGCATTTTTCTCTGTCCGCCGGCCGGCGCCGCAACAACGACACGACCACGAGCTCGGGCGAGGCCTCGCTCTTGGGCAGTTTCAGGCGGGTTCCGGTGGCCGCGCGCGCGCAGGCCAGCCACGAGGCCGGCCCCGAGATCGGCTTCGACCGGCGCAAGACGCGCCTACAGCTCGACGCCGCCGCGACCAAGAACTCGCGCGCTTACATCGCCTACGAGCGCGACCGGGTGCGCTACGGCAACGCCAAGGTCGACTCCGACGCGGTTCTTGCGGGCTTTGAGATGAGCCTGGGCGGCGGAGGGGTCCGCGGGCGCCTGACGGTGGAGCAGTTGTTCGGGGGAGAGGAACGCACGCGTTCAATCCTGCGCCCGTACGTTCCCGGGGCCATAAGGCGGCTGACCGGCACCATCGCGGCGGGCGTGGAGATCGCGGAGCGCGCCGACGCGCTGGCCGCCTCGCTCCTCGTCGGCGCGGGGTCGCCGCAGATCGACGCGGCCCTCAACGCGCTGTCGCTGTCGCTCTCGCGCCTGAGCGACGAAGGCCTCGCGGCCCTGCTCGACCGGCTCTCTCAGCCGGCGCTTGACGACGCCCAGAGCCGCCTGCTGGTCGACGCCCTGCTGCGCGCCGTGCCTCCCGGCTCGCCGCGCGAGGCGGAGCTGCGCCGCATCATCGGGGAGTCCCTCTCGGGGGTCCAGGAGTGGTTGGACCGCGCCGGGGACCCCGCGTTTCGCGCCGAGCTGCTCGCGAGCCTGCGCGCGCGTACGGCCGCTCCCCTGGAGTTGGCGCGCCTGCTGGCGGACCCGGAGGTCTGGGACGCGGCGGCTATTTCCACCGCGCGGGCCGCGCTGATTCGGGCCTTGGCCAAGGATCGTTTCATTGCCGTTCCCGTCTTAGGCAAGTTGACCATCCGGATGAGTGCGCCGACGCTCATCGCCGCCGCCGGTGCGCTCAACGGCCGCCTCTCGCCGCTGGCTCCGGTCAAGGCGGGCGAGGTCGAGCCCTGGCTGCTGCGCGCGGCCGCGCGGGATATGGGCTTGTCGCCCGAGCAGGCCACCCCCGAGGCCATCGCCGATTGGCTCTTCGACATGGGGCGCCGGCGCCTCACCGAGGAGTTCACCAGGCTTATGGATCCCGTCGTCGCTCGGCTCTCGGGCGCGGCCTACGATCCGGCGCGGACGGCCGGCGCCGTGCTCGGGGCCCTGCCCGCGCCCGCCGCCGACGCTCTGCGCGGCCTTTACGGGGAGAATCTCGAGGGGCTGCTTCCGGCTCAAGGCGCCGCCCCGGCGGAGGTGCAGACCTTCATTTCCGAGCGGCTGCTGCCGAAGGTCATCGACGCGCTCCAGCGCGAGTTCGGCGACGACGTGGAGCGCGCCGTCGCGGAGATGACGAGTTGGCTGGGCGGCCTGCTCAGCCGCGAGGTCAACACGATGATGATCCAGATGATGCTGGCCGCGGAACATCTCGACCGCCTGACCGTCGACGGCGGCCGCAAGGCCTCCGAGCTCGGCGTGGAGATGATCTCGACCTCCTACCAGCGGCTCGACGCGCGCGAACGGAGCACCGCGCGGCGCCGCCTGCGCTCGGCCGCCCGCGCCGCCGGAGACTCGTTTATCGCCGACGAGGAGCGCCTGGCCGAGCGGATGACGGAGCGCGGCCGCCGCCGCCTGCGGGAGGCCCAGCGTGACCCGGCGTGGCCCGCGGGGTTGAGCGTGACGGTTCCCGACGCGGCGTGGCCGTCGCTGATCTCGCGCTACGGCGACGGGGCGTTCTTCGAGCTTCTCTCGCGCCTGGCCGAGCGCCGGCGCGCGCCGGGCGCGGCGCCCGCCGCCGTCGAGTTCGACTACGACCCGAAGCCCGCGTTCGACGGCGCCATGATCTCGCGGCGGGAGGGCGGCGTGCGCGTCGTCTTGGGGCCGCCCGCCGACGAGCGCCAGGCCGGCTTGATCCTGCGCGGCCTCGACGGCTGCCTCACGAAGTAGGAGAAAGCAGCCCGCTTTCCGCCGTGACCGTGGATGGCGTGAAACACGCGGTTTGGGTCATGGGCGGTCTTCTTGCCTTCACGGTTTCAAGCCAAGCCCAAACATCCGACTTCGATTTGAACAAGGGCGGCTTGCAAGCTCAATTGAGCGGCCTTCAATGGGAGTGATCAAAAGGACGAAGATGGTGGCGTGGTATGAGACTGAGCGGGCGTCGCCCCCTGATCCCGCTGGCCGTCACCTCGACCGACGCGATGATCCGCAGGCTCAAGAAATGGTGGGTGAGGATCCGCTGGCTCGTCTATCCGGCCGCGGTGCTGGGGGTGGTCCACTCGAGTCCTTCGTATTCTCGCCCTCAAGCGGCAGGAAAGAGTTTGCGCCCAGTCATGACACAAGAATCGACGCGTTCTTGTCAGCCGAAGTCATTCTCACGGAATCACCCGGCTAACGCGCCAGGGGGTAAACCGACGCCGCCGCTGAAACGGCCAGGGTCTTTGCGTCTTGGTCTCGAGCCCATTCTCGAAAAGGGCGAGCATGACGCGGGGGTCGCCCGGCCTTGAGCCCTCGACCGTGACGGACAGCTTGACGCGCGCGGAGGGCGCGGACTCGATCCGTATCTTGGCGTCGGAAACAGCCGCCTGCGATTCTCCCACCGCCTCGGCGAGCCGGCCGCCGTCCGAGCCGACCAAGGCTTTGCGGCCGGCGACCACGATCTGCGGAGTGTAGACGCCCACGCCGATCGCCGCCGCGTAGCGCCGCTGGCGGTCCGTGCGAGAAGGCTCGGGCCATCGAGGGTCTTAGCGGTTGGGCCGGGAAGCCGTCAAAGTCTAGTAACCGATCTTGTTACCAATTCACCGGGATCGCGCTCCCCGCCGTTATAGACCCAATGCGGCGGGCGCCTTTCCCAATAGGCCCATGGGGCGCCCACCCGTAGGCGTTAGAATCTGTTTGGGGAGACAACCGGATGATTCCAGGCCCGGGAACCCGATGTACGGGCAATGGGCGCGGGATTATAAATGAAAATAAAAACTCTCATCGCCGGAATATCTCTGCTTGTTTTGGCGGGCCAAGGCTTTAGCCAGATCTGCGACTTTGACGGTCGCTTGAAAAAATCAAGCGCCATCGGCGGGTTTTTGGATGGGGTCAAGAAGGCTCTGGGGATGCCCCAGGATCTGCCGGACCTGGCGCCGGATGCCGAAGCCATGGCTCAAAGCCTGGAAGTGTCCCGGCGCCGTTTTGAGCCCTCGGACTGCGCGGTGGCGGAAGGCTGCGTGGATGCCCCAGGCGAAAGAGTCCTCCTCAAATTCGACGCCGCGATCTTGAACCTGGGCAAGGCGGACCTCGTGGTCGGTGACCCGGGGCGGCGGCCCGACCTTTTCGTCTTTAGCCCCTGCCACAACCACTACCACCTCCCCCACATCACGGAGTTGGCCCTGCTCAGCAAGGAAGGCGAGACCGTCCTCCGCAAGCGCAAGCACGCCTTCTGCCTCTTGGACATCCGGGACCTCCGGCGGCAAGGCCGGCCCCGGCGCTACACCTGCTCAAACCAGGGCATCTCCGCGGGCTGGGCGGATGTCTACGCCAAAAGTCTTCCCTGCCAGTGGCTGGATGTGACGGGGGTGCCTCCCGGAGACTATGTCCTGGAGATGGCGGTCAACCCTGACGGAAAATTTGCCGAGAGCAGCCGCGCCAACAACGTCGCGCGTGTGCCGGTGCATCTGCCGCAAATTTAAGGAGGTGCGAAAAGGATGGATAAAAAATTGTTCCTGGCTTTGACGCTTCTGGGCGGCACGGCCTTCGCCCAAAACCGCGCCGCTGTGGACTTCGACCGCGGTGTTGGTCTGCAGGCGCGGGAGTGGCTTGGAATGGCCAGGACCTTCCCGTCCCCTGTCGTCTCGAAGTTCGGGTCCCCGGTCCGAGCCCTGGTTGAGGGGTTCGCCGGGGCCGATGTCGCGCTCCTCAAGCCGGAAGCGGCGGCCGTAGCGCTCAGGCGCCTCAAAGGGTCCGGCGAGGCCATCCTGGTTGACTCGGATCTTAACTTCTTCCTCAACCCCCCGGAAAATGTCCCTGTCCCCATCACGCAAGAGTTGATCGAGGAGGCAGGCCGGGGGGTCCTCTCCGTCTACTGGAACAAGAAGTCACTTGGGGCCTACGCGATCCATCAGCATGTCTTCGATCAGGGCAAGATCGCGTTGCTCCATTACCGCGCCGATGAGAGCTTTACTCCGGACTCTCACGGCAATGACTTCCTGAGGGCTCTGGGCCGCCTCGGGTCTCTGGCGCCTCCTCCGGACCGCCGGGAGTTCATCGGACACTTTTCGGCCCTGGCCAACCACCCCCACCTGGGACCACTGGCCCGGGAAATTTTGGAGAAGCTCATCCACGATCAGGTCACGATCGCCGGTCGCACAGAGGCAGCGCCCTTGCCGCCCTCGCTCATGGCCCCCGAATCAAACCTGCAGGAGCGGCTTAAGGCCCTGCGGGAGCTTCAGGATCACGGGACGTTCCGGGAGGACGCGGCCTGGGCCCTCCTGGTCCTGCTGGAGGCCTTAAAGAATCCCGACCCTGTCTTGCGCCGGGAGACGGCCGCCGCTTTAGAGGCGTTCAAAGAGAGCAGCCGGTCGGCGGGGACTCTCGCCGTCTTCGAAAGCGATCTGGAAACCTTAAGAGCGGGGCATATTCCTTCCGGGTTTCTCATGGAATTGGGGGCCAGCCGGTGGCATGCCGTCGTTTCCTTCACAGGCAAGGCCCGGCCCTATCTCCGCCTGGTCCGCAGCGATGAGCCAGACCGCAGGGAATTGAAGTTCATGGATATGGAAGCGGGTATTGCGCTTGCCGGGATGGGCCGGGAAACGAAGGAATACCTTGTCCGCCTGGAGGCGAGATCGGGGCCGTCTCGCCTGGACCGCGAGGTTATCTTCTATTCCGGAGGGAAAGAGGAGCTGCGCTTCCGTTACCGCGACCTGCTCGAGACGATCCACAAGAACAGCAAGAAACTCACGCCCCTGGGACCCAAATACGCCGTCTGGTTAGAGGCGGAGCCGGGTTCCCAAGAGGCAAGACAGTCCTTGTATGTCCTGATCCGCAGGTCCGATGGACGGTTCGTGGTCTGCGTGCTCCCCCTCCAGTTCTTCACGCCTGGAAAGCCGGTCCCGGTCTATATCGACGGCTTCGATTTGACGGTCGAGGTGGAGCCGTCCGGCAGGGTACGCATCTGGAATACGGGGGAAAGTCCTAAAAACAGATTTGAGGCGCCCTATTTCGACTTGGAAGAAACGGAACACGGAGACAATTCATGAAAATTCAGACTCTCATCGCGGGACATTTGGCGGCGGCTCTTCTGGCGGGGATTCTCATCCCCTGCCGCGCGGGGGCCCAAGAGTACGGCAATGCGGAGCTGATCCGGGTGCTGGGCGATCCTTCCAGCCCCAGCGCAGCCAAGGGAAAGGTGCTGGACCAATTCCTGCCCTTTCATCCTGATGACGCCTTGGCCCTGCTGCGCTTCGCGGGCCGGGAGCCGGATCCGGATCTAAGGCTTCTGGCCGCCTACCGGCTTCATGGCATGATTTCCTACCTCGAGCCTTCCTCACCGTACCTCAACGCCGCCTTGGGCTTTGTCACGAACCCG
>CAYJXJ010000172.1:0-6720 GCA_964374095.1 uncultured Elusimicrobia bacterium
GGCCATGGACATGGTCGCGGGAGCCAAGAAGGTGATCGTCGCCATGGAGCACGCCACCAAGGACGGAAAGCCCAAGATCCTCAAGAAGTGCTCCCTGCCGCTCACGGGCAAGGGCGTGGTCCACGTGATCGTGACCGAGTGGGCGGTCTTTGACCTCCAGCCCGGCGCCCGGCCCGGCGGGCTGGTATTGAGGGAGATCTCTCCCGATACCTCGGTCGAGCATCTGCGCAGGCTCACCGAGCCCGATTTCGAGGTCGCCGACCCCCTGTCACGATTCCCCGTTCCCGTTGGAACCTCATAAAGGAACGCGGTGTCCAATCCGGCAGACGAGAACGAGTTCCTCGCCAAGCACTCGGGCCTGGTCTACAACCTGGCCCTGCGCCTGGTGGGCAATCCCTCCGACGCGGAGGATTTGGCGCAGGACTCGCTCTTGAGGGCCTTGAGGGCCCTACCCGGCTTCCGGGGGGAGTCGTCGCTCTCCACCTGGGTCTACCGCATCACCGTCAACACCTGGAAGAACCGGGTCCGGTCCGAGAAGCGCCGCGGCTTTTGGAAGACGGTGTCGCTCAACCTCTTCACCGGCGAGGACCATGACGAGGAGCCCTCGTTCAAGGGGCCTGACAAGCCCTCGGACGCGGGGGTCGAGACGGGGGAACGGGAGACGATGGTGCAGAAGGCGCTGATGGAACTCGATGCGGACAGCCGGGCGGTGGTGGTTTTGCGCGAGATCGAGGGGCAGTCCTACCGGGATATCGCGCAGGCCCTCGACATCCCGGAGGGGACGGTCAAGTCCCGCATCTCGCGCGCTCGCGAGGAGCTGCGCCAAAAGCTCAGGGCCTACGTCTCCCCCGCGGGGTCTCCATGAGCGCGCACGTCGGTGAGCGTCTTTCCGAGTACCTCGACGGCGTTCTCTCCGACGCCCAGCGCCGGCCCGTGGAGGAGCATCTCGCGGCTTGCCCCGGCTGCCGCGAGCGTCTCGACGAGCTCAAGTCCCTCTCGACGCTGCTCTCGGGACTGCCGCGGGCGCAGGTTCCCTCGAGCCTCATCGGCCGCGTGCGTCTGGCGGGCCGCGAGACTCCGGCGGCGGTTTCCCCGGCCCTGCCGCGGCGCTTGGCTTGGACGGCCGCGGTCTTCATGGCCGGCCTGGTGGCTTACGAAGGCCTGCGTGAATCGGAACCGCGCACGGCCGCAACGGTGAGTCCGATGGCCGACGTCGGCCCGCCTCCTGCCGATGCGCCTCGTACCTTTAATCAGGGTGGCAAGGCTCGTCAATCGCGCGGTTTGGCGGTTGCGCGGGGAAAGCCGATTCCGGAAACGGAGCCGGCTCAGGCGAAAGAGGAAGGCCTGGCCGCTCCCGCCGCGCCGAAGCTCTCCGGCGTGGGCTCGGCGGTCGGCGCGTCGGCCGATGCCGAGGCGCCCGCCCCGGCGCCCGGCTACACCAATGAGCAGTTGGTCGGCAGGCTTGAGGCAGAGAGGAAAAAGATGGGCATCACGGGCATGTCCAAGCCGCGGCCGAGCGTCCGCGCCGAGGTCGCCGAGTGGGTCGGGTCCCGGTATCCGGAGTATCAGGCCCTGCGCCGGGCCGCGCCGCCGGCGCCCATCGCGGGGGAGGTTCCGGCGTTATTGGCCGCCGGTTCGGGGGGCGGCGCGGGGCTCGGTTCCGGCGCGCCCATGGCGGAGCTGATGCAGAGGGCGCCCCCCGCGAGCGTCGGCCCGCGCGCGGGCCTGGCCGTGGCGCGCACCCCTCAGGAATTGGCGCAGCTATGGCCGCAGCTCGGCCGTCCGGGTGAGCCGCCCGCCGTGGATTTCTCCCGCGACATGGTCGTGGCCGTGCGCACCGATCCCGCCGGGCTTCCGGTCGCCATCGTCTCGACCGGAGCGATTCAAGGCGGGGTGTTCGTGCGGTGGCGCGTGGCCGGCGAGGGCGACCCCATCACCGCGTACCGGGTCGTGCCGAAGAGCGATCTTCGCTTCGTCTTGGTGCGGGAACAGTAGCCCTCACGACCCGGCACCGCCGGGGACGGGAACCTTGCGTTGGCCGCGGTGTCGTAGCGTCATGCGCAAGGAGGTCTCACCCAGATGATGAAGCCGACCCTTCGGACGGCGACGTGGATGTTCCTGGCATGCGCCGGGTTGTTCCCGGCGCAGGTCGGCGCCCAGCGGCTCTTGGCGTGGCCGATCGGCTCCCCGCACTTTCCGCATTGGCTGCTCCCGGGCCGGCCCCTGCCGCCCCTGCCCAACGTGCCGCGGCCGCGGCCCGGACCGGCGCCGATCCCGCTTCCGGGTCCCGTCCGGGACGAGGCGGTCTCGCCCGTCGAGCTGACCACCTACCGCGTTGATGGCCATATCGAGGATCAGGCCGCGGCCATGACCATCCACCTCACCTTCCGCAACCCGACCTCCCAGCGTTTGGAGGGCGTGCTCCTTCTGCCGATTCCCGGGGGCGCGGCCGTGAGCGGATTTTCCATGACGGTGGGGGGGAAGAAAACCGCGGGGGAGCTCCTCGAAGCCGACAAGGCCTCCTCGATCTATCAGTCCATCGTCAGCCGCATGCGCGATCCCGGCCTGCTCGAGCTGGTGGGCGAGCGCATGGTCCGGGCCCGTGTGTTTCCCATCGAGCCCAACGGCGAGATCCAGGCCCAATTGACCTTGACCCAAGTATTGCCGCGCAGCGGCAATCTCTATTCGCTGAGCGTGCCGGTCGGCGCGGTGAAGTCGAGCCTCGCCGGGTCCGGAGGGACCGACATCCGCCTGGCGCTGAAAACCACCCGGCCCCTGCGCGCTCTCTACTCGCCCACGGCGGGCGTCGAGCTTCGCCGCGACGGCGATCGCGCCGCCGAGATCCGCCTGCGCGCCAGGCCCGACGGCCGGGGAGACCTTGGCGTGTTTTATTCCATGGCCGACGACCCGCTCGCGGCCGGAGTGCTGGCCTACCGTGAAGAGGGAGAGGACGGCTATTTCATGGTCTCGCTCTCGCCCAAACCCCAGGATGACGCCAAGGCCTTGCCCAAGGATGTGGTCTTCGTGGTGGACCGCTCCGGAAGCATGGAGGAGGGAGGCAAGATGCAGCAGGCCCGCGCGGCCCTCTCCTGGTGCCTCCGGCGCTTGGCGCCGCAGGACCGCTTCGGGATCGTGGATTTCGCGACCGAAACGAACTCCTTCGAAACGCGGCTGGTGGCCGCCGATGAAGCCAACAAGGCGCGGGGCCTGCGCTACGTCTCGCGGCTCGAGGCCACGGGGGGGACCAACATTTCGGGAGGGCTCGAGGAGGGCCTTCGACTGTTGAGCTCCGACCCGGGGCGCGTGCCCATGGTCTTCTTCCTGACCGATGGGCTGCCGACCTCCGGGGAGACCGACGTCGCCAAAATCCTGGCGTCGGCGCGCGACCGCAACGGCGCCCGCGCGCGGCTGTTTGCTTTCGGCGTGGGTTCCGACGTCAACACCCTGCTCCTGGACAAGCTGGCCGAGGCCAACCGCGGCACGCGCGACTACGTCTCGCCCGGGGAGGACATCGAGCACAAAGTCTCGACCCTCTACCAGAAGGTTTCCAAGCCCGTGCTGAGCGATGTGCGCTTCGGCTTCGAGGGGCTTGAGACCGCGCAAGTCTACCCCCGTCCCACGGACCTTTTCCACGGCCAGGAGGTCACCCTCCTGGGCCGCTACCGCGCGGGAGCCAAGGGCAAGCTCGTGGTGACCGGCTCGGCCGGCGGACGGGCGGCGCGCTTCGAGTTCCCCGTGGACCTGCCGAGCCGGCAGGACCGGACGGACTTTCTGCCCCGCCTGTGGGCGAGCGTCAAGGTGGCCCATGAGCTCGACGCGATCCGGCTCTCGGGCCGGGCCGACCCGGAGGTGGTCGCTGAGATCGTGCGGCTGGCCAAGCGCCACGGCATCGTCACCCCCTACACCTCCTATCTCGTGACCGAAGAGGGGGCCGACTTCCAGGCCTCCAACCGGAGCGCCATGCGCCAGGTCCAGGCGTTGAGCGCCGACGCCGCGGGGAGCGGCTTCTCGGGGGGCGCGACGCGCTCGCGGATGGCCCAGAAGGCTTCGGGCTTTTTCAGCTCGGTCGGGGGCATGATGGCGGAGGCTTCGCCCGCCATGCCCGGCCGCAGGGGTCCCGGCGGCGGCGGGGGAGGAGGGGGCGTCGCCCTTTCCATGGCCCGCGCGGAGCTGGAAGTCCGCGAGGATGCCGAGCGGTCGGGGACGAAGACCGTCGCGACCAGGAACGCCGGCGGCAAGACCTTCTACCGGCGCGGGGACGAGTGGGTGGACGGAGAGTGGGAGTTCTTGGGGCGTCCCGCCGCCACGGAGATCAAGTATCTCGGCCCCGAGTATTTCGAGCTCTTGGCCCGCGAGCCGGAGGTCTCGCGCTACTTCGCGATCGGCAGCCGGGTGACCGTGCTCCATCGCGGCAAGGCGTATCGGGTCGTCGACTAGCCGCCGGCAGGCGGCTGGTCCTTACGGCACCGGCCCCCCGTCCGCTCGGCGCGGGCGGGGGGCCCTTCCTGCCCGGATCAGGAGCTCGAGAGTGCCGGACTTCTTGGGTTAGACCGGCGCGAGTAAAAGTGGAAGGCCGGAAGCTTGAAAACAACTCTCTGGACCGGATCCACGCCCAGTCCCAGCGATTCCAGAGTCACCAAGCCTACGACGCAGGCGTCGCCCTCGGCCACCAGGATCGGGTTGGCGCACCGCAACCCCATGAGCTCGATCCACGCCTGGGCCATTCCCCGGGTAACCAGGCGGCCGTCCGCGAGCTCCACTTCCATCTCCTGGTCAGCCTGGATGCCCAGTTTCTCGAGTTCCGGCCTGGGTATCGAGGTCAAGGTCGCCCCGGTGTCGACCAGCGCTTCCATCTCGGCGGCCGGGCCTCCCGCCAGCGGCGATATTTTGATCCGGACGACGGTTTCACCCATTTCTTTCATTCCTCCCATTATAGCAGGCTCCGGCCTCGCGGGCCAGGCTTCATGTATACGATCTAGGGGCTAAAAAGTTCCCGGAATCTCTTAAAGGCGCAAGACAGAATTTTGTGAGACTCGGTGGAGTCAGCTGGTAGACGATCGGTCACGGGGAAATCAAATTCCGGCGGCGGCGGTATTTCACCGGCGATCACCTCCACCGATGGAGGTGGTTTGCAAGAACCGCGGGCGATGGCCGCCAGGGGCGACCCGACTAAACAACGCGGGCCACTCACCGCCCCCCGGGGACGCTTACGGCAGGGGGCATCGAGTTGAGTCCTCCCCTCCGCCCTTTGCTAGAGAACAGCGGGAGTATGCCTGGCTCGATGCTTCGTTTCCGGCCGGCGCTTGTCACAACTGCCCCGCGTGCAGTTGGTCGTCGAGCCCTACTCGTTTCGCAATTTTCTGTCAGGAGCCCTTTTGAAGTTCATGTCATAGGGATTTAACAGCGGCCTGCTACATTTCTCTCGTGGCCGATCCCCAAGACCCCTCGGGGCCCCAGCCGGTCGGGCCCGGCGAGATCGACGCGATCAACAACCTCGACACCGCCCGCATGGCCCTGCGCTGGGCCCTCGAGCGCCTGAGCGTCATCGAGAGATTCCGGCAGGAGGAAGCCGACCGCGCCGCGGGCGCCGTCAAGGCTCTGGAATCCTCCAAGCGCGACGGCGAGGCCCTGCGAAGGTCGCTGGCGTTGAGCGCCCAGTCCGCGGCGGAGCGCGAGGTCTACTACCAGAAACTCGAGCACCTGCTCAACCTCAAGCTGGCCGGAAAGCTCGACGTGGAAGCCCTGGTCCGGGAGCAGGCCGAGGCCGTGCGGCTCAAGGAGCACCTCGTCGCGCGGGGGCAGGAGCTCGAGCGCGACCACGGCTTGCGCTGGGAGGAGCTGGAGGCCCAGCACCGGCGCCTGCGCGAGGAAGTCGAGAAGGACCGGCGCTCCCAGACCCTCAAGATCGAGGAATCCCTGGCCCAGCGCCGGCAGACTCTCGAGAAGGAGATCGGGGCCAAGCTTGCCCAGATCCACGAATCCCAGACCCGCCTGCAGGCGCAGGAGAGGATCCTGGGCGAAAGGCAGGCCAATTTCGAGGCTTTCTACCGCACACAGCGGGCCCAGCTCGATCATGAGATAAAAGTCTTCCGCCACGAGGTCGAGGATCAGGTCAAGTTCCGGATGGAGAGCGAGGAGGGCCTCCTCGCCCAGCGGCAGACCTTCAAGGAGCAGTCGTGGGACCGCGAGCGGACCCTGCTCTTGGCGGAGCTTGCCTCCTGGGAGGGAAAGCACCGCTCGGAGGCCGCCCGCGTCCTGGAGCTCGGACAGCGCCTGGCCCAAAGCGAGGAGAAGGCTCGGGCCGCCGACGTCGCGGCGGCGCGCGAGGCCGCCTTGGGCGTCGAGCTTCAGGCGAACAGGCGCTCCCATGAGCTCGAGCTGGAAAGGGTCTTGGCCCTGGAGCGGGCTCTTCGTGAGGCCCGGGAGAAGGGCCAGCGGGCCGGCGAAGACGCGGAGCGCGTTCAGGTGTTGGAAAAAGCTTTAGGGGAGGCGCAGGCGAATGCCCGGCGGGGCGAGACCGCGGCGGCCGCGGAAGCGGCCCTGCGGGCGGAGCTTGCCGATCTGCAGAAGAAGCACCAGGAGTTCGTGGTCCGGTCGGCGCACACGCAGAGGACCCAGGCCGAGGCGCTGGAGGGGGCGCAGGCGAATGCCCGGCGGGGCGACGTCGCGGCGGCCGCGGAAGCGGCCCTGCGGGCGGAGCTTGCCGATCTGCAGAAGAAG
>CAYJXJ010000172.1:6820-7852 GCA_964374095.1 uncultured Elusimicrobia bacterium
CACCAGGAGTTCGTGGTCCGGTCGGCGCAGACGCAGCGGATCCAGGCCGAGGCGCTGGAGGGGGCGCAGGCGAATGCCCGGCGGGGCGACGCCGCGGCGGCCGCGGAAGCGGCCCTGCGGGCGGAGCTTGCCGAACTGCAGAAGAAGCACCAGGAGTTCGTAGCCCGGTCGGCGCAGACGCAGCGGACCCAGGCCGAGGCGCTGGAGGAGGCGCAGGCGAATGCCCGGCGGGGCGACGCCGCGGCGGCCGCGGAAGCGGTGGCGAGCGGGGAGCTCGCCGCGCTGCGTCAGGAGCACCGGGCGGCCCTCATCCAGTTGGCGGCCCTAGAGCGAGCGGCGGCTCAGGCTCTGGACAAGGCCCAGCGGGGCGAGGGCGCGGCGGCCGCGGAAGCGGCGCTGCGGGCCGAGGCGGAGGCGGCGTCGGCGGCCCGGGCGGGGCGCATCCTCGAGCTTGAGAAGGCCGCGGCGGAGTCCGCGGAAGCGGCGCGGCGGGCCATGGCTTCGGCGGAGCGCGAGGGGGCGGCGCGCCGGCATGCCGAGAAACTCCTGGCGCAGGAAGTCGAGGATTCTCAAAAGCGCGAGGCGGAGGCGGCGGCGCGCGCCCAAGAGCTCGCGAAGCTTCTGGCCGAAACGGAGGAGAAGGCGGCTCACGCGGGCCTTGCGGGCGCCCGCGCCGCGGCTCTTATTAGGGAAGTCGAGGCCCTCGAGAAGAGATACGAAGGGGAGTTGGCCCGCGGCGCCGAATTCGAGAAGAGGGTGGCGGATGCCGAGAACCGCGCCAAGCTCGGAGAAGTGGCCGCCGTCCGCGAGGCGATCCTGGCCGGCGAGCTCGACGCCCTGCGGCGTCGGTTCCAGGAGCAGATGGAGAGGTCCCTGGAGATCGAGAAGCGTCTTGCCGAGGCGGAGCGGGACTCCCGGAGCGCCAATGTGATCCGCGCCCGGGAAACGAACCTGGAGCAGAAAGCGGCGGGCCTCGAGGAGTTCGCGCGCCAGCAGACGCTGCGAACCGGGGAGTTGGAGAAGCGGCTGGCC
>CAYJXJ010000172.1:7952-10103 GCA_964374095.1 uncultured Elusimicrobia bacterium
CAAGGCCAGGGAAGAGGCTCAGCTGCGGCAGAGCATTTTGACCGAGCGCGAGAAACTGCAGGCCGCGGTCGCGGCGTCGGAGGAGCGCTGGTCCAAGGAGCGTCTGGGGGTTCAGGAGGAGGCCGACGCGTGGCGCCGCAAGTATGAGGCCTTGGCCAAAGCCTTGTCGGACTTCGAGTCGCGTCTCGAGGAGGCCGAACAGGATAACCTCAAACAGGCGGAGCTGACCGAGAAGAAGTGGCAGGAGCGGCAGCGCCAGTGGGAGCAGGAGAAGGCCCAATGGCGCGCGAGTCAGGAGAACGGCTAGGCAGGGACCCCCTCCCGCGCCGGGATTCCCGCGAGGCCCAGAACGCCGCCCGTTACCCCCGCTGCTTTCCAGCCCGCGCTTCGATTTAGAAGGCCAGCGCCAGCGCGAGCAGGCCCAGGGCCGCCTGCGCGGCCGCCAGCGCCGCGACCGCCCCCGGCGGGGAGAATCCCCGCTCCAGGAGCTTGTGGTGGAGGTGGTCCTTTCCGGCGAACAGGATCCATTCCCGCATCGTCCGGATGTCCCCTCGCCGGACCCGGGAGATCGTGGTGTAGGCGAGATCGAGCCATGGGATGGCCAACATGGCTCCGGCCGCCGCCGGGGAGCGGCGGGAAGCGAGCAGGGCCAGGCCGGCCAGCCAGAAGCCGATGAACGTCGCCCCCCCGTCCCCGAGGAAGCAGCGCGCGCGGCTCCAATTGTAGGGAAGGAAGCCCAGGCAGGCTCCGGCAAGAGCCGCGGCCGGGACCGGGTCCATCCACCCGAGCAGCGGCATGAGCAGGAACGCGCTGACCGCGCCCAACGAGGCCGCGAGTCCGTCGATGCCGTCGATCATGTTGAAGGTGTTGGCGCTGCCGGCCAGCCAGAGAGTCGAGCCGAGGAAAGCCGAGGCCGGGAGAACCGCGGACTCGGGCTCCCCAAAGAGCCGGACCCCGCAGCCGCAGACAAACGCCGCCGCCCCCAAATGCGTGGCGAGCCGGGCCCACGCCGAAAGGCCCCGCCAGTCCTCCCAGGCCCCGGCGGCGTAGACCGCCGCGGCGCCCAGGGCGACGGCCTGATGGCCCGGCTCGAGCGCGCCGAAGGCGAAGGTGGCGGCCAGCGTCGCGGCCGCCACCGCCAAGCCCCCCAGACGCGGGGTCGGCTGCTCGTGGATCTTGCGCGGGGAGGGCAGGTCCATGGCCGAGATCCTTCGCGACAAGGCCATCGCCGCCGGGGTCAGAAGGGCCGCGGTGAAGGCCGCCAGGCCGAACGCGATCAGGCTCAGGTCGAGCCCTGCATGCTCTGCACGGCCTCCTCGACGATCTCGGGGGTGATCCGGGGGGCGGTCTTGCTGAAGGCCGCCAGCAGGCTCATGTGGCAGTAATGGTTGAGCCACCGGGGTATGCCCCCCGAGTGCCGGTGGAGGGATTCCAGGGCTTCGGGCGTGAAGGGCTCGATCTTCGCGTCGTCGGCCGCGATGCCGAGGCGGTGGCGGATGTAGCGCGCGGTGTCGGCGGAGGAAAAGGCGTCGAGATGGAAATGGAGGCTCACGCGCTGATTGAGCTGCTTGTTGGAATCCACGCGCGCCTTGAGCTCCGGCTGTCCGACGAGCAGCAGGGTCACCAGGAAGCGGCTTTCGGTCTGGAAGTTGAGCAGCAGGCGCAGTTCCTCGAAGACCTCGGGGGTGAGGATCGCGTGGGCCTCATCGACGGCGATCACGGTGTGCTTGCCGTCCTGGGCCACCCCCTCGATCTGGGTCTGCAGCCCCATGAGCACGTCGGCCTTGTTGGGGGGAGGGTCCTGCCCCAGGAGCCCGCGCAGGATGAGGCGCAGCATGCCGAGATCGTCGAGCCGCGGGTTGACGACCACCGCGAAGCGGCAACCCTCGGGTTCCGTGGACTTGCGCAGGGATTGAAGGACCAGGGTCTTGCCGCAGCCGTAGACTCCCGTGAGGACGCCGCAGGGCGCGCGCGAGCGCACCGCGTACTGGAGCCTGGCCAGCGCCTCCTGATGCCGCTCGGAGCTGAAGAAATATTTCTGGTCGGGGGTATTCTCGAAGGGAAACTCCCGAAGCTTCCAATATTCGAGGTACATGTGAGCCTGTTGCTCAAACCATCTGACCGCATAAAAATTGGTCGGCACGGGACCGG
>CAYJXJ010000173.1:0-9984 GCA_964374095.1 uncultured Elusimicrobia bacterium
GGATTGAAGCTTCATTTTCTCGACGGGGTTCCACACTAATTGCAGAAGTTCCAGATTTTTCGGCCGCAATCCGGGTCGTGCCTTCCTGGGCGCGCCCGGCATCGAGGCTTGGAGGATCGACTACGACGAAGAACGGCCGCACGCTTTTTTGGGAAAACTAACGCCCAAAGAGTTCGCACAACGGCACTATGCTAAGCTAGAACGAGCGCCAGCGGCGGAAGCGCCGATCTCTGGATGACTCAACCCAACAACGGCCCAGAGAAGGGGGGACATATGGAATTGGAAGTGACTTGGGGAAGAGCGGTTCGTGTTTGGTGGTCCTACTTTTGGCGCAACCTCATCACCCTTGTCGTGACCATGATTATTGGCGCAGTCATCGGCGCCGTCCTCGGGTTCGCCATGGGCGCAGCCGGCGTGCCAATTCAAACCATTCAAATAATAAGCGTTGTCGTTGGCCTGGTGCTGGGCCTCGGCATGTCCGTGGTCCCAATGAAGCTGATCTTAGGCAAGGATTTCGGAGAATTTCGGCTCGTCCTGATGTCAAAGCCGCAATGATGCCAAGCGAGGCGCTCCGGCCGGCTGTCGGTCTGAGGGGCGCGTCAGCCGCTCCCGCGCCATGGCCGCGAGTTCGCCGGCTCCGGGGCGTCCCGCCGCCGGGCTTGCCGGTTTTTGAGTCAGCGCCTTCTTGATAAGGAGGGCCAATTCCCAAGGGCTCGAGGCCGTCGGGCGTCCGGAAGCCCGAAGCCGCTGATCGTCGTAGAGCCTCGTCTGCGGGACGTAGACCGCCGGCACGCCCGAGGCCGAAATCTCATGGAAGGCGTGGTAGCCCGCGGCGGACACGATCGCGTCGCCGGCCCGCAGCGCCGGAGCCGCCGGAAACATCCGAAAGACAGGCGGCTCCGGCGCCAACTCATCGCTAAGGAACCGCAATTCGCAGCCCAGGCGGGAGGCGATCTTGAGAAGTAATCGGCAAAGGCTTTGTTGGCGCTCCGTAGGCCCGGAACCCAGCGCGAGGATAAGCCGCGAGGCAGTCGGCACCCCGAGGCGCTCGCGCGCGGCACGGCGTGGAAGAAAGGAGGTCTGTAGAAGAAGAGGACTGACATTCCATTGCGGGACCGAGAGGTCCCGCAACGGGGCGGGCGGAGCTTCGCACCATATCAAGCGCTCGTAGCGCGCTTCGATGATCTCCCGGACCTCGGTCTTGAGATAATAGTCGGGCCTCACCCAGCGCGAGACCAGCCACGCCGGGCAGCGCCCCAGCCAAGGAACCAGCTCGGCCGTCACGCCCCTGGGAAAGGTGTCGACGATGAGAAGCTCGGGGGTTTCAAGAGGCGGCGCCGCGACGCGCGTGATCCCGAGCGACTCGGACCAGGCGGAGAGCCGGTCGGGGGCGATGAGGGTCCCGGAACCAAGCTCCTGGAGCATGGCCAGCCCGCGCAGGGCGTGCCCGTGGCCGCCGCCCAGGGCGTAGTAGTGGATCACGACCCGAGGTCGTCTCTCTCCAGGGCGCCGGCCGCGCCCGCGGCCGCCGGGGCTTCATCAAAGGCCCGGTAGTCCTTGACGTCGTAAGTCTCGTAATCGTCGCCGTAGGTTTCGGCGTACCAGTAGGGGTCGTCGGCGTATTTGGCGGCTTCCTTGGGCTTGGGGGGAGTCTTCTCGTGGCGCGTCAGCAGGCAGGTCACGCACACGAAGCCCTCCTCGGAGGGCCGGACATGCTCGGCGCAGATGGACTTGCCGCAGGCGGCGCATTGGGAGAGGGCGGGCCGGTCGCAGGCGTGGGAGAAGAGAAACCCCGAGCGGTCCGCGCACGCGGTCCCCGCGGTCATTGCGGGATTTTGACGAAGTAGGCGTAGAGCGCCGCGCGCTGGAGCGGCGTCAGGGAATCCAGCGCGAACCACGCCGCCGCGGCGGCATGGGTCGTCCCGGTCAGTTCGCCGATGGTCTTGCCGTTGGGGCCCCTCAACACCACGCGCCCGGCGTCGGCCCGGACCGTGGCCAGGAGCGTGTCGCGGTTTGACAGGACCTCGAAGCCCCCGTCCTTGGCTTTCACGCGGGCGACCAGGTTCTTGGCGCCGTCTTCCATCCTCCAGCCGCCGTCCTTGGGCTTGATGCGATAGAGCCGGGTGCCGGCGGCGTCCTCGATCTCGCAGCCGCTCTCTTTCTTCTTGATCTTGAGGACCTCGGCGTCCTTGGGGTCCTTGACCTTGACCCGGTCTTCCTTGGCCTTGATGCGGCCGAGCTCGGCGTCGCCCGAGGGGCCGAGGACCTTGAAGCCACCGTCCTTGGCCTTGAGCCGGAGCATGACCTTGCCGTCGGCATTGGCGTAGCGAATCTCCTCTCCGGCGGCGCTTGCGGCGCCGGAGAGGACGGCCGTCAGAACGATGGTCGAGAGCGTGTTTTTCATCGGGGTGCTGAAAATAGCATATAAATCCCAACGATGACCAGAATGCTGAAGGGCTTCAACCAGAGCCAAGAACTTCTCGCGCGACATGCCTTCGAGTATTTTCGTGGCGGCATAGGAGCCAAGCGTCATCATCAGGCCGTAGCACAGCCCGATCGCGGCCTCGCGGTTGCCCAAGACGTCGAGCCGGCGGTAGTCGGCGAGCTTGGTCAGGTGCATGATGAAGGCGCAGAAAGCTACGGCGCCCAAGCCCAGGACCGCGAGCATGGACCTAGCCTGGGAAAACCTGCCGCGGGGTTTTGCTAGCATGTCCGCGTGTCGGAGTGGCAGGCTGTCGCTGTGGTAGGGGTGGTCCTGGGGGTCTACTTTTGGAAGCTTCGCGAGGTGGCCTTGGACGACGCCTTTCCCCACGCCCTTCCGGGAGGGGCCTTCTCAAGCGAGCTCGCCTTCCTGAGCGGCGTGATCATGCTGGGCTGCATGGCCGCCGGGGCTCAGACGCCCTTCTTGGGAGAGCTTATCCTGCGCACGCCCATGGTCGGTTTCATGACCGGCAGCGTGGTCGTCGCTATTCTGGAAGCCTGGGCCATCCTGTATCTGGTCTGGACCGCGAAGTTCGTGCCGTGGCCTCCCCTGCCCAAGGCCCGCCGCTGGGTCGCGGCCGGGGCGGGCGCGGTCTGGCTGCTATTGCTCGCCATTTGGTTCATCGCGCGGGCGATGGACGACTCTTCCCCGCGGGCCGGTTACGGGACGGCGTCCCGCCGCGCCCTAGCCCCGGCGCCTTCCCATATGGCGCCAGGACCAGCGCCCTGCCGGGCGCTAGCCCATGACGACCAAAGGACTTCCTGATGGTCGTGAGGACCAGCGCCCTGCCGGGCGCTAGAAAAACTTCCGCGCGAGGGCGATGTGGCCTTCCTCTTCCGCGGCGATGCGGCCGAAAATTTCCGAGGTGGCGGGATCGGCTTGGAGGAGCGCGGCTTGGAAGCGCAGGCCCGCTTGGCGTCCCCGCTCTTCGGCCGCGGCCATGAACCACGCGAAGTCGCGCGCCGTCGGGCATGAAACCAGCGAGTCCCACAGCCGGCGCGAGACCCCGCGCTCGCGCGGATCGAGCCTGAGTTCCGCGAGCCTTCCCAAGAGCCAGCCGAGGTGGCGGTCTTCCGCCGCGCCCAAGGCGCGCCAGGCGTCGCGAGCGGCGGGCGGGGCGTCCTCGTAACGTCCGGCCGCCCACAGGAAGGCCTCGCGCGCCTGAATCTCGGCGAAGGCCGCGGCGCGCAGGCGGTCTCCGACTCCCAGCGGGGAGCGCAGGGAGCGCGGGGAATCGGGGCGCAGCTCGGGCGCAAGGACGCGGAACGGCCTCCAGCCGGTCTCGGCGGGGATCATTTGTGTATTCCTCTCTCGGAACCCTGACCCCCTGAGGGTGCGGAGGAGAGGTCGTTGTTGTGGCCGCAGCCGGTCGTTTCAACTGTACGCGCGTACAGTTGGGGGAGTGAGATGCCCCGGGCCTCGTGTCCGCGGAGTATCACTGGAATATCTCCACCCCCGTGTGCACGTGCCCGAAGGAGCGCGCGAAGCGCCCCAGCGCGGTGAATCCCGTCTTGAATCCCGCGCCGAGGCCGCGCGTGAGCCGCAGGCGGAACGTCCCGGCCGCGTCGATGCCGCAAAGCTCGGCGGCCCCGAAATCAAAGAACTTTTTCACGAGGGGAGAGAGGCACTTGTAGAAGCTCTCCTTGGCCGAGAAGAGCAGGAGCAGCCCGGATGCTTCCTCCCAACCCAGGGCCGCCAGAATTTCGCGCTCGGCGTCCCCGGCGGCCAAGCGCCGGATGGCGGGGGCGGCCGAGGCGCGCGAGAGGCTCTCCGAGTCGATCCCCAGGCCCCGCAGACTCTTGGAACTGGCCACCGCGGCCGCGGCGAAGGCCGGGGTGTGGGTGATCGAACCCACCAACCCTTCGGGCCAGCGCGGACTGCGGTCCGGGTTGACTCCGATGGGTTCTCCCGGATCTCCGCGCAGCAGGCGGATGGCCTCGGCCGCGCAGCGGCGGCCGGCCGCGAACTCAGCCCGGCGCTTGGGGGCGGCATTGGGTGAAGCCTTGAGCCCGGCCCAGGCTCCGGAGAGGGGAGGCGCGGCGCGCCCATCCCAGGCCGCGCAGTAATGCGCGGCGGCGATTAGGATTTTGGGGCAGGTAATGGCTCGAAACATCTCTCCGCGGCGCGTCCGCCGCAATTAGCTAATATAGCGTTTATGACCGAAGGAATGTTCTGCCCTTCCAAAATATATGGAGGGGCAGGTTCCCTGTAGATATGGGGAGAGAAACCAGGCGCGGCCTCCCGGAAGCATTGTCCGTCGAGCCCCTGACATCGACGCGCTACCGGCCCTACGGAGACGTGATTCAAGCCGGCGCCGCCTCCCCGGCCAACCAGGGAACGGCGCGGCGTTCCGACTTCCTGGCCGATCTCCGCAGCCTCAGGCCCGGGGCCAAACCCAACCTTTGCGTGTTCCGCTGTTCGCCCTTTCGGGGCCGGGTCTTTCCGGTGCGCCTCCTCGAGCGGCATGCCTTCTCCACGCAGGTGTTCCTGCCGCTCGGCAACGCCGCGCGCTGCCTGATCATCGTCGCGCTGGGCGGGGATCGTCCGGACCTCTCGACCCTGAAGGCCTTCCGGCTGGAGGGCCCGCGCGGGATCTCCTACCGGCCCGGGGTCTGGCACCACCCTCTGGTGGCCCTGAGGCGGCGGGCGGACATGGCTTGCCTGGTCTGGGAGGACGCCACGCCACGGGATTGCGACGTGGCGCGGCTGGCGCGGACGGTGCCCATCGCCGTTGCTCACGAGCCGGGACCGGCTCCCGGAGCTGGGAGCCGGTCCCGGCGGACCAGCCGTCCAGGCTCCTAGAACGGCGCCGAGATCACGAAGCTCATCGCCGCCGTGGTCTTTCCGCCGCCGCGGAGCTCCAGCCGGCTCTTGGTGCCGGAATAGGTCGTGCGGCCGCCGCTCTCGAAACTGTCGAGACGGACCTGGCCGGCCGAGCCGCCCAGGGGTTGGAGCTTCTCGTTGAGGGCGTCGCGCATGGCCCGCATGGCGGCCTGCATGGCCGCCGTCGCGCCCTCGGCCGCCATCTTCTCGCCGAGCTCCGTGAGCTTGAGCTCCACGGGAAGGCCGTTCTCGAGGTCCTGCCAGGAGCCCCGGGTGAACTCGGCGTCGGCGGTGTAGGCGGTGGCCATGTTGAACTTGATCCCGTCGATCACGTCGTTGATGGTGAGCGCGACCGCCAGGTAGGGCAGGCCCCGGTTGTCCTTCTTGACGCTCAGCAGCGACTCGCCCTTGATGTCCACGCCGACCACGCTCTTGTCGGTTTCGCGCTTGTCGCTGTTGAGCTGGGCGAAGGGGCCCTCTCCTCGGATGCGGGAGGCTTTGTCTCGGGAGCCGGACACCTGCTTGAACGCGACCGCGTCGGACGTTGCCCCCGTTCCGTGATAGACCGCCACGCTGTTGGTCACCTCAACGTCCAGGGTGATCTTGTAGTCATTGTTGACCGTCGCCCGGATCGGCGACGGCGCCGGACGGCCCGCCGGCTGCCGTCCAATCCCGAGGGCGGCGGCTTGCGCGAGGGCCGCGCGGGCGCTGACCCCGGCGTCGAAATCCCAGCGGGATGTTTGGGCGGCGGCGGGCAGGGTCGACGCGGCGAGGCAGGAAAAGATTCCGATGCGGATGGCGAGGCTGGTGGGCATGCGACCTCCTGGAGTCCTAAGACTCCGCTGCGGAGGGCACTCCGGGATCGTAACAGGCGCGCGCGCTTGGCGGAAGGGTCGGAGGACCCCCGGGGAGAGGGGTCCATGGTCCTAGGAGGGCTCGGCTCCCCTCGCGCAACTGTACGCGCGTACAGTTGCGTCGTCAACGCGGCCTTCGCTGTTGAATACTCCGGCCAAACCATGTAGAATCGGCTTGAGCCCGCCGATGACCCCCGCCGCCCCCGCGCCGACGTCCCAGAAAGCCCCGCCCCTGCCCGAAGGCTTTATGGATTTTATCGGCCCCCTGCGGCAGGCCTTCGAGGGCCGGCGCGCGGAGATCCTCCGCGAGCGCGCCGCGGCCTTGCGCGCGGCCCTCGAGGGCCGCGCGCCCGGCTATCGGCCCGAGTCCGAGGCCACGTCGGGGTCATGGCGCCTGGGGCTTCCCGACTGGGCCCGCGACCAGCGCAATCAGATCACGGGACCCGCCGACAACGCCAAGTACCTGGTGTCGATGTGCAACGCCAAGGACCCCGGCTGCATGCCCGACGGCGAGGACTCCATCGTGTCGGAATGGTCCCACGCGAGATTATCCCACGCCCACACCGCGGCCGCGATCCGGGGCACGTTGAGCTACTCCGACGAGGCGAAGGGCAAGACCGTGGGCATCAAGCCGAGCGCCCAGCTCATGTTCTACCGTCCCCGGGGACTGGCCTTGGACGAGGCGGTATTCCTCCCCGGGGACAAGGCGTCGGCCGCAATCCTGGACTTGGGAGCCGTTTTTTTTGAGACCGCGGATTTGCGGCGCAAGGCCGTCCAAGAGTCCGGCCTTCAGCGCAAGCTCGGGTTCTATATCCCGAAAACCGAGTCGGCCGAGGAAGCGGCCTGGTGGTCGGACCTGCTCGCGGCCATGGAGGCCGCGATCGGCATCCCTATCGGGACCACCAAGGTGATGTTCCTGGTCGAATCCTTGCCCGCGGCCTACCAGGTCGAGGAGATCATTTTCGCGGCCCGGCGCCACATCATCGGCTTGAACCTAGGACGCTGGGACTATATGGCGAGCCTCCTGCACTTCAAGCTCGCCGACCCCGGGTGGATCCTCCCGGACCGCAACACCATCCCCCACGACATCCCCTTCTTCCAAAACCTGCGCCTGCGCCTGGTGGATTGCTGTCATCGCCGCGGGATACTCGCCATCGGCGGCATGACCGCGCTGTTCCCGGACCGGGCCGACCCGGACTTAAACGAGCGCGCCCTCGCGCGCCTGCGGGTCGATAAGAAAAACGAGGCCGCGGCGGGCTTCGACGGGGCTTGGACCGGGCATCCCGACCAGCACGAGGGGGCCATCTCGCAGTTTCCGGCCCCCAACCAGCTCCACGTCACGCACCCCCAGGCGCCGCGCAAGCCCGACCTGACCCCCAACCCCAAGGGCGTGGGGCGCGTCACCGTCGCCGGAACGCGGGACGCGATCCGCACCGTCATCGAGTACCGCTTCGGCGTGCTCTCGGGATTGGGGGCGCGGCTCATCAAGGGCTACGACGCCGCGAGCAAGCCCCTGGGCGCCTTCATGGAAGACCTCGCGACCGACCGCATCTACCGGCTCATGATCGCCCAGCGCATCCGGCATGCGGTCGTCGCGGAGGACGGGACGCGCCTCACCCCGTCGGCGGTCTCGGCGTGGTTTGATTTGGAACTGGAGAAGATCTTGAAGGACCAACGCGGGGGGGATGACTCCGCGGCGGTGGCCGAGCGCTACCGAAAAGCTCGGGAATGGAGCGAAACCATGATTAAGGAAGTCGCCAAGCCGGTGCCGGAAGGAATCAAGACGTGGACCTATCCGACTGAGGAAATCGCCAAGATGTACGCTCCCCACGAGGAAATCCATCCCGCCGCGAAGCTGCGGTCCATCCTCAAAGAGCGTTTCGAACGCCGGAAGGTGGCGCCCGAGAAGTCCTTCCTGTGCACCGCCGGGGCCTATGACGCCCTGACCTCCTCGCTTTTGACCGACCTCGGCTACGAGGCGATCTATGCCAGCGGCTGGCAGTTGGCGGTGGCCCACAGCATGTACCCCGACATCGGGATCTATCCGTCGCACGCCATGGTGGGCCTGGTCTATGAGCTCATCCGCGGCATCGAGGGCACCCGGGACCGCCATTTCTACGACACGGGCGGGGAAGTCCTCAACGCCCCGCCGATCTTCGCCGACATCGAGGCGGGCTTCGGCGGGCCGACGCAGACCTTCACCTTGGTCCGGGAGCTCATCCGCGCGGGGGCGGCCGGCGTCCATCTCGAGGATCAAGACCCGGCCGAGCGGACCTGCGGGCATATCGTCGCGCACCACGGGACCAAACGCGACAAGGTCCTCGTCCCGACCAATAAGTGGATCGAGAAGCTCATCGCGGTCAAGGCGGCCGTGCAGGCGACCGGAGTTCCGCTGGTGATCATCGCCCGGACGGATGCCGTGGATGGGGCCGTCCCGGGCGGGCGCGGCGGGGGCGTGCCGCACGCCATCGACCGGGCCCTGGAAGCGGCGTCCTTGGGCGTCGACGTCATCTGGGCCGAGTACAACACCACCGACATCGAGAACCCCCACGCCTTCGCCGAGGGAGTGCACAAGTACTACCCGGACCAGATGCTGGGATTCAACCTTTCGCCCTCACTGCATTGGGGCAAGGCGAAGAAGGAAGGCCATCTCATCACCAACGCCCAGTTGGGCCAAGCGGGCTATGTCCTTCAGTTCTCGACGCTGCTCGCCTTCCGGACCGTGGGGATGTCCCTGGAAAACACCCTGCGCCGCTTCCGCACCCACGGCCTCGAGGGCTTGGCGGACCTCCAGCTCTCCGAGGTCGAGTCTCCCCACGGCGAGCCGCGCACCCGCATGCACCAGAAGTTCGCCGGGACCAACCGCTGGTTGACGCTGGAGAAGATCAGCAAGGGAGCGTGAAGGTGGCCAAGGCTAAACCGAAGAAGAAGGCCGCTTCCGGCAAGCGCGGGCGTCCCGCCGCCGAGCCGAAAGGTCTCGCCAAGGGCGGTCCCGAGGCCGAGGTTCCGGGAGACACGCATCTCGAGACGGTCTTGAGCGAGGTGACGGCGGTTCCCGAGAAGAAGCACATGGACCAAATGACCTCGGTGCAGTGCCCGTACTGCGACGACACCTTCGAGATTCACATCACCAGCGCCGACGACGGGCAAATGCTCGAGGAAGAGTGCCATGCCTGCGCCCGGACGGTCACGATCCACGTTCATGCCGAGGAAGATGAGCTTCAGGTCACGGCCTATCGCTCCTGAGGCCTCCGACGGGGACTGCACGCTCTGCGGCGCAAGGATGTTCGCCCGCAAGTGCCGGATCCTCTGTCCGTCCTGCGGCTACACCCGGGACTGCTCCGATCCATAGTGGCTGAGGCGCCCGCCCCCCCGGCGTGCTGGGGGTGCCGGGGGGCGATCGACGCGGCGGACAATTTCTGCCGGCATTGCGGGGCCGGGTTGGGCGATCGCGTCCCCTGGTACTATGAGCCGACGTGGGTCGCGGCGCTGGCCCTTTTGGCCCTCGGCCCCTTCGTCCTCCCTCTTATCTGGCGCAGCCCCAAGTTTACGGAGCGCGGGCGCCGGATCGCCACGGCCCTGACCGTCGCCTTGGGGGTCTACCAGGTATGGGCCACCTACCAGGGCTACCGGGTCTTCAAGCGGTTGATGGCCTCCGTCCTTCAATTGAACGCGTGAGCGGGGCGGCGGCGATCCTGTCCGCCGCGGTTTTATCGGCGTTCGCGACCGGGGTGGGAGACGCCTGGCCCGATGGACGCGAGGGCTTCCGGCTCCTCCCGGCGGAGCAATTCCCGGGATGGGGCGGACCCGGACGGGTGATCGTCC
>CAYJXJ010000174.1:0-9916 GCA_964374095.1 uncultured Elusimicrobia bacterium
CGAGCCGTAGAGGAGTTTGGCGAATATGCGCGGAATCTGTTGGCGCACGATGCCGGGGCCGTAGTCGACGACGGTGACGCGAAAGCGGGTGGCTTGGGACGGCGCGGGAGGGGTCGGTCCCTCGCCGAGGGCTTCGATTTTCACCGCCACCTCGGGGAGTATGCCGGCCTCCTCGCAGGCGTCGAGGGCGTTGTCCACGGCCTCCTTGACCGTGGTGAGCAGGGCCTTGCGGGGGTTGTCAAAGCCCAGGAGATGGCGGTTCTTGGTGAAGAATTCGGAGACCGAGATCTCCTTCTGCTGGCGGCCCATCTCGTCGGCCGAGAGGCCCGCCGGCTTGCGGGGCGCGCGGGGGACCGCCGCGGGCGCGGGCGGCGGGGCCGCTGGCGGCGGTTTACCCGGCCGGGACTTCTTCGCGGGCTTCATCTCCGGGAAATAGTAGGCAATTCTACGGCGGGTTTGCGAATGCCTGCGCTTCCAGATACTGGAGGCGCAGGCCGGGCTTGACCCATCCCCCGGACACAGGGTAGAGTCTCAGCGTGAGAATCCTGGTCATTGATGACGATCCCTCCATCCGGGAGCTCCTCGGGACCTTCATCGGGATGATCGGCGATCATCAGGTCGACTATGCCGAGGACGGGCAAGAGGGTCTCTCTGAAATCACGCGCCTCGGCCCCGACCTGGTCTTCTGCGACCTCATCATGCCCGGAATGACGGGCACCGAGATCCTGCGGTCGGTCCACGCCAACAGGGACCTCTCCGGAACTCCCTTCATCATGGTGTCGGGCCTGCGCTTCGACCCGACCTTCGCGAGCATCATGACGGAACATCCCAACGTTCGCGCCTTCTTGGCCAAGCCTTTCGACATGGAGGAGATACGAGCCGCGGTGCAGCGCGTCGCCAACTCATTCGGGGACTCCGGGCCCGCCCCCAAATCGGCGCTGGTCCGCAAGCCCCTGGCCATCGTCGTCATCGAGGACTCCCTGGAGATGCTGCAGATCATCAACACGGTGGTTCACCTGGAGGACGCGGTGCATCACACCGCCAAGCCCAAGGAGGCGCTTGGGCTCATCAAATCCGTCCGGCCCGACCTTATCCTCCTTAAGATGTTCACGCCGCAGCTGTTCGGCGTGGAGATCATGCGCAGTCTTTCCACCGACGCCGAGTTCAGCCGCATTCCCGTGATGCTCATGTTCGGCGGCAGCCTGGCGGAAGAAGAGGTCTCCGTCCTGAAGAGGGAATTCCCCAACCTCTGGTTTGTCCTGACCCGGCCCGTCACGGCGGAGACGATGCGCCAGACCGTGGAGGCGCTGAGCTATCGCGCCGCGGACATGGCCTGAGAAAAGTTCTTCGAGAGGCGGACGGCCGCAAGAACCTCCCTTAAATGTCAAAATGACCGGTCGGGTATTGAAGGAGGCAGCCATGATTTCGACGCTCATCCTCGCGCACTGTCTGCTCTGCCCCCGGCCCGCGGCGGCGCAGGAGTCGCCGAAAAAGACGCTTTGGACGGAGAATCATCCTCCGACCCCGGGGCAGATCCGCGCCCATGAGTTCTCGTCATGGTATTTCGAGACCGCGCGCGGCATCGAGCTTCCCGCGGAGATCATCTCCCTGATCTGGGAGCCCAAACTCCCGGAGAGTATCCGGCTCTTCAACCTCGCTCATCACATCGCCCGCGTCGACCCGGTGCTGCGGCGCTATTTGGCGCGCGTCGAGGAACTGCACAGGAAGAACAAGCGCTTGAACCCCTTCGACATCCAACTCCTGTCCCGTCTGGAGCCCTCGGCCCAGGACAAGCGGGAGCTCGCCGACCGCCTCGATGCGATCTGCGGTCAGGCCGGGGTGCCCAAGCCGAAGAGGCAGTCCTGGAAGGACACTCTGAGCTCAACCTCGGGATCACTTGCGTCCGGTTCCCTCCGCTACGACGTGGAGACGGGCCGGTGGGAAAGATACGACGCCGACAAGAAAACCTGGGAGCAGTTCCGACCGGCCGGACACTGATCCTGTGGCGGGCCTGAGCGTGCTGACGGTCGGCGAGATCCACCAGGGCATCTCCCAGCTCCCGCCGGTTTCACGGCCGCATCCTCCCGGTCGACGCCGAGACGGCCGCGGCATGGGGACGGCTGTCGGGCCGCGCGCGTGCTTGATCCCGGGGCTCCGGGTTCTCCCCCACGCCGACAAGCGCCGCGCCCGGCCGTCTCAGCGGATCAGCTTCCCGCCCCACAATTCTTCCAGGAAGTCCTTCCAAGGCAGGACCCGCGTCCCGGCGAGGAGACGGGGCCGGGGGTCCAAAGAAACCACCACGCGGGCCCGCGGGGTGTATTCCTCCCGGAAGGCGGCCAGGCCTCGCGTATGGCGCTCCGAGACCTCCGGCACCGCCTTGGCCTCGACGGCGACTTCTCCGTCTCCCACGATGAAATCCACCTCGATGCCGGAGGCGGTTCGCCAGTAGGACACGGGATAGCCCCCCCCGGAGTAGTGGCTGTGGGCGACGATCTGCTGAAAGACGAGGTGCTCGAAGGCTTTGCCGAAGGACTCTCCCCCCGGCTTGACAAGGCCCCGTTTGAGCAGCACGTTGGCCAGCCCGATGTCGCAGAGGTAGAACTTCGGCGTCTGGATGACCCGCCGCTTGGGCCTCTTGCGAAACGCCGGAAGGAAGCGCCCCAGCATCGTGTCTACGAGGATCTGGAAGTAGGCCGCGGCGGTCGGCCGGCTGACCCCGCAATCCGAAGCCACGTTCTGGAAGTTGACGATCTCCCCGTTGGAGAAGGCGGCGGCCTCCAGGAACCGGGCGAAGGCCGGCAGGCTGCGGGTCAGGGCTTCGGCGGCCACCTCCTCCTTCAGGTAGGTCCCAGCGTAGGCTTGGAGCTGAGGTCCCGGGTCGTCGGAGAGGTAGTGGGGCGGGAGCAGGCCGTGATTGAGGGCCCTCAGGAGGTCAAAGTCCGGGATTTCCGGATAGACCAAGGGGTGGAGTTCGTAACGGAGCGCCCTCCCTCCCAGCAGTCCGCCCCCCAAGCGGAGGAGCTTGCGCGGGCTCGAAGCGCAGAGGACGAACTCCGCGGAGCGTTCCCGGATAAGCCAATGGACCTCGTCCAACAGCGGCGGGATCTTCTGGACCTCGTCGATGAGGATGGGACCGCGGCGGGGGGAGGCCAAAATCTCTTGACGCAGCAGCGAAGGCCGGCGCACGAGGCGCTCGAATTCCTCCGCGAGCAGAAGATCGTAGAGAAGGGAGGCCGGGAACAATTCCCTGAGGAGAGTGCTCTTTCCGGCCTGCCGCGGCCCCCAAAGGAAGCAAGGCCGGGAGCCGCGACCCCGGAGGGTCTGGAGGCGTGGCAGTCGTAGCATGGAAATATTAATCTACTATTATCATGATAACAGTAAACTTAAGTTTCTTCAAGTGCCGGCACTTCCTAGGCCGAACACCGGACATTTCTACGTGCGCTTGACACCTCGGCGCCAGGGCTTGGGACGCGGTTCTTGCGGCGGAGGGCTCCGTCGCGGCTGGGAGGCGCTGGCCGTTGCATAGGGGCGCCGGAACTCAGTAGAATGCCCGACCATGGCGGTCGAAAAAACCCTGATCCTGATCAAGCCCGACGGGCTCTACCGCAAGCTCACGGGCCTCGCCATCGACCGGCTGGAGGCCGCGGGCCTGGAGCTGGTCGCGGCCAAGCTGGTCGCGGTCACCCCGGGTCTGGCCAAGGAGCACTACAAGGCCCTCGCCGACAAGCCCTTTTTCCCGAACTTGATCCGTTATATTCGGGGCGAGTTCCACGGCTATAAGGACCACCGCGTGATCGCGCTGGTCTTTCGCGGGGAGAACGCGATCGGCAAGGCCCGGCTCGTCGCCGGAGCCACCAACCCGGAGCACGCCGCGCCGGGAACGATCCGCGGCTCGTTCGGGCGCATCACCACCGCCGGCCAGTTCGAGAACGTGGTGCATGCCTCCTCCGACGAGGCGGACGCGAGCCGCGAGGTCGCGCTCTGGTTCAAGCCGGCTGAGATCCTGAAGGGGGCGTGACGCCGGCTTTCGCCCTGCCGGCGCTCCTGGCGGCCCTCGCCCTCGCCGCCGCGGCGCCCGCCAAGCCCCGCGCCCTGCCCGGCCTCCTGATCGACCTGCAGACCCAGGACGGTTGGGCTCTCAAGGCCAAATACGTTCCCGCCCGCGAGGGGCGCCTCTCCTTCATCCTTCTCCACGGGACCGGACGGCGGATGGAGGATTGGGCCCCCGTGGGCCGCGCCCTGGCGGGCTGGGGCTACGGCTATATCGCCCCCGATCTTCGCGGACACGGCCTGAGCACGGGCTCGCCCGAGGGGCAGCCCGTGGGCTGGAGGAAGTTCAAGATCACCCCCGAGTACAACGAGTTCGCCAACATGACGCTCGACGCGGAGGCCGCGGCTTCCTATCTGGCCGGCCGGGGGGCGGCGGAGGAGTCCGTGGGCCTCATCGGCGCGGACCTGGGCGGCAGCCTGGCGCTCAAGTACGCCGCCATCCGGCCCAAGACGCGGATGGTCGTCATGCTCTCTCCCGGCCTGCGCTACCAGGAGGTCCTCACCGTCAACGCGATGCGCGCCTACAAAAACCGCCCGATCCTGCTGATCCACGGCGCGATGGAGAAGGGCTCCACGCGCGACACGGGGCTTCTGGCTCGGATCGCCAAGCTCACGACCGGCGAGGCCAACACCACGGTCATCGTCGCCGGCAAGGAGCGAGGCTTGAAAATGCTCACCCCGGACGTGATCCGCCGGATCATCGACTGGATCGCCGATCCCGTCCGGCCCCCGGAGACCGGCGTTCTGATCGACACGATGATCCCGCCGGTACCGGTCGCCGAACCCTACCCCGACGCGGCCGACGCCCTGACGCCGGAGGCGTCTGGTCCTGACGGTCGTAAGGAGATGCGTTGACCGTCATGGGCCTGACCCCCGACTCGGATTCGGGGCGCTCCCGTTGAGCGTTCGGGGCTGGCGCTTCTATGGGGCCCTGCCCACGGAGCGGGGCCGCCCCCGCGGACGGCACTTGGACCTCAAGGGGACTCACGAGCTCATCCGGCTCATCAACCGCGAGGACCGGGCCGTGGCTCTGGCGGTGGGGCGCCAAGCGGCCGCGATGGCGCGCGCGGTCTCGGCCATCGCCGCGGCGCTGGCCGAGGGCGGAAGGTTGTGGTTCTTCGGGGCCGGCACGAGCGGGCGCCTCGGCGTGCTTGAGGCCGCCGAGTGCCCTCCGACCTTCGGGACCCGCCGCGGCCAGGTGCGGGCCGTGATGGCCGGAGGGCGGGCGGCGGTGTTCCGGTCGCGGGAGGGCGCCGAGGACGACGCGGGCGCGGGGGCGGCCGCGGCGCGGGATTGCCGGAGCCGCGACGTGGCGGTGGGGGTGGCCGCCTCCGGGGTCACGCCGTTCGTGCGGTCGGCCCTGCGCGAGGCCGCCCGCCGCGGCTGCGCCACGGTCCTCGTCACTTCCAACGCCCGCCCTCCCGGTCGGCCGGCGCGGATCGTCATCGCCCCCCGCGTGGGACCCGAGATCATCGCCGGATCCACCCGGATGAAGTGCGGGACCGCCGCGAAGCTGGTCCTCAACACCCTGACCGCGGCCGCCATGATCCGCCTCGGCAAGGTCCATGACCAATGGATGGTCGATCTGAGGCCGACCTCGCGCAAGCTCCGCATGCGCGCCGTCCGGTTGGTGGCCGACCTCGGCGGCGTGGGACCCCGCCGGGCGGAGTCGTTATTTCGGCGGGCGGGGGGCAGCGTCAAGGTCGCCGTGGTGATGGCCCGCCGCGGACTCGGCCCGGGGCCGGCGCGGCGGCGGCTGGCCGGGGCGGGGCAATCCCTGAGGAGGGCGCTGGGATGACCAAAGGAAATGGTTCGATTCCAAAGGATATGGGAAGAGAACCATGACCAAAGGAAATGGTTCGATTCCTAAGGATATGGGAAGAGAACCATGAAAGGGCGCGTCCAGATCGAGACGGTCTCGAGCCAGGTCCTCAAGGGCAACCCCCTGGGCGACCCCCACCTTCGGGAGGTCCCGGTCTATCTGCCGCCTTCCTACCCGGCGCGCGGGCGCCGCTACCCGGTGATTTACTACCTGGTGGGCTTCACGGGCTCGGGGCGCATGGCCCTCAACGTCAACCCGTGGAAGGAGAACCTCGCCGAACGGCTCGACCGGCTCATCGCCCAGGGCAAGGCTCGGGAGTGCGTGCTCGTCATGCCGGATTGCTTCACCTCCTTGGGGGGCAGCCAGTATCTCAACTCCACCGCCACCGGGCGCTACGAGGACCACGTTTGCGACGAGCTCATCGGCTTTTTCGAGGACAAGCTCATGGTTTCCCGCAGGCCGGAGGGGCGGGCCGTCATGGGCAAGTCGAGCGGAGGCTACGGCGCGCTCACGCTCGCCATGCGCCGCCCGGGCCTCTTCGGGCATATGGCCTGCCACAGCGGGGACATGCTCTTCGAGGCCTGCTACGCCCGCGACATCGCCAAGGTGGTGACGGAGTTGGGCCGCAAATACGCCTCTCCCCGCCGGTATCTCGAGCAGTTCAAGCGCTCCCGGCGCAAGGACCTCTTCGAGCACGAACTCGTCAACATGATGGCCATGGCGGCCTGCTACTCTCCCAACCCGCGGAGTCCCATGGGATTCGACCTGCCCTTCGACCTCCGGACCGGGGAGCTTCTGCCGAAGGTCTGGGCGCGCTGGAAGGAACTAGACCCCGTGGTGGCCTGCCGCCGCGGCGCCCGGGCCCTCCGGCGTCTCAAGACTCTCTACTTCGACTGCGGGACCCGCGACGAGTTTTACCTGCACCTCGGGGCGCGTCGGCTCTCGAGGGACCTCAAGGCCCTCGGCATCCGGCATACCTATGAGGAGCACGGCCTCGGCCATTTCGACATGTCCGAGCGCTACGACCGGTCGCTGGTCCTGCTGACGGGCCGAATGAAAGCGTGACCGCGGACCGGCTTCGTGACCGGCTTTATCTTGACACACCCCGGGCCGGGAGCTACACTTAACCCGTGCCAGACGCCGGCGGCAAACTCTCCATCGAGGAGCTCTACGAGCGGGTCCGCCCCGCCGTGGTCGTGGTCAAGCCCGGCCAAGGCCTGGGCTCGGGATTTTTCGTGGCGGACGGTTCGGTCGTCGCGACCAACGCCCACGTGGTCGGCTATTCCCGGAACGTCAAGATCAAGACCTCCGTCGGAACGGAGGTGGCATGCCCGGTCCTGCGCTCCTTCCACGAGGATGACATCGCCTTCATCCATTTCGCCCCGAAGGGCCAGGTCCAGCCCATGCGGGGTTCGGACACCCTCAAGGTCGGTCAGTCGGTCATGGCCCTCGGCAATCCCATGGGGATGGAGTACAGCATCACCCGCGGGATCGTGAGCGCCCTCAATCAGACTCTGCAGGGCCGCAAATTCATCCAGTCCGACGCGGCCACCAGCCCGGGCAGTTCCGGGGGGCCCCTCTTCGATGAGTTCGCGATGGTCGTGGGATTGAACGCCATGATCGTGGGACCCACCATCAGCCTGGCCATCCCCGCGGAGCTCGTGCACGAGCGCTTGAAGGGGGTGGTCGACGCCTGGTCGCAGATCTCGGCCACGCGCTACTGCCCGATCTGCGGCGCGCGCAGCGCGCATCCCCGCTACTGCGAGACCTGCGGCATCGAGCGCTCCAGCGCCGAGGAGACCGCCAAGAGTGTCGAAGGCGCTCCGCAGGAGCCCGGGGCGAAGGCCGTGGCCGTCGCGCGCAGCGGCCCGGCGGCTTGCCCCGCCTGCCAAACCCAGGTCCCGGCCGGGGTGCGCTATTGCGGAAAATGCGGATCGGAGGTGGCGTCATGAGCTTGGCTTCTTTTTTTGGGGGAACGGAAGCCCCGGTCAGCGAAGGCTCGACGGCGGAAGTGACCCAGTTGATCGAGAACTTCTTCACCCGGGTGGGCTTGAACGCCAGCCAGCAGCAGTTTAAAACCTCGAGCGGGTCCCCTGGTTGGACCTTGATGCGGGGTTCGGCCGAGGTCTATCTCTTCATCAATGAGAACAAGGAGGGCGCCATCCTGCGGGTGGTGAGCCCCATCGCCTACCTGCCCAAGGATGCGCTCATGGTCGCCTTCTACCGCAAGCTTCTCGACATCAACAACAACCTGGTCAATTGCGGACTGGCCACCGACAAGGACGTGGTGCTCTGCGTGCTCCAGCGTTCCACCAAGGGCCTGGGACAAGACGAACTCGACCGCATCCTCGGCGGCCTTTCGAGCGCGGCCGACGGCATCGACGACGAGCTGGCCAAGGAGTTCGGCTGCCGGAAGTACTCCGAGCGGCCGGGCGGGTCCTAGGCTCCGAACTTATCCACCGTACTTGGAACGTTCCAAGTACGGTGGATATTCTTACCGACCGACGGGGAGGCCTACCCCGGCAGCACCCTAGTGCGCGAGAGGTAGTCCTTGGCCTTGCCGACCGCGATCGCCTCGGCCTCCCCGCGGGTCTTGCCCTCGGCGCGGGAGATGACCGCGCCGGGACTGACGTTGTCGACGGAGCAGTGATAGACCTTCCCGGCCTTGTAGCTCGTCACGTGGATCTCGAAGGGCGGGACTTTCTCCCGCCGCTCCTTGTAGCCCTGGGCCTTGAAGGTGGTCATGGCTGCTCCCCCCGGGTCACCGGAGCGCTCACGAGGTTCCCCCACTCGGTCCACGAGCCGTCGTAGTTGAGAGCCGTCTTGTAGCCGAGCAGATGCTTGAGCACGAACCAGGTCAGGCTCGAGCGCTCGCCGATGCGGCAGTAGGCGATGACCTTCTTCTTGGAGGTGATGCCGGCCGCGGCATAGAGGGCTTCAAGCTCCTCCGGGCTCTTGAAGGTGCCGTCTTCGTTGCAGTTCTTGCCCCAGGGAATGGAGAAGGCCCCGGGCACATGGCCGCCGCGTTGGCAGGTCTCGGGCAGGCCTGGAGGCGAGAGGAGCTTGCCCGTGTACTCATCGGGGGAGCGCACGTCCACCAGGGCCCAGCCGTTGGACTTTCCGGCGAGGGGGGCGACATCCTTGAGATAGGCCCGCAGGCTGAAGTCCGGTTTGTCGGCCTTGTAGGTCCTGGCGGGGAAGGACGGGGCGTCCTTGGTGAGGGAGCGCCCTTCCGCGAGCCACTTCTTGCGGCCGCCGTTCATGATCCTAACGTTCTGGTGCCCGTAGATCTTGAGCTGCCAGAACGCCCAGCAAGCGAACCAATTGTTGTTGTCGCCGTAGAGCACGATGGTGGTGTTGTTGTCGATGCCGCTCTGGCCCAGAAGCGCTTGGAGCTGTGATTTGGGGATGAGGTCGCGGCGCAGGGTGTCGCAGAGCTGGGTCTGCCAGTTCCACCCGAACGCGCCCGGGATGTGGCCTTCGTCATAGGCCTTGGTGTCGACGTCCACCTCGGCGATGCGCACGTTCGCGTCCTGGGCGTGCTTGTCGACCCAGTCGGTTGAGACCAGAACGTCCTTGTCGGCGTATTCCTTCATACCGGACCTCCTTTGGTTTTGGCTCCCTTTACGGGGAGCCGGGCTTCGTTCCACGCCAGCATGCCGCCGGCGAGTATCCAAATCTGTGGGCGTCCGGCGCGCGTGAGGACTTCGGCCGCGCGGGCCGCGCGCTTGCCGCTGCGGCAGATGGCGACGATCGGGCCGGGGGGGACGTCCGGAACACGATTTTCGAGTTCGTCTATGGGGATCAGGACGGAGCCCTCGATATGGCCGAGTTCGCCCTCGAACTCGGCCGGGGTGCGGACGTCCAGAAGAACGGCGAACGGAGGGTTGGCGTGAAGCTTGAGCGCCAAATGCGAGGCTGAAATCTGCGGCGGGGGCCGCGGCCCCCGCCCCCCCCCCGGCCCCCCCCCGGGCCCCCGGTGCGGGGGGGAGGCCCCCGCCCCGGGCGCGCGCGGGGCGGCGGCGGTGGGCCTGACCACCACCG
>CAYJXJ010000175.1:0-9751 GCA_964374095.1 uncultured Elusimicrobia bacterium
GCACCTGCACGTCTCGCTCAAGGAGAAATCCTAGGACACGCGGCCCGCCCCGCCCGGCCTTGACGCGTAGGCTTGGGCATGCTATACTATGCATCATAACGATTCACATAGTGATGCACAAATGCTCCACTCATTAAAGGCCATCACACTTCGCAATGTCCCCCCTCAAGTGGCCCGTCTCATCCTTGAGACGGCCAAGCGGCAGCATTCCAGCCTGAATATGGCCGTCATTTCCCTGATCGAGAAGCTCCTTCCTCGGCGGGAGGCCGCAGACCACCATGACCTGGACCACCTGATCGGGTCTTGGTCCGCCAAGGAGGCCGCGGCCTTCGATCGGGAGATCGAGCTCCAACGCCGCATCGAGCCCGACCTCTGGGCCTGATGCGGCTGCTCCTCGATACCTCGGCTTACTCGGCGATGCTGCGCGGTCATCCGGAGGTGGCGGCCCGCGTGCGCGGCGCGCGCGAGCTTTGGCTCAATCCCGTCGTCATCGGCGAACTGCTGGCGGGTTTTCGGAAAGGCGCGAAAACCGCCGAGAACGAACGCGGGCTGTCCTCCTTCCTAGCGTCGCCGCGGGTCTTCGTGGCCGACATCGACCGCGAGACCGCCGACCGCTACGCCGTCATCCTCGGATTGCTGCGTCGCGCGGGAACACCGGTCCCCGTCAACGACCTCTGGATCGCGGCGACCGCGATGCAGCACGGGTTTCGGCTCGTGACGACCGACGCCCACTTCCGGACCGTCCCGACCCTCTTGGCGGACATCATCGCCGTCGCCTAGCGGCCGGGCCATAAGGCCCCGCCCCCCTAGGCCCTACGCCTCTGGTCCGGTTCTTAATGGGAAGCAATAATATCGCGCCATGCCCCCACCGGGCGACGCGCCGCTCTTTGTATACTTGCCCAGAGTACTCATACTCTCATGCCTGTGCCTGACCGGCGCCCTATTCCCCCCTCCGGCCTCCGCGCAAAGGCTGCGCGTCTCTCGAACCGTCCGCCCCATGACGCCGGGGGTGATGCCCTCGGTTCAGGCCGCCGCGGCCGCGGTCCTGGTCAGGCCCAACGCCATGCTCCCCGCTCTGCCGCTCCCGACTCCCGCCCCCGCGCTTGCGCCGGTCTTGGCCCCGGGTCCGGCCGCGCCCGGCTCTAATGGTCTCACGGCCTTCGACGCCGCGCAACCGCGGGCGGACCCCGCCGTCCTCCACGGCCTCGAGGCGTGGGCCCAGGCCATGGCCGGCCCCCAGGCCCTGCCTGAGCTTGAGCTCGAGGGACTCTACTCGGGAGCGGCCGTCCTGCCTCAGGGGCCTCTCGCGGATGGGAGCTTGGAAACCGCGGGGTCCGGGGGGACTCTCCGCCCTCAGTCCCGCTTTCGCCGCCCCCCCGCCCGGCCGGCGCGGATGGAGATTCCAGGACCAGGCCCCAGCGGCTCGGCGGGATTTCTGCGCTCCGCGCTCCAGGCCCTGATGCCTAAATCCGACCCCCTGCCGGAGGCTCTGCGCAGCCGGGACATGGGGCTTACCAACGATCTGCTGGCCGCGGCGCGGCGGCTCTGGGCGCTCGTGGACGAGAAGGCCGCCCCCGCGGCCGAGGCCCTGGCCCTGCACCTCTTCGCGGGACAGTTCGCGCTCGCGCGCAAGGACCTCGCCGAGCTGGCCTCCGGCGGCGTAACGGTCGGCGACGCGGAGCTTACCGAGTACCTCCATCTGACCGACAAGCTCCGGGAAAAAGTCCCGGCGCGGGACATCCCGGCCGCTCAGGCCCTGGCCGCCGCGGTCGAGGCGGTCCTCGCCGGCGCCGGAGGCGACCCTTTCCAGGTCCAGGCCCGCCTGCGCGGCTTGCTCCAAGGGATCGAATCCAAGAGCATCCCCAAACCCCTCTCCCGCTTCCAGGTGACCTTGTCCAAGAGAGCCTCGCATCTGGCCCGGGCGCACGGCGAAGCCCGAAAGGGCGCGGCCACCGGTCCGGTCCAGGCCTTCGAGGACTGCTGGGTCCGGGCCATCTATGATCTGCCCATCGCGGCCCTGGAGCCTTTGCGCAAGGCCATGACTTACGAGCGGTTCCTCGACCGGGTGGGCGCGGAGTTCCCGGGCAAGGATTTCAAGACCGACGGCTTGAACGTGGCCGAGTTTCCGCGCCTGATGTCTCGCATGGGTTTCAAGGCCGCCAGCCGGATCGCGACCCAGAACGAGCTTGAGGAAGCCCTCGCAAGCCGCGGTCCTCTGCTCGCCGGCGTGGGCTGGTACAATCGGGATGTCTCCGAGATCCCCCACGAGGAAGCCCTGCGGCACTGGACGACCCATGCGTTCGTCATCACCGCAGCCAAGGGCCCGGCCGGAGCGCGGGAGTATGTGGTGAGAGACTCCCTGCTGCCTCACGAGACGCGCTACACCTTCGCGGAGCTGGGCCTCATGCAGCTTCTGATCTACGAGATTTCGGCGGACTCAACATCCGGCGAGACCCTGCGGCGCTTCCTCGGCGCTATTTGAGGCCCGCGGCCTTCCCGTCGAGCTCGGCCGCCTTGTCCATGCGGCCCCTCCAATTCTCGAGGGCGGCGTCGAGTATCTTGATCTCCTTCTGGGCCGCCTTTTCAAAGGCCTCGATGGTCTCCTTGGGAAGCCCCCGGCGCCGCATCCCCTCCGTGCCCAGCCGGGTCCCCTCCAGGAGCCGCGCCTTCTGGGCCGCGACATAGTCGACAATCTTCTGGATTTTGGCCGTGTCGGCGGCATAGACGTCGACGTTATTGACGCTGGTCTTGACGCTGGTCTCGACCGCGGTGAACATGTCGCCCGGCACTCCTCCCTGCTCCCGAAGCACCCGCTCCGCGCGGTAGAGGTCGCGGGAATTCTCCAGGATCTCCCGCATCACCTGGTCGCGGGGGCCCCGAAGGCGGGTCTTCATGATCTGATTGAAGGCGGTGTTGTTGAGGATCTCCCCGCGGATGAAGAAGAGCACGTCCGGGTTGGTCTCCAGGGGTTTGGCCGGGTCGATCTTGACCCCCTTGTCCTTGAGCATCTGGGCGACGCTCTCCAGGGTCCAGCCCTTGCGGTACATCCATTCCCCGACGTCGAACTGGAAGTAGTCCTTGTAGAAGTCCGCGTTGATGCGGTTCTCGTGGAAGGCCGTCCCCATCGCGGAGCGGATGGGAACGTCCTTGATGTCGGCGAAGGTCTTGGGGAGGGTCTCGTAAAGCTCGTAGATGGCCTGGCGGCGGACCTGCGCGTCGTCGAACCCGGGGTTCTCGGCCTTGACCTTCTTCATCAAGTCCGCCAAGGCTCGCTGCTTTTCCGGAAACCAGCCCTTGCCGGCCGCGTCGAGCGCCTCGTAGAAATCCGCCTGGGTCTTGCCGCCGCCCCGGAAGTCGTTGCCCTTGGCGATCTTGACGTAGACCTTCGGCATGAGGTGGGCGGGCACGCCCACGGCGTCGCGCAGATAGGCGAGGTAGGCGATCATGGTGCGGTGGTGCATGTCGGTCACCCACACGCGCCCCGACGGGTCCACCCAGGCCTCGATACCCTCGGGATTTCCGTCCTTGTCGAATTTCACCTTGAACTTGTTCTCCCGCATGTATTTGGCGAGGGCCTCCGGCGTCGGCTTCATTTCCCCGCTCAGGGAGTCGCGAAACAGGTCGGTCTCTTGATACTCCCCCGTCTTCTTCTTGATGTGGTCC
The DNA here is from genome assembly GCA_964374095.1 of uncultured Elusimicrobia bacterium. GTDB lineage: Bacteria > Elusimicrobiota > Elusimicrobia > UBA1565 > UBA9628 > CAYJXJ01. The sequence continues at coordinate 3,664 of CAYJXJ010000175.1, forward strand.
TCGATATGGGACTTGGCCTGGCCCTTGAGCTGGGTGATCTGGGTCTCGACGTTCTGCCTCCCCAGGCCCGCCTGCGTCCCGCCCAACTTGGTGGGCTCCATCGGCACGACGAGATCCGAGAGGCCGCCTTCGGCGAGAAACTCGGTCGAGTCCGCCCCTCGGCGCGCGACCCGCTCGCCGGCCTGCCCCCGCAGGGCGACCGGCGCGTTGGGATTGACCACCGGCTTTTCGACGGGCTTGACCTCCGGCTGACTTACCGGGACCGGGCGCTCGAGCTCCGCCAGTATCTCCGGGGTCAGGCGGACCGCCTCGGCCTCGCCGAGCGCCCGGACCCGCTCCTCGATGGCGGCCCGCTGCTTGGAGGCCTTGCGCGCCCCCTGCACCGCGACCGCGGCGAAGCCGAAGTCGGCGACCATCTGCGAGCCGGTGCGCACCGCCTTGGCGCGGTCATGGCTGTTGAGGGCGTCGGCGAACTCCAGGGCGTTGTCGGCCCCGCCCGTCACCCACATCCCGGTCATGAAGGGGGTGACCACGGACTCAGCGCCCCCGGCCAGGGTGATGCCGCGCGCGGCCCAGCCCGAGAACTTCGCGGGATCAAGCGCCGCGGCGCGGGAAAGGCCCGCCGTGGCGAGCAAAAGCGGCAGGTTCTCGGCCGTCCCCTCGGCGAAGGTCATGGCTCCGCCGCAGACCGCGGTCAACACCGAGGCCACGCACCCGCTCCCCGGCTCCTCCCCGATGGCCGCGATCCGCTCGCCGTAGCTGCCTGCGCCGAAATGCTTGAGGGCCTGGACCCGGTGCTTGGCCGTGATCGGCGCGCTCATCATATCGTTGTACTTGGAGAGCTCGGTGGTTTGGGTGGTGATGCCCTGCTTGCGCAGCTCGTACTCGCGCATCTTGCGGACCTCGGCGTCGAGTATGTTGCGGGCGCCGGGGCTCATCCCGGCCACGAAATCCTCCTCGTCGACGGCCGCGTGCATGATCGGATTCTTGAAGTAGGTCGCCGCGGCCTCCACCTCGTAGGTCTCCGAGCCCGTGGCGCTGATGGCGAATTGCCCGGCGCCCACGATGCCGGTGTAGACGGTCTTGCCCACCACCCCGAGGGCCTCGACCGCGTGCCCGAGGATGGGCGCATTGTGGAAAGCTTTGGTCAGGCGGGCCAGGGCCGAGGTGCCCGGGATGTCCTCCTTGACCTCGCCCTTGACCTCGAAGCCCCCGTACCCCGGTACCGTCTCGGGTGCGGGGTTGGGACCCGGATCTCTCCAGCAAATCACGCCCCACTGATAAACCTTCTTGTCCGAGCCCAAGCCTCCTTTCTCCGTGTGCTCCAGGTCGTAACCCCAAGTCAAATGTGAACAATACAAAAACCTCCTGAGGTACTCGTGCTGGCGCCGGGGGTCGCTCTCGAGGACCTTGCCGAGGGAGTCATACTTGGCGGTGGAAGTGACGACCAGCGCGCGTCCGAATTTCTCCTTGTTGAAGGGCGTGGATTCCCTGAAGTACGCCGTGTCGACAACGCGGGTCCCATCGGCCCGCTCCTTGATCATCTCCAGGCCGCCGTCGGCCCTCAGGACGAGGCGAACGCTCTTGAAGGTCTTTGGCTCACCCTCCAGCGCGTCCCTGATGAAGGCCCACAGCATCCCCTTGAACTCGCGGGTGGGATCATCGACACCCATGACCTTGAGGATCTCCGCGGCCACGGTCCAAGCATGCTCCTTGTGGATGTCGACCTGAAAGCCGAGGGACTTGCCGCCCGGATCGATGACCTCGGTAATGTTCGGGCTGATGGCGCGCAGCCGCGTCCCGTCGGCCAAGCGGGCCTCCTCGATTTTCGCCTTGCCCCGGGGGTCGACCTTGAGGGTCTGGGTCACGCCGTCTTCCTTCCGGTAGATGGTCAAAGTCGAGGAGCCGTCGGCCCCGAATTCCCTGATCTCGCTGCCCTTGGGCCCGTGGATGGAGTGGCGGACCGGAAGGCCGGTGCGGGGATCGTTCATCGTCAACATGATCACGGCCGCCTCGCCGGTCCCGCGCACGACCTGCTCCGAGACCACGACGCCGTCCGTGAGCCTGGTCTCGACTTGCTCGAAAGCCCCGTCCCTGCCGCGCTTGGTCAGAAGCTGATAAGCGATCTGCCCCGCCGGATCGAAGTCGGTCTTGACGTCCAGCCGGTCGCCGGCCCCGGTGATCTGGAAACCGTTGACGAGCCGTCCCGCGCCGTCGAACTCTCCCTCGATCGTGTTATCCCCATCCCGCACGGCGCGCAAGCTCCCGTCCGGAGCATAGAACCGCGCGACAGTCCGCTCCTTGCCCTCGATGGTCCTGATCTCGACGATGGAGCTCTTGTCGAAGGCCTCGAAACGGCGCCCCCGGTCGGTCTCGATCATGAGGCCCCGGCCGTGCTCGCCGTAGTCCTGCACCACGACGCGCGAGACCGTCACCGGCCCGCCGTCCAATTGGAAGTCCCGGCTGGACATCCCCAACTCCTCGAGCGTCAGTACGGTCCCCGCGGGAGTCACGGGGAGGCTCTCCCTGCGGAACTTCTGGAGGTCCCCCCGGGCCGCGGCCAGGCCCTTGGATGCCAGCTCAACGGCGGCCTGGTCCTGCGCCAACTCGGCCAGGGCGCGCTTGACCGCGGGACTGTCCTTGCCTCCCAGGAGCCTCCAATCCTCCTCCGTCAGGCCCGAGGGGTCCCGCTCGAGCTTTTCGAGAAGGCCGGGGTGGCTCCAGAGCGCCTGGGCCGCGGCGGGGTCCTTCTGGAGACCTGCCACCAGTCCCGTGTTGAGCGAGAGGCGGGCTTGGTCCTGGAAGTCCGCGGCCGCCGTCTTGTCCAGGAGGGCCTTTCGCAGCGCGGCCGCGGCGGCCGGGTCGCGCTCCCGATCCAGGGCCGCGATGGATTCGGAGAGCGACTTTCGCAACGGGGAGCCGGGCGGCAAGGTCAGCGCCAGGCCGCGCGCGGCCTTCTCCATTTCCTGGGTCCGCGCCTCCACGTTATGGCGGTAAACCGTCTCGAGCGCCTTTTCGACCAGGGCCGGCGGTATCGGATCAACGGGCAGGCCCGAGGCCATGAGAACCCTGCGAGTTTCCAGCAAGGCCATGGCCGCCGCCACGCTCAACGTTCCCGGAGGAGGCTCCGAACCCGCGAGCTTGGCGCCGTCCTTCACCTCCGGGGGCGGGGGAGGCTTGAGTCTGCTCCACAGGGCCTGAAGCTGGGTCAGGTTGGGATTCTCCCGCTGGGTGTAGAGGCTCTCGTCGAAGCGCTTGATCCCCTCCTGGATTCGGACCTGGGAGTCGGGCGGAGCCCGCGCCCCCAGCACGGTCATGCGCGAGAGCAAGTCGCCGAAGACGCGGGCATCACTCGGGGAGACCTGTCCCACGTTGACGCTCAGGTTGTCGAAAATCCGCGAGAGGTCTTCGGCGGCCAGCGTCCGCAAGCCAGCCTCCCCCGAACCCAGTCCCTTCTCGATTTTGTCCAGGTCGGCCTTGAGGGCGCGCAGATCCAGAGGCTTTCCCGCGGCCGCCAACTCATCGAGCTTCTTCTTGGCCTTGAAGCTTCGCCAGAGGGCCCAGATCTCCTCGATGCTCAGCCTCCGCTGGGTTTCGGTCGATAGGAAGTCGTACCCGGCCATGTGGGGCCCCCACTTGGCCTTGGCCTCCTTGAAGACCTCCGGATAGAGCCCCTTTTTCGCCGCTTCCCGCAACTCCAGGAAGTCCCTCCAGCGCATCTCGGCTTCCAGGAGTCCCGGCGCGTCGCGAGGCCTGGAAAAATCCAGTCGCATCGAATCGGTACGGTCCCGCCAGGACAGCACCGGGGCGCTGCGCAGGCTCAGGATGTACTTCCGGAGGTCCGGGTAGGCGGCGGCTCTCTTCTCAAGGGCGGCCAACTCGTCGTCCAGGACCAGGGAGGCTTTCAGGCGCTGCGGCTCATCCATGGACTGGGCGTCGTCACCCCACTGGCGCGCCTTGTCTCTAAAGGCGTACGCCTCCTCGCGGAGGGCCTTCTCGTCCTCGGCACGAACCAGCGTGGAAGGCCCCAGGCTGATAACCGCCAGGATGGAAGGGAGAACGCGCCAGGGGAGCCGATGTATGAATTCCAGCATTCGGGCCTCGGGGGATGCCGTTCCTTAATTAGTGTAGCCCCGACCCCTTGACGCGTCAAGGGGTCATATCGGGCCCGGCCGCCTGCGCTGCCGCAGGTCAGCGGGAAGCCGCCGCGGGAGCAGACGCCGCCGTCTTTGCCAGCTCCACGGCGAAGGCCACCGCCAGCTTGGCGAAAGCCACCGAGTGTTCGGCCGTTCCGCCCGAGTTGTCCAGGGTGTCACGGGGGGTATGGATGTTGGGGTTCATGTTCCCCACGGCGGACTCAAAGGCCGCCGAGGCGGGAAAGCCCGCGCGGGTCCAGGAGGCGTGGTCGGAGCAGGCGTAACCGCAGGCGGTCGACTGCAGCGGCACGCCCGAATATGTTTCCACGAGGCGGCCCAGGAAGGCCGTCAGGGCCGGGTCGACGTTGTCGCTGAGAAGATAGATCGCGTCGGCCGAGCCCCTGAAATTGGTCATGTCCAACTGGATGACCCCGACGACCTTCTTGCCTTCGCGGGCGTAGCGGTCGGCGATCTCCTTGGAGCCCCGCAAGCCCACCTCCTCGGCGGCGTAGCCCATGAACTGCACGGTCTTCTTGGGCCGCCAGCCGGCTTGGGACAGGATCCGCGCGGCCTCGCTGAGCACCGCGATCCCCGAGGCGTTATCGTCGGCGCCGGGGGCCCGCCGATCCCCGCCGCCCCACATCCCGCCGATCGAATCGAGGTGCCCACCCAATACCACCACCTCGTCGGGGGTCTCGGAGCCCGGGAAAGTCAGCACGACCGATGGCTGCCTCCAGCTCGCGTGGGTCACCAGCTGCGCGCTCGCGCCCGGAAGGGCGGCGGCCGAAGCCTGCCAACGGGCCTGCAGCCATTTGGCCGCGGCCACGCCCGCGTCGTGCTGGTAGTAGCGCGTATGGTGGGCCGCCAATCCTTCGATGACGGCGCGCAGTTGGGACTCCTTCACCTGGCCGACCAGCGGCGCCACGACCGCCTGCTGATCGAGGGTGTAGGCCGCGGCGGCCCGGACCACGGACTCGCGGAGATCGGCCTCGGCCTCGAGCCGGCTGCCGTGGGCGAAGAACCCGCCGCAGCGGCCGAATTTCTCATGCATGAACGCGCCGAGCTCGGGGAGACGCTCGGGCGCGACCCGAAACACCGACGAGCGGGCGCTCGAGAAAACCGGGTTCTCGAGCGGGAACCCCTTGGCGCCGGGATGTTGGAGATCCTCGATGCTGAAGGAAACCCACACGGCGTCCTCGGGAAGAGCCTCTGGGGAGGGAGTCGATTTCGATTCCTGCCGCGTCCGTTCCAAGACCGGCCCGACCCGGACTCCCTGGTCGAAGTCAGTCCCCGGCGAGCCGCCCCACGCCGGCGCCGCCACGACCGCCAGGCACGCGCAAGACGCGACCGCCTTCAAGCACTTGCCCATAAACCACCCCCCGCCCAGACCGAAGGGCCTATGCGAGCGCTAGGCCCAATGGTCCCATATGGGGGAAAGCTTGTCAACGTCAAAATGGGGCCAGGTCTCAACACTCAACACGTCGGGTATGCCTCCCGCGCCGCCGCGCGGCACGCCGCTTGAGGAATATGCCGGGGGCCCTAAGACCCGGGGTCCCTTAGGCTTTAAGCCTCTGGCAAGAGCGGGACGCCGGGGCTAAACTAGGCCTTGAAGAGCATTGTGAATCGCCATAAAACCGCGGGCCTTATCCTCTCGGCCACCATGCTTCTTTCCGCCCCTTTGCTTGCCGCCATTTTCGGCCAGGATGACCGAAAAGACGTTTTCGAGACGTCGCAGCTCCAGCAGGAGCTCGCCAAAAGCGTGGTGGCCCTATTCGATGAATCCAAAGTGGCCGTCGACTCCAAAGCCAAGCGCGCCGTTCTCAAGACCGAGGAATTCACCCGGGTGTGGCGTATCTATGGAAACGAGGACAAATCGCGCTGGCTGCCTCTGGATCCAACGTAAGCGTTCACAGGGTGTGCAGTAACAAAAAGCTGGACTCGTTACCATCCCT
>CAYJXJ010000176.1:0-9683 GCA_964374095.1 uncultured Elusimicrobia bacterium
GCGTTCGCTTCGCTCACGCGCTCCTTCTCAACCCACAGTTCCGTGCCATGAGCCCAAAAATTAGTTCCACGAGGGGTGGTTTCCGGTCAAACAAGTCCCTGGTGGAATGGATACCTAGAAATGAAGCGGACTTTGAGGACACTATCCGGTATATGTCGGGCATGGAGATCATCAGGTAGTTCCGGTTCTTGCAGCAATTCCCCCGGCATGACTTCAAACAGGCTTGAGAATCGAATTTGATCTTGCCGTGATGCTCCACGGGAATGCCCCGCGCCGACGGGGCATCCACGGGGATGATCCCATACTCGGTATCATCTAATTCGTCCCCGGAATACTCTCGCCTGAGTTCGGCCAGCAATTCCATCAGTTGAGGATCCTTATCGATGGCATCGACAAATTCCCCGAACCCGTCCTTTCGCAGATCCCGCGTCAATTCGGAGTAGGAACTATTCTCCACATACTTTGCCAATAATCCTTTCAGTATTTCTTGCATCAGGGTCTTTTCTCGAAGATCGGGAGATATTCGAGCGGCTGGGCGGGGACCTCCGCCTCGCCGCTAGGCCCGGGTGGAGGGGCCCCGGCGTCCAGGAAACTCACGAACTCAAAGGCGGTCTGCGCAGCGGGATCCATGAGGGCTTGTTGGGCGAGCGCGATGTCTTGGACCGAGTATTTGCGCTCGCGCAGGGCTGCGGCCGCGGCTTGAAGGAGATCGCGCTTGGTCGCGCCTTTCTTGAGATTCAAAACGCGCAATGGGTTCATGGATGAGCCACCGGAGCCAGCGAAGCCTCGATTTGGTCCAGAATCGGATGCGAGGCGTCAACAGCGGAGCACATTTTCTTAAGCTCCAGCAGCACGAGGAGCCTCCCCTCTCCCGGAACGTCATCGCCGGCCTCGCGAAGGCATTGTCCCATGAATTCAAAAAAGAAATCCTTGACCTCCGCATGCCTCGATTGAGCGGCGATGCGCGCCGCCGCGTTGTTCTTGCCCAGGGTGATGGCGTCGTGGAGCCGCTCGAGTTCACGGTCGGCCTGGGCGCCGCTCAGATTGCTGCGGGCCAGCTCGTTTTCCGGGTCGAGATCCAAGGAGCGCTCGAAGTAGAGCTCCAGGGTTTCCGGATCAATCGCGCCCTCGTTGAAAAGCCGAACACCCAGGCGCGAATGCAGCAAGGAGAGCGCCTTATTGATCCCGGGGCCGGGCCTCTTGGCGTGGACGAGCATCAACGCCTTCTCATAGCGGTCGAGCTTGCCGGAGTCATGGGCCTCCAGGGCCCCATCGATGAGCGCCTTTTCATAGGCGGGCGATAGGGCGAATAGGTTCGCGCACCTCTTGAGGAAGCGCTCCGGCCGGGCGGATCCTTTCTCCAGGGCCTCCAGCGCCAAGGCAAAATCAACTCGCTGTCTGGCGTAGGCTAGACAGCGCGAGCTTGGGGACTGGGCCACGGGCAGCGTGGCCTGGGCCTCGTCCAATTCCCCGTTCTCCAGGTGAAATAGGCCGCGCAGGCCCCCGGAATAGCAGGCACCGGTGCGAAGGTAATGCTCCTCGTCCCGGAAAAAGGACCGCCGCTGCGCGATGAGGTGGAGGATGGGCTCGCAAAGCCCCGCTCGCTCGGCATGCCGCGGCGGGCAGACGAGCCCTTGGGCCTGCGCTTCACGCCCGGCCAAGGCATGAAGCTCCGCGACCAGCGGTTTTTCCATGATCCAAAGAGCCCACGCCCTTTTGGCCGAGGCGTCCCCGGTTTGCGCGCGCTCCGATAGGAGAGACTCCGCCATCGCGATGAGCTTGGCGCGCACGGCGTCGGCGGCGCAGGTCGAGAAAGCCGCCTGCGCCGCGGGATGATGGACCGCGGCCAGCCAGACGGAGACGAACTCGTCCAAATATTTCCCCGAGGTCTCGGCCAAGCGGTAAAGGATCTGGGCCAGCGGCAGCAGTAATGCCGGCGAGGGCGGCCTTCCCTCGGGAAGCGCGGCGGAGGGCCAAAGCAGGAGTTCCCGCGCCGATTCAAAGCGTTCCGCGCTCCACAGTCGTTCGACGCAGGCTCGCCTGCAGGCCTGGGCAAGTTCGGTTAGATTCGGGCGCTCGCGCGCCAGGGTCGAGAGGTAGCGGACTTCCTCTTCGCGGGGATCGGCTGACTCGCGCAGGCGCCCGAGCAGTCCGCGCGCGAATGCCGAGAAAACCGCGCTCCGCTGCGCCGCGAACGAGTCGTCGCGGCATTCGATCATGTCCCAGGCCCGCAGGCATTCAAAATAGCGGCCCGCCGAGGCCAGCGCGAAGCCATAAGAATAGAGATGCGCCGCATCGCAAGACGGCTGCGCATGCCGCGGACCGGGCAGCCGTTCCAAGCAGGCGAGCGCCTCGGACGGCTTTCCGGCTCGCGTCAGGCAGACGGCGCGCCGGATGAGCGTTCGTTCATCGTTTGAGCCGGCCGCGATCTCTCCATAAAGCTCGGCGGCCTTTCCGAATTCTCCCGCAGCCTCAAGGTCTTGGGCCTGCTGGAGTTTGCGGCTGTCGAGGCAGCGGCGGCGCAGTTCCTCGATTTTTTTCCCCGCCTCCAGGCCCGCAGCACCCTGTATTTCGGCAAGCAGGGTGCGCGCCCCATCGAGGCAACGCAGAGCCTCGATGTCATCCTTGCCGGCGCGCCTCTCGGCGCGCCCGATAAGGATGGCGACCCGGTCATTATTCATCTCGCGCCGGCAGACGCCGATCTCTTCAGCGATGCGCGCGCGGACTTCCGGCGCGGCCGGCGCAAGGGCGGCCTCGAACGCCTTCAGGGCCTCGGGATAATTTTTCCGGGCGAGGAATTTCTCGGCCCGAGACAGGGCTTCGGCTGCTTTCGCGTCGGGCTTCATGAGAACAGGGCCTTCACGGTTCCAAAGGGACTTCAATTCTGGCCCCGGGCTCAACTCCGCGGCCGGCTCGGCCCGGCGTTGCGCGGAATTTCGAGAAGATGGAGGCGGGAGTGTCGCCCTGCGCGATTCGGTACATCCAGTAGCGGCGGCCGTTTCCGTCGAGCCGGAGCCTTGCGTAGATCGCTCGGGCCTTGGCCGCATCCGTTAGAATGCGGACCGGCTCGCCCGGCTCGACCGTGTAAACGCCGAGCGCCGGATTGTGCTCGAAGAGAACCGGATAGAGGCGGCCTGATCCGTAAAAACGCCGGGCTACGGACCAGGCCGTGTCGCGCCGTCCGAAGCGATAGGTCCAGAACGCTCCCGCGCCGGGGTCGTTGAGCGCGTCGCGCAAGTCGCCGGCAACCGCGGCCCTGCGCAAGCCACGCTCCTCCCGGAGCTTCTCGATCTGGCGCTTCATGGCGGTCGAAAGGCGTTCGACCGCGCCGGCCGACGCCGCCTGCCTTTCCATCAGCCGGCACTCCATGGCCTTCATCTCCAGCAATTGAAAGACGATCAGGCTCAAGGCCGACGCGGCGGCCAAACCCCTGAGGACCTGTCTTGAAAGCCGGGCCGGAGGGGCTTGCGGCGCCGCGGCGGCCTCGTCGGGAAGGCGGTCAAGCGCCCTAAAGCAGGTCAGATCCGCGTCGCATTGGGGGCATTGCGCCTCTTCGGGCGGGACGCTTGGCAGTCGGCAGACGGGGCAGGAGGGCATGGGGGCCGTTTTATTTGGCGATGCCCTTATGGATCATGCCGGCCGTGCCTTCGTGGGACCTAACCACCGCAAGCGCCTCAGGCATCGCATCCGCAACGATCTTCATGGCTTTCTCGGCATCGCCGCAGCCGATCTCCTCGCGAAACGCGCTGATGGCATGGGAAAATTTCGGGGATTTTCCGGGATCGAAGCGCGCGCAAAGGTCCGCAGCCTTTTGAATTTCCATCAGGTCGCCGACCGCGCCCAGCTTCTCGCCTAGAATTTCCATCAGATTCCCCAATGCCTCGACGTTTTCTTCGAAGTTCCCCTGCTCGTCGGCTTGCTCAAGCCTTCGCACGGCGTCTTGAATCTCCACCTGAGTCGCCGGCCTGATGAGGTCGCCGAAGCCATCGATCGCCGCCTCAGCGTACCAGATGGTGGGCCTGCTGGAATGCCCGCCCTCCGCCATCTTACGCGCCTTGTCGATTTTCTCGGAGGCGCGCGCGCAGGCGGCCGCGTCGGCCGCGTCGGTGTCTGGATGGATCACTCCGTGGATATCCGCGATAAGGGAGAGGCAGCGGTAAGTGAGGTCCTGGGCCACGTAGGTGCGATATTGTTTCTGGTTGGCCTCATTGACGAGATCTTCGAGCGATATCAAGAGCTTTTCATCGGCCTTGCCGCGGGACAGCGCCTTGGAGAGCCGAATCTCGGGAAATTCCCTGACGGCGGCGCAAGCCTCTACGAGATTGTTCTCATCGATCTTCAGCGTGATGTCCACTTGAAGCGGGCCTTCGGGCCGTCGCCGTCGCTCCTCCCTGGGGGCGGCCCCCAACCAGAAATCGCCGATGGACTGCTCCTGGCCGTCGACCTGATTGTAGAATTTCATGTGCACGAGCTTTTGCTCGGCATGAACCAGCCTGAAGGTTTCCGTCTTCTCGCACGGCAGGGGCGTGTTTTTTTCGATGAGCTTGTGCAGGGAGCCGTCTTCCAGGCGTATCATGTAATCGTGGGCCGCGGCGTGGACGATGCCGAGGACTCCGTGCTCGACGGTGTGCCTCTCCAGATCGTGCCCGCAGAGCGGGCAGGTCTTGTCCGCTTGGGCGACGTCCCCGCCGCAGCCGGGACACTCGTAGGAATCGCAGAGCCGGTGGCTCAGGATGGCCGCGCCCTCGGCGATGGCGAGCATCGGCCGCTCATGCAGGAGCACCTTGTCTTTCCCGTAGGCGTCCTTGAGAGCCTGCGTCACCTGCGCGATCTTGGAGCTGCCGCCGACGAGCAGAATGTGGTCGATGAGGTCCGGGGTCAACTGGGTTTTTTCCAGAACCTTGCGCACCTGGTCCACCGCCGCGTCGACGACCGGGGCGATGAGGCGGTCGAATTTCTCGCGGGTGAGCTCTACCTCGACGTCGACGTCTTGCCCGCCGTCTTTGGCCAAAATTCCCCGGATTTCGACATCCGCCGCGGATTCGGAGCTTAAACAAACCTTGGCATCTTCCGCCGCGGCCTTGAGCTCCCCCAGAAAGCGGTATTTGCGCTTCTCCTCCTGGCCGTCGATAAAACTCGCCATGTCGGAAATTCCATGTGCCCGCGCGGTCTCCTCAAGGACGTAATCGGCCACCAGCCGGTCGATATCCTCGCCGCCCAGCCACATGTCCCCGCCCTTTCCGAGCTCCATGAATTGACCGCCGCTTATGGTGAGCACGGAGAGGTCGAGGGTGCCGCCCCCGAAATCAAAGACGACGATGGTCTTCGCGTCCTCGCCTTTGACGTAGTCGATGCCGAAGGAAATTGCGGCGGCCGTGGGCTCGGGCAGGAGGCGGCGCACCTTCAAGCCCGCCAGGGCCGCAGCCGCGCGCGTGGCGTGTTTTTGCTTGTCGTTGAAATAGGCGGGGACCGTGATCACGGCGTAGCCCACCTCGTCGCCGAGCTCCTTTTCCGCGTCGTGGCGCAGCTTTTTTAATATCTCCGCGGAGATTTCCTCCGGAGTGAATTCCGTTCCATGGACCATGACGCCGATGCTGTTTTGCGTGCCCTTAGAATGGGGGGCGATCCGGTAGTGGAGCTTGCGCTGCGCGAGGATGGATTGGATCTCGGCGTCTTGAAAGTTCCGTCCCATCAGGCGCTTGACGGCGCTGATGGTGTTGACCGGATCCTGTTTGCGCCACTCTAGGGCGTCGCGGCCCACCACGACTTGCGGCGGGCGCAGCGGTATCCGGGATCGGCGCAGCGTCACGCAAGACGGCGTGACACTCTCGCCCTCCGAGTTGCTTAGGACCTCGGCGCGGGCCTTCTTGATCGCCGCCGAGGAATTGGTGGTGCCAAGGTCGATTCCGATGGATTTAGGCATGGTGTCTCCCTGGAAATCAGCACCGCTCCGGCGCAATCTCCGCCGGCAAGCAGATTCAATCGTGGCATTATACCTCATGAGCCGGATTGCTCCAATAGGACGAAAGACCTATGCGTCACTTCCCGTGCTCGCGCCCGGAAGCTGATACCCCGCCGCGAGAGCGGCTTCCCACGTGTGATCGAGCAACCGCGCCAGCACGTCGGACACCCGCGCCTCCCGTTGACACTTTCGCAGAGCCGGTTCGGAGAGTTCAGCAATCGCATCCTCCATCAGATCGCGTCGCTTCGCTTGCGAGGTGGGATCGAAGACGCCGTTCATCACGATGGCGGATCCCGCCCACGGCACTTGCGGGATTCTCTCACGGCAACGGGTCCGTGGTCCGATGGAGACAGCACTTCTTGAACTTGCGACCGCTCCCGCAGGGGCAGGGGTCGTTGCGGCCCACGCCCGGGGCTCCGCGGCCGGCCCAGTTGCGGACTGCCATTCCCGCGTGGGGGGAGGACACGGCGAAGATCAATGCGGATATCCGCAGGCGTATCGGGAAGGCCATGCAGGAGCGGCTCTCCTCCCATCCTGAATCATACGGCAAGCCATTGCGAGGCAGTCTGGCGGGATTTTGGAGCCTCCATGAGCCTGACGAGCGATGACCTTCGCCGGCAGCTTCCAGGAACGAATCGCCCAGCGAACGGCTGCTGGCGTGCATCCCGCCAACCGAGCCACTTCGCCCGTCGTCAGTTCCTTTCTCATCGGTCCGCCGGAGCGGCCTGCGCCCGCGCGATCGTCCTGCCGATCTCGGGACCGGACGCGCCGAGTGCGAGAAGGGACCGAATCAGCAGATCCACGGAGACCGTTCGATCCGCCGCCTCCATCTTCGCGACTCGGCTTTGACTCGAATGGACCAACTTCGCCATCCGGGTCTGGGGCAGCTTCCGCTCAATGCGCTTCCTTCGCAGCGCCTCGGCCAGTTTCAGCTTGAGCTCGATGTACGCGGCCTCCGCATCGGACAGTCCGAGGAACTCTTGAGCGCTGCCGACCTTCCAGCCCCTCGCTCCCAGCCGTCGCCGTTTCGATTCACGCATTGTCGTATCTCCTAAGCCTGTCCTTGCTGCGGTCGATCACTTCCTGTGGCGTCTGCCTCGTCTTCTTCTTGAAGACTTCGGCGATGACGATCGCGTCGGGATCGATCCTGTAGATCACCCGCCATTCTATGGCTGTGTCCGTGATCCGCAACTCATGGCAACGCGGGCCGATGATCGGCATCGGCCGAGACTGCGGCATGCCGATGCTTTCCCCCTTCTGGAGCCGCCTCAGCAGAAACCCCGCTTCGATCCTGGCCTCCTGGGAGAACGGCGGCGTCTTGACCTCGCCGTGCAGCCAGACAAGTGGTTTATCCAAGGGAGCAGGACCTGCTTAATTATATGTCATATATGACATATTGTCAAGGCCAGCCTCAGGAACCCGGTGTCCACCGGCTAGAATCTCTCACCGTCTACCTAGGTTCCGCTGCAGGTCTCCGAAATTGGACCGTTGCCGCGCCCCAATGGGATAATCCTCTTGCAAATGAAGGTGACTCGGCCGTGAGAAGGCGGACTCGGCCGCCAGCAGTGTCCATTCCATTTATCCTTACCGCTACCGCGGTAGCGTTTCTGACCGTCCTGCCGTGGACCCCACTTTTCGTCGATGGCCGCGAATCGCGCGAGAACGCTTTCGCGGCCATTGCTTTTCGGGTTAGCGGCTGAACCGGTGAAGTAGGCCCCTCGATAGAACCTAGCGGGTAACTTATCCGACAGTCTGGTGCGCTATTTTCAACAGCGAACGCAAGGCGTCGTCGACCGCCTTGTCCGTCGGAAACGCGGCGGCGATGTCGGGCTTGAGACGCACCAGATTGCTGCCGCCCCGGTAGGCCTTCAAGTGCTTCCCGCGAACGCCGCGGCCCAAGTCGGACCTCTGGTACTCCACCCTCAACTCGTCGCGCCTAGTCTTCTTCATAAATTCTCCTCTCGCGCTTGGTCATCAACCGCGAACTGATGATCCTGACCTTGTTCCCGCGATCCGTGTGCGACACGACCAGCAAGCGGCCCTCTTCCGACATGCCGAAGGTGACGAATCGATGCTCAGCGGCCGAGTGGTCGGGATCATCGTAGGTGATCGCCAGCTTGTCGCCGAAAACGGTTGCCGCCTCCGGAAACGTCACCCCGTGCTTCTTCGCGTTCGCCGATTCTTTCCTTGCGCCCCATTCGAATTCAATCAAGGCGTCGTGGCTCCCTGAAGGTTCGCCCATGATCCGGTGCTGCGCTTGAGGCCTGAGCCTTCACGACGCTTGCGGCCATAGGGTCGCACCGATCGCGCGAAGGCGATCGCGTCCTTCTCCATCACGAGAGCGAGGCGCCCCACCTTTCGGGCCCTGAGCCGCCAGGTCACGATGGCTTTCCGGACCGCCTGGCGGCTGCAGTCGGCCAATTCCGCGACTTGTCCCGTCGTCAGTTCGCGCTGCGGCGGCCTCTTCTCGGCCCCGTAGCGGACCACTTCCTCGCGGATGAGGTAGCGTTGGGCGATTCCAAGGCGCGTGGCCAGGTCATCACAGACCTTGTAAAGCGGGGTCTCCTCGGCCGCTCTTCCCAATCGCTTGGCGCTTGAGAAAACCATGGAATCCGGGCCTGCGTAGAGGTGCTTGAACGAGAGGTAGTTGAGCCCCTCCTCGAAACGCCGGAAGAGGGCGGCAAGGTATTCTCTCTCCTCGCCCCGCAGGCGAGAAAGCGATACCTTCTCGTGTTCGAGGGTCTCGTATACGTCCTTCATGGCCCGGGCATCTTCAAGGATAAACGATAAGTTTCCATTTGTCAATGGAAAGTATCGTTAGGACAACTTTATGCGATTCCGTTGCCCGCTGGCCTCTTGTGGCCGCCGCGCTCCTGACTAAGCCGCCGTATCCTTGAGCTGGGTCACGACCGCGCCCGCCTCGCGCACCCTGCGATACGCCGCCGCGATATTTCTGCGCATCCCGGGGCCGAAGGTGACGGAATAACGCTTCATTAGGCCGTCGTAGACGATCTTGCCTTCGAATGGGAGCAGGACCGCCGCCACCGCCACCGGGAGTTGGAAGCCGACAACCCTTTCGATGGGATCGTGGATCCCCGAGACCCCAAAGGCGCGTGACGGAGGGCCTTCGTCGAGGAACACGCTGTGCCCCTTCAGATGCCGGACGACCAAAAACGATTTGGCGACGCGGTGCTTCCAGCTCTCGACAATGCTCAGTTCGCGTTCGGAAAGACGGGCGGGATTGGCGGTGATGAAGGCTTCCCGCAGAGCGTCGTCCCGCCAGAGGGCGTCCCGAAGCTTGTCCGCGCTGGCGCAATCGACGGCGCCCGGATCCGGCTCCTTGGGCCAGTCGGCGACTATCTGCCGTTTCTCGTTGACGAACCGCAGAAGGGGCCGCCAGATCCGGAAGAAGCGCCGCGAGTCCTCCTCGGGCAGGGCGCTGCATCGAACCTCGGGACACTCATGGGCCATGCGAACCTCCTTGCTGTGGGCCGGTGAGGCTGGCGGGTCCGCTCAGCTGCTTTTGTTGTTTGCGCGGCGTTTGCCAAATCGCTTCTCGTAGCAATCCTCGATGAAGACAGGTAGCGGCGCCTTCCAGGGCTCCTGCTTGTGGTTGTCCAGCTTGCCCAGCATATTGGGGTTCATGCCCAATTCCCGCGCCATCTGGGAGCCTGTTGCTCAAACCATCTGACCGCATAAAAATTGGTCGGCACGGGACCGG
>CAYJXJ010000177.1:0-6262 GCA_964374095.1 uncultured Elusimicrobia bacterium
CCGCCTATTCTCGAAGAAAGATCTGGGCTGGATCGCCCAACGCGAGGTTTGAAGTTTAGCTGCTCGGACCGGAAAACCTCTGCAGGCAATTGAACCGTTAGAGTCAAACTATGGGAAGGCTGCAGAAGCTCATACGCGTCAAATCCGCAGAGCCCTTGAAGGATTTTTGGGTCAACGTGGAATTCGAGGATGGGGCCCGGAGAAAAATTGATCTTGGCCCATATCTACATGGTCCGATTTTTGAGCCCATCCGAAAAAACTCGGCAATGTTTCGTTCCGTCAAAATTGAGGAAGGAGTTCTCAGTTGGAGCAATGGCGCTGATATTGACCCAGATACCCTTTATTACGATATCAGGCCCGCCTGGAAAGAAAAGCCTGCCGACGTTTCTCGCCAATAATTCCGTCAACGCCACCTCCGGTTTAAGTTTCTTGTTTTGGTCCCCCATGGACAGCAGGAATGATTTCCCGCTGCCGCGATCTCCAACCCTCGCCTGGCGAAAGCTGGGTTGATCTGCTACACTGAGGAGAGATGAAAATTGGAAAAGCATCGCCTAAGTTATCGAGGAGCAGGAGAGCCCAGGGCCACCTGAGAAGGCTCAGGGAGAGCATCGCCCGCAAGGGGGGCATCTTCCCCGGCAAAAGTCGAGAAGAAGTTATCGCGACGCTTCGCAAAACAAGGGAAGAAATTTGGGAAGAGAAATTTGCTCATCGTCCTGGACAGTAACGAGTTCATCTTCGGAATTGAAGGAACTAATCGAGCCTCGGAGCGGCTCCTGGACCTTCTCGCCGAACTCCCCGATCAATATGCGCTTAGGGTCGCGCGCGCTGTTTTCTTGGAGGTACGCAGGAATCTTGCTCCCGAGGATTTCCGCGCGTTCGTCCTTTTCATCGAAAGTTTGACCACGGTCGATGAGGACATGGAAGTCCCCTATGAACTGGCCAGGGCTTATGAAGCTCGCGGTCTCAAGCCGGGAGACGCCTTTATCGCGGCCTATACCCAACATATTGGAGCGTCCTGCTTAATCTCCGAGAACCGCCATTTTCTCGGCCGCCAAAAAGACCTGCCTTTCAAGGTTCGCAGCGCCGCGAGCTTTCTGCAAGATGTAAAAAATTAGAGCGCCAGGCATCCCATGCCGCGCTCATCGGCATTAATGCCCCGGGTGCGGCTGCTTTGGGACGACATTCCGGGTGGCCCTCCAGTGCCTGGCGGGATAGATGCGGCGCCGCCCCTGAGCGACATGATAGTCCCAGTACTCGGCGAAGGCCGCCGGCCTGACGGTCAGCAGATCGCCCCTCAGGATGAGCGGGGCCATGCACATTCCCCGCGCCTTGGCGCGGACGAGGTAGCCGTCGGCCAAAAGGGAGATGAAGGCCCGGCGCAGGACTTCGGGGCGAGGGCTCGGCGCAGGCTCCCCCTCAAGCTTCAGGGCGAAGCTCCGCGGCCTGTTTTTCCAGCCCGGCGAGCTCCTTGTAATAGGGCAGGCAGGCGTTTAGGTCGCCGGTTTCGCGCCAGGCGTCCGCCGCGCCCCTGCGGCAGTAGGCGTTTAAGGGGCACCTCGGGCATTCGAAAGAGGGGTCCGGCCGGGCGGCATCCACGAAGGCTTTCAAGACCTCCCAACCCCCGGCAACCGACCCCCTTCTTAGATCGTAGCGGGGCACGGGAAAATTTACGCAAAGATTCATCTCCCCGTAAGGGGTGACGGCCAGCGAGCTTCTGCCGCAGGGGCAGGAGAAAAGCCCTTCGGCGGCCCGGCATTCCTTGAGCTCCGACGCGGCGCTTCCCGCTCCCGTCATGGCCAGGTCGAGGCTTAGGACCTGCTGAGGGCTCAAGCGGTAGCGCAGGGGCTGACGCGACCCGTCCTGTCCGGGGAGGATGTCCGCGCAGTACTGGAACTTGACCCCCCAGCCCGAGACCAGGTCCGAGGCCTCGGCGACCTCATGGCGGTTCAAAGTCATGACCGGCATCTTGACCAGGAGCGGGATGCGCCGTTCCCTAAGCAGGCTTACCCCTCTTAGAAAGGCCGAGTAGGAGCCTTTGATGCCGGTCACGGCCTCGTAGGTCTGCTGCGTGGCGCCGTAGAGGGAGACCTCCACTCTCATGGGCCTGAGCGCCTTGATCCGCTCCGCCCGTTGCGGCGTGATCGCGGCCGCGTTGCTGTAAAAAATGAGAACCAAGCCCAGCTTCCCGGCGTAGCCCAGGATATCAAAAACGTCGGGGCGCGTGAACATCTCGCCGCCGGTGAAAGTGACCCAAAGACAGCCCTCCTCCTTGAGGCCGTCCAGGATGCGGTACAACTCCTCTCTCTTCAACTCGCCTTTGGCCTTATGCGTCGGATTGTAGCAATGCGCGCAGCGCAGGTTGCAGCCGTAGGTCAACTCGATGGTGGCGGACACGGGATAGCGCTTTTGGAAGGCGTCCTGGAGCAGGGCGGAAAATAACTTTTCCCTGCCTCGGGTTTCTATGAGCGGGTCAGCGCCGGACAGAGGTCTCTCCCCGCTTGATCGCGGCCAGGCAGTGGCTGTAATAGACCATGTAGCCGCGCTGATAGGCGCGGCTGACCCAGGGCACGTGATCCTCCTCCGCGATAATCGAGAGCCTTGCCTTCAGCCGCTCCTTGACGATTTCAAGCGGCGTTTTGCGCTTGTCGGTTTCGAGCCGCTTCCATTTCTCCCCATAGAACTCGTAGGGGTCGGCCAGCAGGAAGAGCCCGCCTTTCTTGAGCACCCGCGTTTTCTCGTCAAGAAGCTTCAGCGGCTCCGGGACGATGTCGATGACGTTGCAGCTGGAGACCGCGTCGAAACTCTCCGCCCGAAACGGGAGGCTCGCGCCCGCGGCGAGGAAAAACTCCACGTTGGCGCAAGGCTCGACCGCGAGCCTGCGGCGGGCGGCGCGGCCGCCTTCCCGGTGGAGGCGGTAGTGTTTCATGCCCTGAGGCCGGGCCATGAGGATGCGGCCGGCCAGAAGGAGGTTCTCAAAGGAGAGGTCCACGCCGTAGGCGAAAGCGAAGCGCCGGGCCTGCGCGGCGGTCAGGCCCCCCACGTGACAGCCGACCTCCAGGGCCTTGCCGCGCGAGCCGTTCCCGTGGCGGGCGAGGAAATCCGCCAGGACGGCGTGGGGCGGCCGGGCGGCGCGGCCTTTGAGCAGCTCGTAGAGGGGCTCGCGCGGCGAGGCCAGCGCGGCGGGATCGCCGTAGTGGTTCAATAGATAGGACCCGGCCCCGTCTCGAGACTGCCGGGCGGCGCGGCGCGTGTAGGTCCCGGCGTTGGGGAAGAGTTCCTCTTCAGGGTCCTTGAGGTCCAAAAGGGCTAGATTCACGAGCTCCAAGCGCATGGGATCGCTCAAGGCCCCCAGCGAGCGGCAGAGGCCGACGATAAAGGGGTAATTTCTCCGCAGGTATTTGGGAACATCCTCATGGAGGATGGCGATCCCGCAAAGCACCGGGTATTGAGCCGGGCAGCGCGAGCAGGCCAGCACGCCCTCCAGGAGGTCCTTGCGGTCCTTCTCCCAAAGGACCAGGACCTTGTGGAGGCTCAGCGTGCCATGGCAGGGGCGGGGATTCCGGCTTGGGCAGACCAACCCTTCCAGGCTTTCAAGCCTCATGGGCCCGGTTACGAAGTATACCCAGAGTCTCCGCCATGGCCGAACGCGCCCTGCTTGCAGCCGCCCTCGGCCAGAGAACGGCATTCTTCAAGCTTGGCGTGGGATATGTTGGTGGAGCCTACGGAGCATTGGCTGAGCACGGCCTGGGAAGGCTCCAGCCTGACCCGGACCAGCCGCGGCGAGACGTACTCTTTTTTTTTCATGGCTTGCCTCCTGCGCTAGAGTTCCTGACAAAATCAATGACGCTCGGGCTCTTGGCGAAGCCGAGCCTTGCTCCGGAAAAAGTCGTCACCAGCTGGGCGCAGACGGCCAGGCCCGCGGACACGATCTGAGGATTCCAGCGCGGAAGAAAGGCCTGGGAAAAGAGCCGGCCGGCCGGAAGCCCCGGGGGCGTCTTCTCGACGCTATGGCTGCGGGCGTGCCTTAGGTAAAAGACCTGCTCGACCGGAACCGGCCCCGGCGCCGCGGCGCAGCCCAGGCCCGGCCAGGGAGTTCCGTAGGCGGCGAAGCCCGCGCCCAGGCGCCTGATGATCACGCGCTCATCGCCCAGGATGCGGACCCCGGCGCGGCGGCGCCAGAAGCCCGCCAGCGTGCTTTTTCCGGACCCCGAAGGCCCCGCGAAGACCCGGCCCCGGCCGTTGTCGTCCAAGGCCAGGGCGTGGAGCATCAGCCCTCCCCGGGAGGGAAGGCGGCAGGCCAGCAGCCATTGCCCCAGCGGGTTCATGAGCCGGGGCAGGGAATAGGCCGCGGGGGAGGCCGCGGTGTGGGCCTCCACCGAACCCAAGTCGCGGCTGATGAAAGCCCGCATGTTCATCGACTGGTCGCCGGGGTCGAAAGTCTCAAAGACATACCCCGTTCCCCGCGCATAGAGCCTCCATTGCGGCCAGAAGTCAAAAAGGAGCCTCCCCGCCGGCCCCTGGGGGATGCCGCGGGTCAATACCCGAATCCTGACGGGGTCGGCGGCCTTCCCGGCGAAGGGCTCGTAGAAGGGATGGGGCCAGCCCACCTCGGCCGGCTTGTCCCACTCGATTGAGAACCCCATCCCGCCGATGGAAAGAGAGAGCGCGTCGATGCGCGGCATGATCTCGCGCAGGGCGCCGATGCCTTTAAGCCGCGCCAGGAATTTGTCGAGGTCCCGCTCCATGCGCGAGGGCGGCCCGTCGAATTCCGAGAACAGGCCTGCCCGGACTTCTTCCACGTTCCTCTCGCCATCCACCAGCCGCCAGATCGAGCAGGCCACGGGGCCTTTCAAGCGGTAGAGCCTCTTGAGCTCGCTGCCGCGCGCGGAGACCGGCGCGAGAACCACGCTTGCCGCCATCTCCCGCCAGGCGACCAGGGGGTTCTTCTCAAATCGAGAGCCGAGGCAGAGATTCACGCTCCCGGACTGTAGCAATTTTAGCCGTCTCTGTGGTATCTTGGGGGGTGATGAACTCGCGCCTCCTCCCCATCGGTCTGATTTCGCTTTTCCTGCTCTTTCGTTTATTTCCCCTCTTTTTCGGAATTGAATCCTTGTACAATGGAGAGGAGCTCAACCGGGGGGTTATCGCCCAGGAGCTCATAGACGGCCTGAAATTCCCTCTAATCGATTACCGCCCTGATGACTATCATGGAGGATCCCTTGTCGTGGGCGTCATGGCTGTCCCCCTTTTTCTTCTCCTGGGACCCAATCTAATCGCGCTGAAGCTGGTGGCTTTGGCCTTCTCGCTGGCAAGCTTCATCTTGGTTTATCATTTCTGCCGGAAATACTTCGGCCTACGGACCGCCTTGATGGCTTGCGGGTTATGGATCCTTTGTCCGCCCGGCGTGTCCCAGACCGCCCTATTCACATTTGGGACTCATTCCGAATCAGTCTTGCTCACGTTCTCAGCCCTGCTGCTTTTGTATCGCCTGTTATTCGAGCAAAAGGGCGGTCTCTTCCACTATGCCGTCCTCGGGCTTATCTGCGGCTTCGGCTTTTGGTTTACCCACGTTGTATTGGTCACCCTGCTGAACTGCCTCTTGTGTCTGATCCTTTTCAAGCCGACTTTCTTTAAGGAAAAGGGCTTCCCGGCGTTTCTGGGCGGCATGCTGGTCGGATTGTCACCCTGGATCTATTTTAATATGACCCGCTCCCTGGAGGGTCTTATCATCTTCCGGCAGGCTCTTGGGATCAATTCCGACTTGTCTTACTCCATTCGCCCGCTCCCGCATATTCTCGTAAAGACGGCAAGACTATTCATCGAGATTCTTCCCGCCTCGCTGCGCTTTGAAGACCTCTTTGGAATCCATGGCCGCCTCCTTGGTTATCTTTACTACGGCCTGGGAGTCTTATCGTTTGGATGGTTTTTCTGCTTGGAGAAAAACACCTTCCTGAAGAAAGGCAAGGAAACGCCGCTTGTTCTATTTATTCTTCTGTTTGTCCTCTTCTACGCCTGTACAAGCTTCCGCATGTCCACCAGCGCTGTTATGAACATAGGATACCGCTACCTGGCGCCGCTTTATCCCTTTCTTTTTATTCTTTTGGCGCGCGCCCTGGATGGACTATGGCAGCGGGGACGTTGGTTGAGATGCGCTTGCGCGTTTGCGTGCTGCCTTCTCTTGACCCTTGGCTTCTTGGGCAATCTTCAGTTGGCCGCTTGGCCGCTTGAGTTCGGCCGCGGATTCTCGTACAAGGGCTTCTCT
>CAYJXJ010000177.1:6272-9663 GCA_964374095.1 uncultured Elusimicrobia bacterium
GCCTCGCCGATAAATTCCCTGAAGAGGCGCGGCATTATCTTTACCGTTCTTTCTGGTGGCCCATTCTCCGTTCCGATGAGGAGGTGGCGGCCGCGTCGGCGCGGATTCAAAAACGCGACCCGCGATACCATCATCTTCTGTATCAAAGCCTGGGAACGAGCGTTGGATATGGATTCCCAGATAGCATAGGGTCATGGGCCAGGCTTGAAAAGAGCATTCCGCCCCCCCGCCGAGGTAGTTTTTACCGAGGCCTGTCCCGGGCCGGCCCCACGCAGTCCCTGTTTGAAAAAATAGGAAAGGGCGATATTCAATCGCACCTGGATCTGATTCAAAAGATAAATCCTCCGTACCGGCATTATTTTTTCCGGCGATTAGGATTATACTCAGCCTCCTACTTAAAAGACGGCAGGGCCTTTAGGGTCCTCGCGAAGATCCCGCCCAAGATGCAGGCCTTTGTCTATCGGGGAGTGGGAGCAAGGCTGGTTTCGGACGCCGACCTTGGTCAAGAGCCGTTTCGGGCGGGCCTCCATTCCGTCCATCGAAAACATCATCCCTCTTTATATGAAGGGGCTGGGGAGGGAATCTATGACTTTTTTGGAGAAGACCTCAATCTCAGCAGCTACCTGCTCCAACGTCTGGAGCCGGCCTGGCGAGGGCGCGGTCTCTTGGCTTTTGAACGGGCCCGCAAAGAGGCTCAGGATTGGAGATAGCCGGCCCGCGCGAAAGCGGTTTGGCAAAAATGCTCGACCGGCTTCTCCCTATCCCCGTTCTCGGCCGCGGCGATGGCCGGCATCTTGTCGCAGAGGGTATAGACGCGGCAGGTCCGGCACGGGGTGTCGGTTTGATACCTGGCCCCGCGGATCTGAGGGAAAACCTGAGCAACGGCCTCCGAAACCGATTTCTCGGCTAGATCCGCCCGAGGCTCGTTGACCCAGGTGCAGGCCCCCAAACGTCCCCAGACGTCGACGTGCGCTCCGACCGTGCCGCAGCCGCAGCGGAAAAGCCGGTCGTCAGGCGGCGGGGCCAAGCCTTCGCCGGCCTTGGCCGAGCAGCCCTTCTCGTCTTCGTCAAAATCCTCCGCGCCGAACTCAAGCTCCACGATCTCCGAGGGGCTCAAGCGGTACGCGCAGGGCTCCAGGTCTCCGTCCAGGCGCGGGTAGATGTCGGTGCTGAATTGAAACCGCAGTCCCAGTTCCGAGACAAAGGCGCGGATGCGGCCCAGTTCATGGCGGTTGATGGACATGGCCTTGGTCTTGATCTTGAAGGGCAGGCCGCGCGAGCGCAAAAGCTCGATCCCCTTGAGGAAACGCTTGAAGGAGCCGGGAACCTGGGTCACGCGGTCAAAGGTCTCCTCCGTGGCCCCGTGGCAGCTCAACTCGATGACAAAGGGCGGGCTTGACTTCAAGTGGTCGGCCAAGGCCTCCGTGAACAAGGTCCCGTTGGAGAACAGGGTGATGAGAAAGCCGGAGCGCTTGGCGTGATCATAAATGGCCAGGAAGTCCTTGCGCATGAAGATCTCGCCGCCGGTGAAGCACACCCAGAGGACCCCGGCCTCGTGAAGCTGATCCAAGGTGCGCAGGATCTCCACGGTCGAGCGCTCCTTCTTGAGAAGCTCCGGCTTGTTGTAGCAGTCCGTGTAGCAGTGGACGCACTTGAGGTTGCAGGCGTAGGTCAGCTCCACCTGGGCCTTGACGACTTGCGACGCGGCGGCCGCCCGCGCGTGCAGGGCGCGGCTGAAGTCCCGGTATTCCTGGGTGTCGGCGGTCATGCCCTGGCCGGGCAAGGAAATTCCGGAAGGACGCGGGAGAAGCCCTCCGCGAAGGACCCCGAGCGCAGGTCATAGCTCTTGCGCCGATTTTTGGAGCAAAGCTGGAGTCCGCCGTAGGCGTCGATGTGGAACTTGCGCCTTCCCCCCCCGCAGTTCGGCGCCGCCGGGCGCGCCGCGTCCTGGCGCTCCCGCTCGGCGCAAAACTCCGCGTCCGAGCGCTCGATGGCCGAGACCTCGCCCGCCGCGAGCTGGTAGCCGTAGACGTCCTCGGAGCCGTCCAGGCGGGGACGAATGTCCGAGCCCATGGTGTAGCGCGCGCCCAGGCTCCGGGCATAATCCTTGATCGGGAGAATCTCATCCCGGTTGACCGTCATGGCGGTTGTTTTCAACTTGAGCGGCAGGCCCCTCTCCCGGATCAGCTTGATGCCATTGAGACAGCGCCCAAAGGACCCGCGGCCTAAAGTGATCCCCTCAAAGGACTCCTCGCTCGCCCCGTGGAAGCTGATCTCGATCATGGCGGGGGGGTGGGACTTCCAGAAGTCGGCGACCTTCGCGGTGATGAGGGTGCCGTTGGTGAACACCGTGACGAGAAACCCCTTCTCCTTGGCGTAGGCGTAAATCTCGAGGAAGTCGGGCCGGGCCAGGGGCTCACCCCCGGTCAAGGTGAGCTCCAGGCAGCCGGCCGCGGCGACCTGGTCCATGAGGCGCGCGATCTCCTCAAAAGAGAGTTCCCGGCGTATCCTCTCCGGGGTGTTGAAGCAGTCGGTGTAGCACATCAGGCAGGCGAGGTTGCAGCGGCAGGTCAACTCCCACTGGCCGCTCAAGGGGAAGGGCCTGTCGCCGGAGACCGCCGAAAACCGCTGCCCCAGGGCCTCCGGGCTTATCTCGGGCAGGGCGAGGGGCCGGATCATGCCGCGCCGCGCGCAGGCGGCGCGGGCTCCAGGGCGCCCACCGACTCAAGCTCGCCAAGGAGCCGCGTGAGGTCTTGCTCGACTTGCTCCGGAGCGGCGTCGAATTCCTCCAGGAGGCGGCTCTTGATTTCCCCGGCGCAGCGCCCCTCGCCGGCCAGCTCCCAGACGCGCGCGCCCGTCTCGTTGAGCACGAAAAGCTCGTTGCCGTCGGCGACGCGGTTGGCCACCGGGACGAGGAGGGTCTCGCCCGCGATCTTGCGGCAGACGAAGTCGCGGCTTAGGGCGTAGCGGCGGTCGGACGCGTCGGGCATGGCGCCTCCTTGCGGCTTCCGGAAGTCTTTGGATTATATCAATTTAGCGCCTCCCAGCTCCTGTCGGGCACGCGGCCCTCCGCTTTACGCTTCCGGGAAAGCCGCCGTCGAGAGTGGGAGCTTGGGAATTCCCGCCGAGGATCTTCTCGCCAATCTCCGTCTGAAGTGAGCCGGACCTGCCCGCCAAAACTCCTCCGGCGCTGCTCCGCCGCGCCGGGGTTGGGCCGGCAAGGGCGGCCGGCGCCTTGGCGCGCTTGACCGCTCATGAAAAACGGGCGCGGCAAACATTATGCTTGACAAACATCATGTTGTGATGACATAATCACGAAGTCCGAGGCTTCTTCGCGCCGGCGCTGGCCGCTTTTGCGCGAAGTCGTCCCGAAGAGCTGGCCGGAATTTTT
>CAYJXJ010000178.1:0-9632 GCA_964374095.1 uncultured Elusimicrobia bacterium
ATGCCGTACTCCGCGGTCCGGTGCATCTCCTCGGTGCGGATCTGGATCTCGACGATCTCGCCGCCCGCGCTCATGACGGTGGTGTGCAGGCTGCGGTAGAGGTTGAGCTTGGGGGTGGCGATGTAGTCGGTGAAGCTCCCGGGGACGGGCTTGAAGGAGGTGTGCACGATCCCGAGCAAAGCGTAGCAGTTGGCCACGGTGTCGGTGATCATGCGCACGCCCAGGGCGTCCTGGATTTCCTCGAAGGGCTTGTTCTGCCGGAGCATCTTGCCGTAAATCGAGTTGAGCGATTTTGAACGGGCCAGGACGCGGTGGGTGATGTCGGACTTGGCCAGGGCGGTCTCGAGGGTCGCCTTGAAGCTCGCGAGAGTCTTTTCCCGGGCCGACATCCCCGCCCCGACCTTGGCCGAGAGGTCTTGGTACTCCGCGGGATGCAAGACCATGAAGGCGAGGTCTTCGAGTTCGCCCTTGAGCTGGAACATCCCCAGGCGGTGCGCCAGGGGGGCGTAGAGGGAGATTGTCTCCTGGGCGATGCGCTCCTGGCGCTCGTGGGAGAGGTAGTTGAGCGTCTTCATGTTGTGCAGGCGGTCGGCCAGTTTGACGATAATGACGCGGATGTCCTGCGCGGTGGCCAGGAGCATCTTGCGCCAGTTCTCGGCCTGGGCGTCGTCGCGCGATTCGTAATGAAGGGTCTCGATCTTGGTGAGTCCAATGACGAGCTTGACGATCTCCTCGCCGAACTCGGCCCGCAGGACTTCGGGGGAGACGGGGGTGTCTTCGATCACGTCATGGAGAAGGCCGGCGCAGATGGTCGGCAGGTCCATCTTCCACTCGATGAGGGACTCCGCGACCGCGGCGCAGTGGATGAAATAGTGCTCACCGGAGGCGCGTTCCTGCTTGGCGTGGGCTTTCACCGAGTAATCGTAGGCGCGCTCGAGAATCTCGGTTTCCACATGCGGCGCGTAGGCCGAGAACCGCTTGATGATCTCCGCTTTATCCATGCCGGCTAGAGGGCCTTGAGCAGGGGCAAGCCGAGCAGGCCGATGCCGAAGAAGGCCAGGGGCGAGCGGTCTTCGCCGCGGTGGAGCAGGGGAGTGAGGTCGGTCGCGCTGATGTAGATGAAACAGCCGCCGGCAAATCCCAGCCACCCGGCCGCGGCCAGCGGCGCCAAGGCGGCCGCGCCCGCGGCGGCGAGTCCCGCGCCCAAGGGCGTGGCCAGGGCGATGAGGAGCAGGCCCGCCAGAAGTGCTTGCTTGGAGGCTCCGGATTGGCGCAGGAGACTGCTCAAGGTAAAGCCATCGACCAGCTTGTGGAGGGCCAGGGCGATCCCGACCGCCACGCCCGCGCGCTTGCCGGCGCCGAAGGAGGCGGAGAGGTTGGCGCCGTCGATGAAGGAATGTCCGAAGAGGCCCACGAAGGCCGCCGCGCCCAGGGCATGGGCCCGGCATTCCTGGAGATACTCGGGGCAGGTGTCGGACATGGTCAGGGACCCGGCGACGAAGAGCAGGACGAAGGCCCCCAGGGCTCCCCAGCTCGCGGAGTAAGGCTGGGTCCGGAAGGCTTCGGGCAGGATCTCGGTGAAGGCCACGGCCAGCAGTATGCCCGCCCGCAAGGCGAACATCCGCCGCATCCCGCTCCTGGAAAATGCGGCGTGGCCCTCGGGGACAAGGCCCCCGGCCAGGGTCATGGCCACGGCGGCGACGGCGAAAATCACGAGCATCGGCCTCATTTTAGCCTTTGCAGATCGCCCAAGATCGCCGCGGCCGCGCGCTCGGCCGTGCCGGCGGACCCAAGCTTGGCGCGCAGGGCCGCCAGGTCCCGGCGCAGCTGCGTGAGCCGCCGCGGGTGGGAGAGCAGCTGCAGGGCCGCGGCGGCGATCTTCTTGGGCGTGGCGTGGTGCTGGATGAGCTCGGGGACGAGGGCGCGGCCGGCGAGAATGTTGGCCATGGCGATGTGGCGCACGCGGATCAAGGCGCGCGCGAGCGCGTAGGTGGGCCAGGAGAGCTTGTAGACCACGACCATGGGAAGCCCGAGCAGGGCGTTTTCCAGCGTGGCGGTCCCCGAGGAGCAAAGGACCAGGTCGAGCCTCGAACGCTCGGCGTAGTCCTTCTCCCGGACGAGCGCCGCGCCCGCGCGCTCGGCCGCGGCATAGACCGCATCCGCCAGCCCTTCGGCCGCGAAAACTTGAACGCGGCAGTCGGGGAAATCCCGCCGGATCAGGGCCGCCGCGGCCAGAAAGACCGGCAGATGGCGCGTCACCTCGGAGGGGCGGCTGCCCGGCAAAAGCCCGAGGCGCAAGTGGCCCGAAGCGCCGGGAGCCAGGCGCGGCAGGGGAACCTGGTCCAGCAGCGGGTGCCCGACGAACTCGCAGGGCACTCCCGCCCTGCGGTAGATCTCGGCTTCGAACGGGAAAATGACCAGCATTCGGCGCACCAGCCGCCGCATCACGTTGAGCCGGCCGGCCCGCGTCGCCCAGACCTGGGGGCTGATGAAATAGTAGGCCGGGACTCCGGCGGCCTTGGCCAGGCGCAGGACCCGGCGGTTGAAGCCCCAGTAATCCACGCAGATCACGGCGTCGGGCCGCCGCTCGCGCAGGAGCTTCCCCAGGCGCTTCTCGAGGCGCGGGAGGGTCGGAAGTCCCCGAAGGGGTTCCCAGAAGCCGGTCATGCCCCGGGAGGCCAGGTCTTCAATGAAGTCATGGGCGGCTCGGGCGAGCCGGGGACCGCCGACGGCCGATACGCGCAGGTCCGGCTCGGCCGCTTTAAGCGCCGCGACCAGCGCGGCGCCATGGAGGTCCCCGGAGGGGTCTCCCGCGACGACCAGCGCCGATTTCACTCGGTTTTGAGGATGTCCTTGCCGACCTGACGGGCGAGCGCCGAGAGGTCCTTGACCCAGCTGGGAACGAGCGGACGGGCCGCGCCGTGCCCCGAGACCTCGTAGCGCTCCAACTCCTCGGTGATCTGCAAGGCGAGTTTCAAGGCCTCCACCCCGTGTTCCCCGCTCGGCCAGGGCTTGCGGTTATGCCGGATGCAGTCGATGAAATGCAGGTGCTCGGATTTCAAGGGCTCGGTCTGGGTGAGCTTGGGGCGCAGGATCTCGACGTCCTTCAAGGTCTTGATGACCGGGGTCTTCCTCTTGTAGATCTTGAGGGTCGTGTTGGCGTAGTCGAGCGAGATGTAGGAGTCTTTCTGGAAGATGCGCAGCTTGCGGCACTTCTCGAGCGATATCCGGCTGGCGGTCAGATCGGCGATGCAGCCGGTTTTAAACCGCACGCGGACATTGGCGATGTCCTCATGCCCGGACATCAAATGCGCCCCCACGGCTTCGAGGCTCTCGACCTCGGAGCCAACCAGCGTGAGGAGAATGTCGAGGTCGTGGATCATCAGATCGAGCACCACGCCGATGTGGCTCATGCGGGGGTCGTAGGGGCCCAAACGCTCAACCGTAATAAAGCGGGGGTTGCGCACGTGCCCGATGGCCTCGAGCACGGCGGGGTTGAAGCGCTCCACGTGGCCGACTTGCAGCACGGCCTTGCCCGTCTCGGAGGCGGTCAAAAGCTCCTTGGCCTCCTCGATGGAGCCGGCCAACGGCTTTTCGATGAGGGCGTGCACGCCGGCCTGCAGGGCGGCCATGCCGACCTCCCGGTGCAGGGGGGTGGGCACCGCGATGACGACCGCGTCCACTTTCTTGAGCAGGTCCTGGTAGTCGCGCACCGTGATGGTGTTGGCCTGCCAGGAGGCCAGCTGCGCGCGCCAGAGGTTGGTGTCGCAGACTCCGACCAGGTCGATGTCCGGGATGCGGCTCAGCACGCGGGCGTGCTGCGCGCCGATCCTTCCGGCGCCGATCACCCCGAAGCGCAGGCGGGAGGGCTTGGTCACGGCCGGCTCCCCGCGGGGCCGTCGCCGTCAAAGGCGACGACGCTGAGCTTCTGGCGGTCGGCGGCCTTGAGGAAGGCCTCCTTATCGAAGATCATGGTGGCATTCGCCTGCAGGGCCACGGCTCCGACCCCGTATGCGGAAAATACCGTCAGTGAGTCCATGCCGAGCACCGGGATGTCAAAGCGCAGGTCCTGCTTGGGCTTGGCGACCTTGACCACGACCAGGGGCTTCTTCTCCCCCTGAGCGCGGAGGATTTCCCGAGCCCGGCGCACGCAGGCGTCGGTTCCCTCCATGGCCTCCACCGCGATCACGGCCCCGTCGAGAACCGCGACCGTCTGTCCGATATCGAAGCCCGCCACGGCCTTGGCAGCCCGCCACCCCAGCGTCATGTCGGCCCGCTGGGAGGGC
Source organism: uncultured Elusimicrobia bacterium (assembly GCA_964374095.1). Taxonomy (GTDB): domain Bacteria; phylum Elusimicrobiota; class Elusimicrobia; order UBA1565; family UBA9628; genus CAYJXJ01. The sequence continues at coordinate 4,287 of CAYJXJ010000178.1, forward strand.
GACGGCGCGGTCTTGGTGAGGGTCCCGGGCTGGGCCAGAAGGTGGGACAGGAACGTGGCCGATGAGAGCAGTTCGATGCCGTCCTTGGCGAACTCCGAGGCGACGGCGTTGAGAATGGTATCCGTGCGCCGGTCTTCCAGGCGGGCGAAGAGCTTCACGGCTCTCCAATCGGGGCGGACGCTGCCGAAGAGAGCGGCGTGCTGGACTTTCCCGGCCATGACGGCCTGGGAGACCCCGGCCTCCCGCAGCATCTGAATCGGGGCGTCGAGCTGCCCGAGCTTGAAGGTGCGAAATTCCCCGACATTCCCCTTCAGAGTCTCGTCGGTCACTCCCTCGATGGCGAGGGCCACGACCGACACGTTCATCCGTTTGGCTTCCGCGGCAAAGAGCAGGGGAAACTTCCCGGAGCCCGCGATCAGGCCGAGCTTGCGGGCGGGCGTCACCGTCCCGCGGGCCTCGGACTCAAACCGAAACCTCTTCCTCGAGGGCCGCTCCGGTGGCCGGCCGCACCACGCCGCGCTTGGAGGTCTCGATGAAGGTCAGCATGTCGAGGACCTCGGGCGTGGGTGAGGCCGCGCGCAGTTGCGCGATCGCCGCCTCGAGCGGCATTCCCGAGAGGAAGATGGTCCGGTAGGCTTCCTTGATCGCCGCCACCGCGGGGGCCTTGAGGCCCGCCCGGCGCATCCCGATGAGGTTTAAGCCCCGCAGCGTGGCGCGGTCCCCCTGGGCCGTGCAGAAGGAGGGCACGTCCTTGGGGACCATGGCCCCGGCTCCAAGCATGCAGAAGCGTCCGATGCGCACGAATTGGTGGATGCCCACGAAGCCCCCGAACACCGAGTAGTCCCCGGCCTCGACGTGGCCGGCCAGGGCCACGCAGTTGGCGAGGATGACCCCGTCGCCCACCCGGCAGTCATGGGCGACGTGGGAGCAGGTCATGAAGAGGCAGTTGGAGCCGATGCGGGTTTCACCGGTGGCCGCGGTGCCGCGGTTCAGGGTCACTCCCTCCCGAACTCTGTTGGCGTCGCCCATGACCAGGCGCGTGGCCTCGCCGGCGTATTTGAGGTCCTGGGGGGCGGTGCCGACGTGGGACCCGGCGAATATGCGGTTGTCGCGGCCCATGGTCACGTGCTCGACCACGGCGTGGGCGCCGATGGTCGTGCCCTCCCCGATCTCGACGCCGGGGCCGATGACGGCGTAGGGGCCGATGCTGACGGAAGGGTGTACTGTAGCGGAGGGGTCGACAACGGCGGTTGGGTGTATATTCGGGGCCATGGCTTTTGGCGCGGAAACCCTACGGGTTTCCGCGCTGCTCCTTGTCCGCGATGGCAAAGGTCATCTCGCCCTCGGCCACGAGCTTGGCGTCGACGTAGGCCTCGCCGCGGAACTTGCCGACCCGTCCGGAGCGGAGCATCTCGACATGGAGCTTGAGCACCGAGCCCGGGAACACCGGCTGGCGGAACTTAGCCTCGTTGATGCCCATGAAGTAGGCGACCTTGCCCTCGGGGATGGCCTTGGAGGAGAGCTGCAGGACGCAGGCGGTCTGGGCCAGGGCCTCGACGACGAGCACCCCCGGCATCACCGGATGGTCCGGGAAATGCCCCTGGAAGAAGGGTTCGTTGACCGTGACGCACTTGGTGCCCACGGCCCTTTTGTCTTCCTCGGTGATTTCCACGCGGTCCACCAGCAGGAACGGGTAGCGGTGCGGGATGGCCTTCTTGATGGCCTTGATGTCGATGACGCGCGCGCTCGCGGCCGGGGCCGGCGTTGCGGTTTGAATTTCCACTTTGGGCTCCTCCATGTTATGCCGGGATCTTACGGCCCCGGCGCAGGGTTGAGGCGGCGGCCTCCAGTCGTTTGGCGAACTCGACGTTGTGGGCGTGGCCTAGGCACTCGGCCTCCACCCGTACGTTGAAAAGCGGACGGCCCATCAGCGTGAGGTCTCCGATCAAATCGAGCATCTTGTGGCGAACGAACTCATCGGGGAAGCGCAGGCCCTCCCCGTTGGTCAGGAACTTGTCCTTGGCGATGACGATGGCGTTGTCGAGCGAGCCCCCCAAGGCCAATCCCTGGGATTTGAGGTAGGCCACCTCATGCTCGAAGCAGAAGGTGCGGGCGCGGGCGATCTGGGAGACATAGGCGTCGCGGGTGACCGCGATCTCAAGCGTCTGGCGCGGGATGAGGGGATGGTCGTGGATGATCACGGCCTTGATCTCGAAACGTTGGGCCGGGACGGCGCGGTAGCGGGCTTTCCCGTCCTCGTAGGTCAGCTCGCGGTCGAGATGAAGGACGCGCTTGGGGGGGCCCAGCCTCTCGAGCCCCGCCGCAAGGAGCGCCGCATAGAAGGGCATGGCCGAGCCGTCCATGATGGGGGGCTCGTTGGCGCTGACGAGAATGTCGAGGTTGTCGACCCCCAGGCCGGTGCAGGCCGAAAGGACATGCTCGACGGTGTGGACCTTGGCCTCATTCAAGCCGAGGTTTGTGCCGCGGACCGTGGTCACGACGAAGCCCAGGCGCGCCGGGATCATCGGCGTCCCGGGAAGGTCGGTGCGGAAGAAGCGGATGCCGGTGTTGGCGGGCGCGGGCCGGAAGGTGAGCGTCGAGGGGTTCCCGGTGTGCAGTCCCACGCCGGAGAGCGTGGTTTCGCGATTAATCGTGGTCTGCGTTTCCATGGGTAGCCTCTTGGGTGCGCGGTTTGGAGTCGAGCCCGAGCCGTTTCTTGATTTCTTTGACCCCCGCGAACAAATCCGGAAGGCGGCCGGTCAGGGCCTGAAGCTTCATGGCCTCGCGGGTGGGCCTCGAGGGGGTGCCGAAATGGATGTCGCCGGCGGCGATGTCGTTCATCACGCCGGTCTGGGCCATGATGATGGCGCCGTCGCCGATCTTGAGATGTCCGATGAGGCCCGCCTGGCCGGCCAGGATCACCCGGTCGCCCAGCGTCGTCGAACCGGAGACTCCCACTTGGCTCACGATCAGGCAGTCCTTGCCGGTTTTGACGTTATGGGCGAGCATGACCAGGTTGTCGATCTTGGTTCCGGCGCCGATGACCGTCGAGCCCACGGTGGCGCGGTCGACGGTCACGTTGGCGCCGATTTCGACGTCGTCGCCGATCACGACGTTGCCGATCTGGGGGATCTTGCGGTGCTTGCCGGTCTTCTTGTCGGTCGAGAAGCCGTAGCCGTCGCCGCCGATGACCGCCCCGGGCTGGATGATCACCCGGTCTCCCAAGACGCAGTTCTCGCGGATGACGACGCGCGGGTGGATTAGGCAATGGCGTCCGATCTTGGCGTTGTCGCCGATAAAGCATTGGGCCGCGATCGTGGTGCCCTCGCCGATAAGGGCCCCGCGCTCGACCACCGCGAAGGGGCCGACCGAAACGTTGGGACCCATCTTGGCTTGGTAGTGGATTTGGGCCTTGGAATCGAGGACCGGGGTCTTGGGGGGCAAGGCCGACAGCAGCCAGAGGACCTGGGAGAAGGCGTACTGGGGGTCCTCAACGTAAATCCGGCGCGGGCAGGCCACCTTCAAGTCCTTGTTCTTGATGGGAAGGAAGAGGCACCCGGCCCGGGAGTCGGCGGCCTGCCCCGCGTACTTGGGATTTCCGAGGAAGGAGATGTCCGCCGGTCCGGCGTCGGCCAAGGTCGCGGCCCCGGTGATGACGTGGCCGCCCTCCCCGTGGAGCTCCCCCGAGACCAGCCCGGCCAACTCCGCAACGGTCTTGAGGATGGGCATGCTAGCTTCCCTTCAAGGTCTGCAGCACCTTTTCGGTCAGGTCCACGGCGTCGTGTCCATAGAGAATGTTGTTCTTGTCCACCACCACCGAGATTCCCTCCCGGCGCGCGATGTCCTGGATGACTCGATGGATCTTGCCCAGAAGGATTTCGGTCTTGCGGCTTTCCAGGTCCAGGAGGTTTTTTTCCGCGGCATCCTGGTGGTCTTTGAGGGAGCCTTCTTGAACCTTGAGGTCCTCGCTCAGCCTTGCGAGCTTGGAGTCCAGTTCCGCCAGTTCGGTCTTGCCGGGAGGGGGCGCCCCCTCCGGGTGAGGAGAACGGCTGCCCTCCGGGGGCGTCGGCCCCATGGCCGACGGTGGCGTCTCGGCGACGGCGGCCGCGAGAGTCGTGCCGAGGGGCAGGCCCGGCAGGAGCTCGGTTACAACGGACGTTGAGCCTACGATGGCGGCCTCCCGGTACGGCGCGGTCGAGGGAGCGGGCGCCGGCGGCGGCTCCGGGGGGATGGCGCGGGCCAGGGCCTCGCGCTCGTTGCGCAGGCGTTCGACCTCCCCCTTGCGGCGGATGATCTCGGCTTTGCGCAGATTGACCTGGTCCTCGGCTTGGCGCACGGCGTCCTCGAATGTCTCCTTGGCGCGAAGGGTCTCCGGATAGAGCTTGAAGACCCGCTGCATATCCACAAAGCCGATATTGCCGCGTTGGGCGCGATTCTCCTCCAGGGAGAGTTCGATCCCCCCGGCCCAGCGGGCGGATAATGATAACGCCAGGGCCAGGGCGGCGGCCATGAGGCCGCCGTCCCCGAAGGGCCGACGTTCTCCATCCCCGTAGGGGGCGGCGGCTGTGTGACGCACCGTACCGAGGATTTTACCTTAATTAGGGGGCCGGGTGGAATTGCCTGCGCTTCCAATAAAATGGAGGCGCAGGCCCTTCCAATCAATGGAAGGGCAGGTCCGTCGCGACCGGCGCCCCTGGAATGATCCGCCGAAAGCCATCCGCACCGGTGCGGATAAGGCTCGGAAAATGATTTATTTATAATGATATTTCTGAGGCGAACCTACGGCGGTCCCGGGGCTACGGCGGTCGCTGCCGGCGCGCGGAGCCGGGTTCGTGGGATCCATTCGTCCCAAGATTCGGGGTACCCTTGGTATCGCACCAGGTGCAGGCCGTGTCGGTTGGATAGGACCGTCCCTGGATACCAGGCCCCTTCCCACTCCGCCTCGACTCCGGTTCCCAGCGGGAGCGGAGCCGGGACCTCAAAATCGCGGATCGGGGCAGGCCGTGCCCGCGGGAGGGGACCGGCGCCGGCCATCCGGCTGGAGGCGTCGTATTCTCCGGTGGCGGTCCAGGCGGTTGTCCTTGGGAAAGGCGACGTAGGACTTGGAGTCGTCCCACTCCAGGACCGAGACCAAGAAAACCCAGGTTTGCCCCGCGGCCCGGGCGGACTCGGGCAAAACAGCCATGATCGTCCCCAGAAGGAATGCCGGCCAGCGCCCGCGGGGTCGTCGGTGCATTTTTGAAGTATAGCCCGAGCGCGTGGTCCTCCGCCAGGCCGGGGGACCTTTCACCGGCCTGGGCCTTGACCGGGCCAGGCATGGGGGTTATGCTGGGTTTAGAGCCGGGA
>CAYJXJ010000179.1:0-9309 GCA_964374095.1 uncultured Elusimicrobia bacterium
CGCTCGTCATCGCCCGGCGCCGCGAGGCCCTGGAGAACCACATCCGCTACCGCGAGTCCGAGATCCGCGCGGAATTCGAGCGGCGGGAGAAGGACACCGTGCAGGAGCAGCAGGCCATCGCGGCGCGCGAGCGCGCCGCGCTCGACGCGCTCTACCGTCAGCGGGAGGGCTCCCTGCATCAGCGCTACGTCGCTCTCGAGGAAGAACTCCGCGCTTCGTGGAACCAGAAGGAGTCCCTCCTCAAGGTCGAGGCCGAGGGACGTCTGAACGAGCGGCTCCGGGAGGTGGAGGAGGTCGTCCGCCAGAAAGAGATCGCCCGGGTCGAGGAGAGCCGCCGCAACGCCCAGGCCGAGCTCGACAGGCTGCTCGCCGCCGGACGCGAGGAACTTTCCAAGCTGCGCCGAGCCTCGGACCAGCAGGAGGCCCAGCGGCGCGGGGGCCTGGACGCCGAGGCCCGCCGCCTCGCCGAGGAGCGCCGGGAAATCGAGACGGCCGCCGCGGTCCAGCGCCAGGAGGCCGAGACGCAGCGCGCCGAGGCGGAGAAGGCCCTGGCGTCGCGCGCCGCGGAGCTCGAGGCCGGGCTCGCCCGCCGCCGGGCCGAGATCGAAGGCGAGCTGCAGGCCCGTCAGCTGGCGCTCGACAAGGAGCGGGTCGATCTCGCCGACGATCTCACCCTCAAGAAGGGACGCATCGCCGCCCGCGAGGACGAGATGACCCGCGAGTTCCGCGCCAAAGCCGCCGCCTTGGAGCGGGAATGGGCGGAGAGGGGGACGGGCCTCGAGCAGGTCTGGAAGAGCCGCATACTCGAGACCGAGCGCGAGCGCGCCGAAATCCAGGAACGGGCCTTCCGCCAGGAGACGGAGCTCGCCGCGAGGCGCGAGTCCCTGCAGGCCGATCTGGAAAGGACCCTCGAGGCCCGCCGGCGGGAGATCGACACCGAGAACGCGGTCCGCCAAAAGGAGCTCCGGGAGAAGGCCGCGGGGCTCGAGGAGGAAGCGCGCCGCAAGGAGGCGGAGAATCAGGCGCGCCTGCGCGAGCGGGAGGAGGAGCTCGCCCGGCAGGCCGATGCCGACCGCCGCGAGCTCGACGGCTTGAAACGGGAAGTCGAGGCCCAGCGGGCGGCGGCGGAAAGCGCCTGGCACGCCAAGGCCGCTCAGCTGGAAGAGGAGGCGCGCCGCAAGGGGGCCCAGCTCGAAACCGTCCTCCGGCAGCGATCGCAGGAGCTCGATCAGAAACAGGAAGCCGAGCGCCGGGCCCTGGAGGGGGAGCGCCTGGCCCTCAAGACCGGGGCCTCGGCGATGCGCGAAGCCCTGCAGCGCGAACGCCAAGCCCAAGAGGCTCGCGCCGTGGAGCGCGACCGCGAGCGCGCGCAAGCGATCGAGGAGGAACGCGCCCGGCTCGCCGCCGAATTTGAGGAACGGGAACGCGGCCTGGCGAAGTCTCAGGAGGATCGACTGCAGGCGTTGCGGCGCGAGGAAGCGCGCCTTGAGGGTGAGCTCGCGCTTCGCATTCAGGAAGCCGAGGCCCAAGCCTCCTCCTCGCGAACCGCTCTGCGCGAGAAGCTGGAAGCTCTCGACGCGGAGAGCCGAAGACGCTCCGCCGAACTCGAGGCCTCCCTCCGCGCCGAGGCGACGCAGAGGCAGGAAGCCCTTAACGCCGAGCGCTCCCAGTGGGGCCAGGAGGTCGCCGCGCGGGAGCGCCAAGTCGCCGAGCGAGCCGCGCAGGCGCAAAAGGAACGCGCCGAGATCGAGACCGCCCTGCGCCAGCGGGCCGCGGCGCTGGAGTTCGAACATCAGCGCCAGGCCGCCGAGTTCGCGGCCGCGGCCGCGGCCCAACGCGCCTCGGCTCAGAAGGCCCTCGCCGACGAGAGGGAAGCCGTCGAAGCCCGCTGGAAGGAGCTGCAGGCCTCGGTCGAGGGGCAGAAGACGGAGCTCCTTCAGCGCCAGACGGAGCTCGAAGGAACTCTCGCGGAGCGCACGGCCGAAGCCGAGGCCGCCGCCGCCGCTTCCAAATCAGCCCTGCGGGAGAAACTCGCGGCGCTGGAACAAGCCCGCCATGTCCAGGAAGCGGCGCTCAAGGCCGCGGCGGCCGAACAGGCCGCCAAGGCCCAGAAGGCCCTCGCCGCGGAACGGGAGGCCCTGGAGACCCGCGCGCGCGACCTCGACGTCCTGGCCGAAACCCAAGCCGCTTCCTCGCGAACCGCTCTCCGCGAGAAGCTGGAAGCTCTCGACGCGGAGAACCGAAGACGCTCCGCCGAACTCGAGGCCTCCCTCCGCGCCGAGGCGACGCAGAGGCAGGAAGCCCTTAACGCCGAGCGCTCCCAGTGGGGCCAGGAGGTCGCCGCGCGGGAGCGCCAAGTCGCCGAGCGAGCCGCGCAGGCGCAAAAGGAACGCGCCGAGATCGAGACCGCCCTGCGCCAGCGGGCCGCGGCGCTGGAGTTCGAACATCAGCGCCAGGCCGCCGAGTTCGCGGCCGCGGCCGCGGCCCAACGCGCCTCGGCTCAGAAGGCCCTCGCCGACGAGAGGGAAGCCGTCGAAGCCCGCTGGAAGGAGCTGCAGGCCTCGGTCGAGGGGCAGAAGACGGAGCTCCTTCAGCGCCAGACGGAGCTCGAAGGAACTCTCGCGGAGCGCACGGCCGAAGCCGAGGCCGCCGCCGCCGCTTCCAAATCAGCCCTGCGGGAGAAACTCGCGGCGCTCGAACACGCCCGCCATGTCCAGGAAGCGGCGCTCAAGGCCGCGGCGGCGGAACAGGCCGCCAAAGCCCAGGAGGCCCTCGTCGACAAGATAGAAACCGTCGAAGCCCGCGGCAAGGAACTGCAGGCCTCGGTGGAGAGGCAGAAGTCGGAGCTCCTTCAGCGCCAGGCGGAGCTCGAAAGGACTCTCGCGGAGCGGACGGCCGAAGCCGAGGCCGCCGCCGCCTCCTCCAGATCCGCCCTGCGGGAGAAACTCGCGGCGCTCGAACAAGCCCGCCAAATCCAGGAAGCGGACCTCAAGTCGGCGGCCGTGGAGCAGACGGCCAACGCCAGGAAGGTTCTTGCCGCGGAACGGGAAGCCTTGGAGGCGCGAGCGCGCGACCTCGACGCCCTGGTCGAGGCCCAGCGCAGGGAGCTGTCTTCGCGGACCGCCGAATTGGAGAAGAAGCTCGCCGCCGATTTCGAGGCCCGCCGCCGGGATCTGGAGGCCGACGTGACGCGGCGTCTGGGAGCCGGGGAGGTGGCCGCCGCTCTTGAGCGCGCCTCCTTGGAATCCCAGCGGGAGCGGCTGGCTCGGGAGTTCGAGGAGCGCCGCCGCGAGTTGGAGGACCGGATCGACGAGAAGGCCCTGTCCCTGGAAAACGAACGCAAGTCTCTCGATGGGGAGCGGGGGGGGCTCGCCGCCGAGTCCGAACGCCTCTCCGAGCAGATGCGGCGGGAGAGCGCGGCCCTGCGGGCGGGGGCGGCGGAGCGGGAGGCGTCGCTGCGCCAAGAGCTTAATCGCCGCCGCGAAGAGCTCGAGGCGGAGGCGCAAGAGCGCCTCGCCGAAGCGGAGGAGGCCCTCCAACGCCAACGGCGCCAAGCTCGCGCGGAGATCGCGCAGGCCACGGATGAACTCTCCCGGGAGAAAGCCTCGCTGGCAAAGGAGCGCGAGGAGCTCGCGGAACAGGAGCGGGCGGCTCAGAAGTCGGCCAAGGAGGCGCTCGACCGGGAACGCAGGGACCTGCGCAACGCCGCGCGCAAACAGCGCGACGCTCTGGAACGTGAATTCGAAAAACGCACCTCCGAGCTGCGGGCTCAGGCCGAAAAGACTCAGGAGGAACTGCGCGAGGAATTCAGGCGGGATCGGGAGAAGCTCCTTATCGAAACCAGCCGCAACGCCGAAGCCGGCGCGCGCGAGGCCGCCGAGAAGCTCCGCGATGAGCTGATGTCCCGCATCTCCGCTCTCGAGAGCGACAAGGAGGCCCTTCAAGGCCGTCTCGAGGCCCAGGCCCTCGAAGCGGACCTGGACAAAAGGCGCTTCGCCGAGAAATCCCGTGAGACCGGCCGGAACGCCGAGGCCGCCGCGCGCGCCGCGAATGAGAAGCTTCGCGACGAGCTCTTGTCGCGGATCGCCGCCCTCGAGGCCGAGAAGGAAGGTCTGGAGAGCCGGCTCGAGGCGCGGACCCTCGAGGCCGACCTCGCTCGACGCAGCCTCGCCCAGAAGCCCGCGCCCCCCGCCCGGCGGCGCGAATACGACACCGAACTGGAACGGCTGGTCTTTGGCATCGCGCACCAGGTGCGCAACCCGCTCGGCATCATCCGCAGTCTGGCCGAGAGCCGGCTGGAGACCCCGGAGGCTCCAGCCGCCGAACGCGGCTCCATGGAGGCCATCCTGCGCGCCGTGGCCGGACTCACCGAACGTCTCGAGGAACTCGTCGATTTCACCCGCCCCCTCGCCCTCAAGCGCGTCCCAACGGACCCGGCCGATTTGCTCGAGGGGCTGGCCCGCCGGATCGGGCCCCGCGCCAAGAACCAGAGGGTCTCCGTCACGGTCCGCGTGGAAGCCGGCCTCCCGAAGCTCGCCCTGGACCGGGACCGGATCGAAGAGGCCCTCCTCCACGGGGCGGTGAATTCCCTCGAGGCCATGCCCGGCGGGGGAAGTCTCACCTTGGCCGCCGCGGCCGCCGGCGCGGATGTGGAGTTCAGCGTCGAAGATACCGGTGAGGGGGTCGCGGACGCCCACCTCAAGAACGTCGCAACGCCGTTCTTTACAACCAAACCCGGCGGCGTCGGACTGGGTCTGGCGATCGCGCGCCGCATCGCGGCGGCGCATGGCGGAAAGCTGGAATTCTTCAGCTCCAAAGGGAGCGGATCGCGCCTGGTTATTCGGATCGGCCAGAGCGCCGGGGGTGCCTGATGCCGAGCATTCTGGTTGTCGATGATGAGGCGGACATGCGGCTGGCCTTGGCCAATGTCCTCACGCGCGGCGGGCATGAGGTCCTCCAGGCCGCCGATGGACCCGCGGCCCTCGAACGGGTGGCCCAGGGCGGGGTCGATCTGGTCCTCCTCGACATGCGCCTTCCCGAGATGGACGGGGTGGAGATCCTGCGCCGGATCCGGGAAAGCCATTCCGACCTGCCGGTGATCATGGTGACCGGCTACGGCCACGTGGACTCCGCGGTGGAGGTCATGAAGCTCGGGGCCAGCCATTATCTGGCCAAACCCTTCAGCAACAAGGAACTGCTGGAGGCGGCCCAAGCCGTCCTCGATGCGGGCGGACGGCCGATCGAGGGACCTCTGCGGCGGCGCCTTGCCGAGAAAACCTGGACGCCGGGGGGCGCGGGGCTGTGGAAGGGCCACCTCCGGTGGGCCTGGGCCGCCGCTCTGGGAGTCGCCGCCCTGGCTCTCTGGGGCGGGGTTCGCTCGGCGGCGAAACCCGATTCCTATCCGATTCCCTACAAGCATCCGGTCGCCATGGTTTGGATCGGGGATCGCCTTTGGACCGCGGACTGGTTCAGCCAGACCGTGCATGAGCACCGTTTCGCCAAGGGTCGATTTGAGACGGTCCGCTCGGTGCATCTTCCCCAGTCCCACATCACGGGCCTAAGCGTCGTCAACGAAACCCTCTACTTGGCCGACTCCTGGAAACGGGTGGTCCAACGCCGCCGCCTCGACGCGGGGTTGACGCTCGTCGAGACGATTCCCAGCCCGGGGCCGAGTCCTTCCGGGCTTTTCTGGGACGGCCGCTATCTTTGGTCGAGCGACAGCTCCAACCAGCGCTTTTACCAGCACGACCTCGACCGCGAACTCACCGTGCTGGCTTCCTACAAGACCCCGGGCCGCACGCCCGCGGGGGTCTTCAAGGACTCGCGCTTCTTCTGGTCCGTGGATTCGGACACCCGGATCGTTTACCAGCACCGGCTCGACAATCTCCTCCGCGTGGTGGCGAAGTATACCTTGCCCAACCTCGACATCGGCAAGGAAGCCCTCTCCTGCTTCTCGTGGAGGGAGGGCCACATCTGGGTCGGGCGGGACGGCATCCCCAAGCTTTACCGGTACCGCCTGGAGGATTTCCGCCGCCATCCCGGCGGCTAAGCACCGGACTGCCGGTTGTCACCGGGCCCGCGCCCGTGCTATAATCTTCTTGACCATCAGGTCGTATTCACACATTCGTTGGGAGGGGACACACCCATGGCCGCCAGAGAAAACACCAAGGACGTCGTGCTGTTCATCCTGGGCGCCGCCGCCGGAGCCGCGTTGGGGCTTCTGCTCGCGCCGCGCCCGGGGACGGAGACCCGCGAGCAACTCGCGGATTGGCTCAAGGAACGCCGCGAGAAGAGCTCGGATTTCTTCCAGCGGGTGAAGGAGAAGCTGCCGGAGAAGAAGGAGGCCATCGCCGCGGCCTTCAAGAACGCCAAGGAAGCTCTCTTCGAGTCGAAGGAAGAGGTGGGCGTCTAGCACTCCTAAGAGCTAAAGACCCCGCGTCTTCAGGATCGCAACAGCGACGGCCCCGTCCTGTACCAATAGGAACGGGGTCGTTTTGTTCAGGGGGCCGCGACCCCGGGGACGTCGGCGGGAGCCGAGGATTGCGGCGCGGGTCGCGCCTGGGCGCGGATGACCGGAGGCAAGGACGCCCCCGCTGAGATGGCGGTCTGCACGCCCTGCTGGGTGGTGAGGCTCGTGTAGACGATCTCCTCCTGGGGAACCAGCACGTAGTCTCCCATGTAGACATGGTTGGTCGGGATGTAAACCACGCAGTAGGTGCGCTGGGAAGCGCCCCAGTCCACGGTCGCCTGGCGGGTGATAAATCCGAAGCTGTAGACTCCCTGGCGCGGGTACTCGATCATCACGAAGCTCCTAAAGCCGGGCTTGGCCGAGGGAGAGAATACCTCCGAGAGTTGTTTGATCGTGCGGTAGAGCCAGTTGAAGACCGGTATGCGCAGCAGGAGCTCCTCCACGAACTCCAGCACATGCCGCCCCACGATGTTGGAGGCGAGCACCCCCGCCAGAAGCACGATGCCCACCGCGGTCGCGACCCCCAGACCCGGGATGGGGCGGCCGATCAATCCCACCACGGGGGCCAGGGCCCGGTCCACCGTGGCCACGAACCAGGCTAGGAGCATGAAAGTCAGGCTCAGGGGCCCGATGATGAAGAGCCCCGTCAAGAGGGTGTGCTTGAGCCGCCGTCCGATGTGCATTCGCATGGGGCGTCTTCTTAGGTTGTTTCGGGAGACGCTCTATCTTACCTTTTCTTGCGCACGATGCCGATCTTGCGGATCACGTCGAGCGCGCCTTTGCCCAGGCTCTCCGCCCCGTCGGTGACGATCACCTCTCCGGTGATGTAGGAGGCCATCGGCGACGCCAGGAACATGACCACGTTGGACACGTCGGCCTCGGCACCGAACTTTCCCATGGGGATGCGCTCGAGCATGCCCTTGGCCATCCATTCCTCGGGCCAGAGCCGCTCGCGCGACTGCGGGGTGTCGATGAATCCCGGGCAGACGGCGTTGACGCGCACCCCGTGAGCCGCCCACTCGGCACCGAGGGTCCTGGTGAGCGTCACCACCCCGGCCTTGGCGCTGGCCGAGGGGGCCAGGCCCGGGGCTCCGGTCCAGGCGTAGGCCGCCACCAGGGAGATGATCGAACCCGCCTTCTGCCGGACCATCCGCCGCCCGGCCTCGAGCGTCCCGTAGAACGTCCCGTTGAGCACGATGTCGATGATCTTTTTCCAACGGACCGGGGTGAGCGCCTCGGAGGGGCGGATGAAGTTGGCCGCGGCGTTGTTGATCATGATGTCCACGCGGCCGAACTCGGCGTCGACCCTCTCGAAAAGCGCCCGGACCTGGTCGGGCTCGCTGATGTCGGTCGGGACCGCGAGGGCGCGACGGCCCGTCCGGGACAGCTCTTGGGCCGCGGCGGCCAATCGGTCGGCCGTGCGCGCGGCCAGGACCACGTGCGCCCCGTGGCGGCAGAGATCCTCCGCGATCGCCCGGCCGATGCCGGTGGCGCCGCCGGTCACGACGGCGACCTTGTCCTTGAGCATATCCTTGGAAAACATCATGCCTCCCATTTGGGCCGCCGCTTCTCGCGGAAGGCCGCCATCCCCTCCTGGGTCAGGGGGTGCGCCATGATCTCGGTGAATTCCTTCTCGCTCGCCGCCCGTCCCGCGGCGTCGGGGGGCCAGAGCGCGCGCTTGATGAGGGCGTAGGCATGCCCCGGCAGACGCGCGAGCGTCTTCGCCTCCCGGAGCGATTCCCCCGCGAGCGCGTCTGCCGGAACAGTCCGATCCACAAGCCCGGCTGCCAGCGCCTCCGTCGCCCGCAACGAGCGCCCCTTCAATACCATCTCCTTGACCGCCGTCGGGTCCTTGGCGACGGCGGCGAGCCTCCGGATCAGCATCGTCGTCGGCGAAAGCCCCAGCCTGACCTCGCTCAAGGCGACCTTGCCGTCCTCGGAAATGATCCGCCAGTCGCAAGCCATGGCTAGAATCCAGCCTCCCAGCACCGCGCTGCCGCCGATGGCGGCGAGGGTCGGCTTGGAGAGTTCGCGCCAGGCGTCAAAAGCGTCGAGCAGCGCCAGGAAGGGCGCGCTTCGGCCTTGGCCGTTTCCCTCGAAGGCCGCGAGGTCCAGGCCCGCTGAGAAATACCGCGGCAGACTCGAAGCCAGCACCAGGCAGCGCGTCTCGGAATCGGTTTCGGCCCGGCGGGCCTCCCGGCCGACCGCCTCCAAGAGCTCCAGATTGAGCATGTTGGACGGCGGACGGTTCAGCCTGAGAACGCGGATTCCTCCCGCGACGGCTTCCGTCTCAATAATCGGCATCTTCGCATACCCCCTGGGCGCCTACGGCGGCCAATGCGGACGGCAGACCCTCGCCGTGCCGGTCCATCAAGTCCCGGACGCGGGCGGGACATCCCTTGAGCGCCGCCTTCAAGACCACGCGCACGCCGTTGTGAGCCGCGCGGACCGCGTGGAAACGGCCCTCCTCATCGAGGACCGCCCTTAAGAAGCCTTCCAAGAGGGACCAGTCCGCGTCGGATTTCTCCAGGCTCGGGACCAAAGCCGTCAGGCCGCAGCGCCAGGGCCACACCTCGGGCCACAACGCCAGTGCCGCCAATTGACGCGGCTCGATGAGGCCCTCCAGCCAGAGCGGGCCGATGAGCCGGGCTCCAAGCCTGTCCGTCACATGCCAGGAGGTGTCCCGAGCGCGCGCCCAACGCAGGAAGAGACCGCCCCATTTCTTGTTCCACGCCGGGCGGGGGGCGCCCGGCATGACCCCCCCCCCCCCCCCACCCCCACCCCCCGCCCAACCCACAAAACAGCACACCTAGAGAAAGCACACCCACAAGCCCACACCC
>CAYJXJ010000179.1:9319-9567 GCA_964374095.1 uncultured Elusimicrobia bacterium
CCTGAGGATGCTCCGGCCACTTTTCTGGTTCCTCGCGGGGGGGGGTGGGCGCGAAAGCCCCTGCGCCGCCCAACGTCCCTCGCACACGCCCGACCGAAAAAGTCCGTCCAATTCCGTAAGCGTCGCGAACCTGCCCAGCCCCTTCTCCCAGAGGAGCGCGGCCTCGCGCACGCCGGCGGGATTAATCCCCACCACCCGCTCCGGAGTCTGGAATCGCCGCTTCTGCCTGGCCGCCTGCTCCGGATCGC
>CAYJXJ010000180.1:0-4287 GCA_964374095.1 uncultured Elusimicrobia bacterium
TCGCGGAATATCTTGAGGTACTCGTAGGGGACGTTCGCCCGCGAGTTGCAGGACCATCTCAACCCGAGCCGGCCGAGTCCCCGCGCGATGGCCGCGGCTCGGGGCAGATCCGCCGTAAAAGTGTCGTCATCGAAAAAGAACTCTTTAACCTCTGGAAACATTTCCTTGGCGCGCGCCATCTCAGCCACCACGCTCTTGGCGCTGCGGGTGCGGTAGACGTGGCCCCCGACGGTCTGCGGCCAGAGGCAGAAGGTGCAGCGGGCGGGGCATCCGCGGCCGGTGTAGAGCGAGAGGTAGGGGTGCTGAAGATATCCTATGTAATACTTGGGGACGGTCAGGTCGCGCTTGTAGACATCCAGGACGCTGGGCAGGGCGTCCATATCACCGATCAACTCCCGGTCCGGGTTGTGGAAGATCTCCGATCCTTGCCGGTAGCTGATTCCCCGCACCTCGGGCAGCGGCTTGCCTTGCGCGATTTCAAAGAGGGTGTAGTCAAATTCTTCACGAGCCACAAAATCCAGCGCCCCGGAGGCCCGCAGGGATTCTTCCGGGAGGACCGCGACGTGGGCGCCCACCAGGCCGACCTTGATGCCGGGGTGGAGCGATTTCAAGTGTTCGGCGACCTTCACGTCATTGTCAAAGGAGGGGGTGGAGGTGTGCATCACGCAGAGCTCGTATCCCGCGGCCTGGCGGGAGACTTCGGCGAGGCCGGCGCCGTCGGCCGGGGCGTCGATGAGCCGGGAACCCGGGACCATGGCCGCGGGCTGGGCGAGCCAGGTCGGATACCAGAAGGAGCGGATCTCGCGCTTGGCCTGATAGCGCGAGCCGGCGCCTCCATCGAAGCCCTCGTAGGAGGGGGGATTGAGAAACAGAGTCTTCATGAAATTTGCCATATTGTGATACATTTTACCAAATTTCCGGGCTTGGCGGACCAATCGGGCCTGTTCAGGGCTCCCCGTTCCGGGAGTTTTGCGCCGCGCTTGGGGCGTCCCAAGCGAGGGACCTGGCGGACATTCCGTCATTCTGTTAGACTTATGGAATGCGCCACCTCGCGGTCTGGCTGGCGGCACTGGCTGGCGCGGCCGGGACCGTCAGGTGGCAAGAGACCGTTTCGCCGCACTTCGTCGTCCGGCATGAGTCGCCCTGGACGCCCCCGGGATTCGTCCTGAATCTCGAGAAGATGCACAACCGCCTGCGCATGGACCTCTCGATGTTCTCTCCCTGGATGGCCAAGGAGCGGCTTAACCTCTACCTCTACAAGACCCATGAGAGCTATGTCGCGGGCGAATTCGAGCCCCCGGCGTGGTCCAACGGCATCGCCTATTCCAGCCGCAAACTCGTCGCCGTCCACGATCAGAAGGACCGCAAGAAGCTCATGGAGGTCATCAGCCACGAGACCACCCACCTCCTCTTCGAAGGGTATTGGACGGAGGCCGGCAAGCGGCCTCCGACCTGGCTCAACGAGGGATTGGCCATGATGGAGGAGTCGGCTCTTCAGACGGATCCCGCCCGGTCGGACTGGTATCAGACCATGGCCTACTGGCCCACGGAGTCCATCATCCCCCTCAAGGAATTCATGGAGATCACTCCGACCAAGGACCTGCAGTCGGGGTCGGACAAGCGCGTCGCGGCCTGGTATGTCGAGGCCTACTCGCTGGTCTACTACCTCTACCGCCAGCACTCGCGCCTCCAATTCAAGAACTTCTGCGCCCAACTGCGCGACGGCCGCGAGTTGGAGGCGAGCTTCTGGACGGTCTACCGCTACCGATCCCTGGATGACCTCGAGAGGGGTTGGCGCAAGTGGCTGGCGGACCCCCTGCATCGCCGCCGGATCGAGAAGAGCGCCGGATCGGCCTCGGCCGCGGGGGTCAATCCCACCCTCATCGAGGGCAGCGGCTTCGAGTCGTTTCGGCGCTAGGGTCTGCGCCCGTCGAATTCCGGCAACCGCGGCGCGGAAGTCGGCCTCAGGGGCGATTATATATTATAAGTACTTGACATATATAGCAGTATCATACTATAATTGAACTGCCATGGCCGCAACCCCCTTCGAGCTGCGGGAGTTCTTTCACCTGGCGCTTCTGCGCCACCTGGGCACGAGGCTCTCGGGGCGGTCCTATGCGGTCAAAGGCGGGATTTGCCTGCGTTTCTTTCATCGCTCCCCCCGCTTGTCGCACGACATGGACCTGGACATCGGAGCGGATGTCCGCGTGGATACGCTTGAAAACGGCGTCGATTCGGTCCTCTCGGGGCGGGCCCTCCTGGCCTCGCTTACGCCCTCGGGAATCTCCCGCCTCGCGTCGACCAAGCCCAAGCAGACCGCGGTGACCCAGCGGTGGAAGGTGAGTTTGGTCCTGGCGGGCGGAGAAAGCATTCCCACCAAGGTTGAGTTCAGCCGCCGCCGGGAGCGCCTCGTCTGCTCGACCGGCGTTCCCGATGCCGAACTGTTGCGCCGGCACATGACGGCGCCCTTCGCGGCCCGGTTTTATG
Organism: uncultured Elusimicrobia bacterium; assembly: GCA_964374095.1. Taxonomy (GTDB): domain Bacteria; phylum Elusimicrobiota; class Elusimicrobia; order UBA1565; family UBA9628; genus CAYJXJ01. The sequence continues at coordinate 2,488 of CAYJXJ010000180.1, forward strand.
ACGCCGGATCCATGGCCGCCCAGAAAATCGCCGCGCTGGCCTCCCCATCGCGCAACGCCCAGCGGGATTTTTTCGATCTCCATCATCTGCTGATCAGGATCGGCGTGAAGCCGGGGGAGTTGGCGCACCTCGTCCCTCCGGGGGCGGTCGAAGCGGCCGGCGAAAAGGCCGGCGGTTTTACATTCAAGGATTTCAAGCAGCAAGTCTTGCCGTACCTCTCGGGTGAACTCATCGAACTCTATCGCGACCCCAAGGGGTACGAACAGCAGAAGGCGGAGGTGGAAGGAGCGCTGTTGGAAATGCTGCGATGAGCTCTACCGAGATCATCCGGCTCATCCGAAAGCACGGACTCCGGATTTTCACGACCGCCGACTTGCTGGCCCTGACCGGCCTGGCGCCCGACGCGGCGACTCACGCGCTCGGGCGGCTGGCGGCGCAGGAATTGCTTGTGAAATTGCGGCGAGGCGTTTGGGCCAGCCGGGTCGGCCCCGACATCAATCCCTACGAGGCGGTTCCATACCTGCGCGCGCCATGGCCGGCCTACGTGTCTCTCTACAGCGCGCTGGCGGATTACGGCGTCGTCGCCGAGGTTCCTCACGTCATTTATGGCGTCACCTGCGCCCCTCCCAAACGCTATGCAACTCCCCTCGGCGAATTCCGCATCCACCATCTGCCCGCACCTCTGTTCTGGGGCTATGAGATGCGTTCCTCCGGAAGCGGCGGCTATCCCATGGCGGAGAAGGAAAAGGCCTTCCTCGACCTCGCCTATCTGGCGCTCACGCCGCGCTGTCCCCTGGAGCTGCCGCACAAGCGGCGGCGCCGGTGGGATTTGGACGCAAGCAAGGTGCGGCGCTATGCGAAGCGCTTTCGATTCGGGCCCCTGACTTCGTGGCTGGAGGACGAGGGGATTTGCTGAGGCGGCGATGCGCCTGCCGCGGGGGCGAGGGCCGCGGCCAGAAACTTCCCGGTATGCGAGGTGGGGTGGCGCGCGACCTGCTCGGGAGTCCCGGCGCAGACCACCCGGCCGCCGCCGTCGCCGCCCTCGGGGCCGAGGTCGATCACCCAGTCGGAGGCGCGGATCACGTCGAGGTTGTGCTCGATGACCAGGACCGCGTTGCCGGCGTCGACCAGACGCAGCAACACCTCGAGGAGCTTGGCCACGTCGGCGAAGTGCAGGCCCGTGGTGGGCTCATCGAGAATGTAGAGGGTGCGGCCGGTCCCGCGGCGGCAGAGCTCGGTGGCGAGCTTGACGCGCTGGGCCTCGCCGCCGGAGAGGGTCGTGGCGCTTTGGCCCAAGCCCACGTAGCCCAGGCCCACGTCCCGCAGGGTGGTCAGTATCCGCCCGACCCCGGAGTGGGCGGAAAAAAACTCGAGCGACTTCTCGACGCTCATGGCCAGGACTTCGGCGATGCTCTTGCCCTTGTAGCGGACCGCGAGGGTTTCGTCGTTGAAGCGGGAACCCCGGCATTCGTCGCACTGGACATAGACGTCGGGCAGGAACTGCATGGAGATTTTCAAGGTCCCGTCTCCCTCGCAGTTCTCGCAGCGGCCGCCCTTGACGTTGAAGGAAAATCTCCCGGGTTTGTAGCCCCGGATCTTGGATTCGGGGAGCATCGCGAAGAGTTCCCGGATGGGGCCCCAAAGTCCGGTGTAAGTGGCCGGGTTGGAGCGCGGGGTGCGGCCGATGGGGCTTTGGTCCACGACCACCACCTTGTCGATAAGCTCGACACCCTTCATGGCGCGGTGAAGCCCCGGAGTCTCCTTGGACCCGTGCAGCGTGGAAGCCAGGCTTTTGGTGAT
>CAYJXJ010000180.1:4297-7028 GCA_964374095.1 uncultured Elusimicrobia bacterium
GACTTTCCCGAGCCCGAGACGCCCGTGACGCACGACATGACGCCAAGAGGGATGTCCACGTCGATGTCCTTCAGATTGAATTGGCGGGCTCCCAGCACCCGCAGAAAGCCTTTAGGCTTTCGGCGGGTCCCCGTCGTTAAGGGTGTCCTGGAATCCCCGCGCAGATGTTTAGCCGTGAGCGATTCACGGTGCCTTAACAGCCCTGCCAGCGGCCCGGCATACATCACTTTCCCGCCGTGCGCCCCCGCCCCCGGCCCGAGGTCCACGATCCAATCCGCGGCTCGGATCGTCTCCTCATCGTGCTCGACGACGACCAAGGTGTTGCCGATGTCGCGCAGGCGCCGGAGAGTGGCCAAGAGGCGGGTGTTGTCGCGCGGGTGCAGTCCGATGGTCGGCTCATCGAGCACGTAAAGCACTCCGGTGAGCCCCGAGCCGATCTGAGTGGCGAGGTGGATGCGCTGTGCCTCGCCGCCGGCCAGGGTCTCGGAGGCCCGGTCCAGGGTCAGGTACTCCAGGCCGACGCTCGCGAGAAAATCCAGCCGCGAGCGAATCTCCTTGAGGATGGGCCGGGCGATGGCCCGCTCGGTCTCGCTCCAGGGGAGGTCCGAGAAAAACGCCTTCGCCTTCTCCACCGAGAGTCCGGTCAGGTCGAAGATGCTCCGTCCGCCGACCTTGACCGCCAGGGACTCGGGCTTGAGCCGCGCCCCCCGGCACGCCGGGCAGACCTTGCGGCGCATGAAGCGCTCCATGATCGCCATTTTGACGAAATCGGACTCGGATTCGCTGCGGCGGCGCTCCAGGTTGCGCACGACCCCCTCGAATTCCTGCTCATTTTTCGCCCAGGAGGGCTTGTAGGTGCCGCCACCGTAAAGCAGAATCTGCTTTTGCTTGGGCGGCAGGTCTTTCCACGGCGCGGCGGCGTCGATGCCGTGCTGGCGGCAGATTTGGTCCAGTATCTCGCCATAATACCCCGACCAGGACTTCTTCCAGCGGTTGGTGCGCGTGGTGACGGGGTCGGACCAGGCGGCGATGGCGCCCTCGGAGACTGAGAGGCCCGGGTCCGGGACCACCAGCGCGCCGTCCACCTCGGTCTTCAAGCCCAAGCCGTCGCACTCCGGGCAGGCCCCGTAGGGCGAGTTGAAGGAGAACAGCCGGGGCTCGAGCTCGGGGAGGCTCAAGCCGCATTCCGGGCAAGCGTGGTGCTCGCTGAGCAGGGCGGCGCCGGCCGAACCGGCGGCGGGCTCGGCCAGAACCAGCCCGCGGGATTCCTTCAGGGCGATGTCAACGGAGTCGGCCAGCCTGGTCTTCTCGGCCGGCGCGGCCTTGAGCTTGTCGACAAACAGGTCGATGTTGTTCTTCTGGTAGCGCGCCAGCGCCGGAATGCGGTCGAGGTCGCCGGTCTTGCCGTTGACGCGCACGGTTTGAAACCCGGAACGCTTGAGGCGCTTGAAGAGCTCCTCGTAGGTTCCTTGCCTGCCCCTCACCAGGGGGGCGTAGATGGAGACGGGCTGACCCGCGAAGCGCCTGAGGAGCTCGCCCACGATGGCCTGGGCGCTTTGGGCCCGGATGCGGCGGCCGCACTGGGGGCAGTGGGGGTGTCCGGCCCGGGCGAAGAGCAGGCGCAGGTAGTCGTAGATTTCGGTCACGGTCGCGACGGTGGAACGCGGGTTGTGGGAAGGGTTGCGCTGTTCGATGGAGATGGCGGGGGAGAGCCCTTCGATCAAGTCCACGTCGGGCTTGTCCATCATCTCGAGGAATTGGCGGGCGTAGGCCGAGAGGCTCTCGACATAGCGCCGCTGGCCCTCGGCGTAGAGGGTGTCGAAAGCGAGCGAAGACTTGCCGGAGCCCGAGAGGCCCGTGATCACGATGAGCTTGCCGCGCGGCAGCTCGAGGCTGACGTTCTTGAGGTTGTGCTGTCGCGCGCCGACGATGCGGATCGTGTCCATCCCGGGGTAGTCTAGCGAATTTCTTGATTCATGGGATGATGGAGTCCACCCTCCACCGCTGTGAGGAACCAATGACGCGGCGTCAGGACCGCCGGAGGACCGTGTCCCGCGGCCTGCCGGCGAGCCGCGGGTGATCGAGGTTGTAATGCAGCCCGCGGCTCTCCTTGCGGCGGATCGCCCCGCGGATGACCAGGGTGGCCACCACCGCGATGTTGCGCAGCTCCACCAGGTCCGGAGTCAGCAGGAAGTCCCAGTAGTACTGCTCGATCTCTTGATTGAGGAGTTCCATCCGACGCATGGCGCGCTCCAGACGCTTGTCCGTGCGCACGATGGCGACGTAGTTCCACATGAGGCGGCGCACCTCGTCCCAGTTCTGCGTGATGACCACGGCCTCGTCCAGCGGGACGGCCCGCCCGGGGTTCCAGGGCCGCGGGTCGGGAAGCGCTAGGCGCCGCAGCCTCGGCCATTCCCGGCCCAGGCGGCGAACAATCCGGTCGGCGAAGACGCAGCCTTCAAGCAGCGAATTGGAGGCCAGGCGGTTGGCGCCGTGCAGCCCCGTGCAGGAGACCTCGCCCACGGCCGAGAGTCCCGGGACATTGGTCGCTCCCCAGGAGTCGGTCCGCACCCCGCCGCAGAAATAATGGGCCGCGGGCACCACCGGGATGGGTTGCCGGGCCATGTCGATGCCCCAGCCGAGCAAGCGCTCGGCGATATTAGGGAAGCGTCGCCTCAGGAAGGCCCGGCTCTTATCGGTCATATCGAGGTAGACGCATTCGTCCCCCGTG
>CAYJXJ010000180.1:7038-9565 GCA_964374095.1 uncultured Elusimicrobia bacterium
GCGTCGATGGCGCGCGCGACGATGTCGCGGGGGGCCAACTCGCGCAGGGGGCTGTAGCGGCGCATGAAGGCGGCGCCGTCCCGGCGGATGAGCCGTCCCCCCTCGCCCCGCAAGGCTTCCGAGAGGAGGAAGGACTTGGCCTGCGGGTGGAAGAGGCAGGTGGGATGGAACTGAACGAACTCCATGTTCGCCATGCCGGCCCCGGCGCGGTAGGCCATGGCCATGCCGTCTCCGGAGGCGATGTCGGGGTTGGAGGTGTAGAGATAGACCTTGCCCGCCCCTCCGGTGGCCAGCACCGTGGCGCGGGCCACGAAGGCCTCGATGCGGCGGGTCGCGGTGTCCATGACGTAGGCCCCGACGACCCTGCCGCGTCGGATGAGCTCGACCGCCAGGCAGTGCTCATGGAGCGTGATCCGGGGATTGGACCGGCAGGCATCCAGCAGGCCGCGCTCGATCTCCCGGCCGGTGATGTCGCCGGCATGGAGGATGCGGCGGTGGGAATGGCCCGCCTCGAGGCCGAGGTCGAGCGCGGCGGCGCTTCCCGCGCCGCGGCGGGAGAAGCGCACGCCCAACTCCATCAGCTCCCGAACCCGGGCCGGCCCCTCACCCGCCACCAGGCGGACGATCCCCTCGTCGCAGAGGCCCGCCCCGGCGCGCAGGGTGTCCTGGACATGGCTCTCGACGCTGTCGGCGGGGGAGGTCACCGCGGCGATGCCGCCCTGCGCGTAGTTGGTATTGGACTCCGCCGCGGCCTTCTTCGTGACGACCCGCACCCGGCCGAGGGAGGAGAGCTTGTGCGCCGCGAGGAGCCCGGCGATGCCGCTGCCCAGAACGAGGAAATCCGCTTCGCGGGTCATCGGCGACTCAAGGATGCGGGTTATCCACGCCGCTTGGAACGTTCCAAGTCCGGTGCCTGACTCCGATTCAATCGGCCTGGCACCACGCGTCGAATCATTGTTAGAATCCGCAAAGGATATATGATCCGCTCCTTCGACGGCAAGACCCCGCGCCTGGACCCCAGGGCCTGGGTCCACGACTCGGCCGAGGTGATCGGCGCGGTCAGCCTCGGCGCGCGCGCCTCCGTCTGGCCCTATGCGGTGCTCCGGGGCGATGTCGACGCCATCCGCGTGGGCCCCGAGACCAACATCCAGGACCTGGCCGTGGTCCATTCCCGGGAGGGACGGCCGGTCCGCATCGGCCCGCGGGTCACCATCGGCCATCAGGCGACGATCCACGGCGCCCGCATCGGGGAGGGCTGCCTGGTGGGCATGGGGGCCGTGGTGATGGAGGCCGACATCGGCGCCTGGAGCCTCATCGGGGCCGGGGCGGTGGTCCTCGCCGCCATGCGCGTCCCGCCGCGCCGCCTCGTCGTCGGCTCGCCGGCCCGGGTCATGAGGCCGCTCACCGCCAAGGAACTCTCCGACCTGCGCCGCAGCGCGCGAGGCTACGTCGCTCTGGCCCAGGCCCATGCCCGCGCCAGCAAAGCCGTATTTCAGCGATGAGCTTCGGCTCGGCGATGGCCGGGGGGTTTCTTTTGGGCGCCCTCCTCACCGGCCTGGCGGCATGGGCCCTCTGGCGCTGGCATCGCCGGAGGCTGGGAAGGCTCCTCTCTTTCGCGGGACATGAATTGAACACCCCCCTGACCGCGGTCAACATTACCGTCCTGAATTTTCTCAGCGGCATCTTCGGCGAAATCCCGGCCGAGCACCAAAAGTGGATGGGGATTCTCCGCAGCCAAGTCGCCCGCCTCATCGGGGTGGTGGGAGAGATGCGCGATTTCGTCCACTTGGAGCTTCGCAGCGACATCGCGTTGGTCCCGGAGAAGGTCTCGGTTCAAGAGACCGTCGAGGCGGTGCTCGCGGCCGTGAGCGGCTCCGTCGCCTCCGCTGAAGCGCCCGTGGAGGTCGCCCTCGGCGACCTCCCGCGGGTCCGCGCGGATCCCGACCGGCTCTTCCGCGCGCTCCTGAGCCTCTTGTATCACGCCCGGAAGTTCCGGTCGAGCGGACGCATACTCCTGCGCGGCGAGGCGCGCGCCGGCGGGGTGGAGATCTCCGTCGAATACTCGGGCCCGGATCAATCCGCGGAGCAGACCGAGGCGGCCCTGGACCTTTATTACCCGGCGCGCCAGCGGGGAGACCAGCAGCTGGGCGCCGTGGGCCTGGGGCTCGGGCTTCTGCGGACGATGACCCGGCGCCAGGGCGGGGACCTCGCCTATCGCGTCGATGGCGCGGGAGGGACGCGCCTGGTTCTCTCCCTGCCCCTGGCCGAAGGGGAGGCCCTCATGGACAAGCCGCCGCGGAAATTCCTTAAATGAGACCGGGGCATGGCAACCATCAAGATCGTCGTGGCGGAGGACGAGTCCGCGACCGCCGAAAACATCAAGGCGCTGTTGGTGGCCAAGGGCTACAAGGTCCTAACGGCCAAGGACGGGACCGAGGCCATCGATGTCTGCCGGCGGGAGAAGCCCGATGTCCTGCTCCTCGACGTCCTCATGCCCAAGATGGGGGGCTTCGACGTATGCCGCATT
>CAYJXJ010000181.1:0-9181 GCA_964374095.1 uncultured Elusimicrobia bacterium
GGATAAAATGTCTGGCCCCTCATTTCTCAACCAAATAGCGCATCATTGAGGTTCAGAAGAGCCAGCTGGCGGGCGAACGCGCGCGGAGGAACATAGGTATCGGGATGCTTGGCTCCCGCCGGGGCGATCCCGATGCGGTGGTACACCAATACCGGAACATCGTTTGTCTTCAAATTCCGATGCCGGCGAGCAAATTGCAGATTGCGTTCGTGGCTTCCACCAGCCTGGGGTGGGATGCCTCGAAGCCTTTTACCGAGGAAGAAAGCTCGGCCAGCGATAGCTTCCGGAGATCAAGCGCCCGGTCTTGGCGCGAGGCCTCATGAACCGCCGCTTCCGTGAAACCGACGATGCTGCGGGCCTGGTCGCCATGCGTCCGGGCAAGCTGTTTGACCTCGCCCTTCAGCGCGGCCAACAAGCGAATCAGTTCGGGTTTTTTGTTGAAGCGGGTCGCCTCGATTCTATTGATGGCGGCTTCGATTTTAGCGATCGTGTCTTCTATCATTCTGGGACGAGATAAATCCTATCGAACCCATCAGGTTTGGTTGGGCGCCGTCCATCCGGCCTCTCGCAATACGCCGTCGGAAAGACGCGTCGAGCGCGTCGCAAAGCCGATCGCGGCCTCGTTGTGGGTCACCATCACCACGGCCGCGCCCTCGCGCTCGGCCAGGGCCTTGAGGTCCCGGAAGACCCGCTCGCCGTTCTTCTTGTCGAGGTTGCCGGTGGGTTCGTCGGCGAGGATCAGCCCCGGCCGGTTGATGAGGGCGCGGGCCAGGGCCGCGCGCTGGCGCTCGCCGCCGGAGACTTGGGGAGGGAAGCGCTCCGGGAGCGCCCCCAGACCGAGCGAGTCGAGCAGGCCCGCGGCGCGCCGGAAGGCCTCGTCCATGGAGACCGCGCCGTTGGCGCGGCGGGAGAGCCGCACGCGCGCCGGCATGGTCACGTTCTCCAAAATCGTGAACTCGGGCAGCAGGGCGTCGAATTGGAAGACGAACCCCAGCTTCTCGCCGCGCAGGAGCGCCCGCTCGGTCTCGGGCAAATCCGAGATCGGCCGGCCGTCCAGGAGCACCTCCCCGGAGGTGGGAGAATCCATCAGGCCGAGAATGTTCAGCAGGGTGGACTTGCCCGAGCCGCTGGGTCCCAGGACCGCCACGAACTCGCCCGCGGAGACGGAGAGGTCGAGTCCCTTCAGGACTTCGACGTCGCCCGCGACGGAGGGATAGGACTTGCGCAGCCCGCGGACCCGGAGCGCCTCAGCCATAGTGGATGGCCTCCACGGGGTCGACCTGGGCGGCGCGGGTGGCAGGGTAGAGGGTGGCCAAGAGCGAGAGCGCCAGCCCCGAGGCCATGACGGCCAGTACGTCCCGCCAGAGCACGGCGACCGGGACGCGGGAGAGGTAGTAGATGTCGGGGGGAAGCTCCACGATCGGGTAGGTCTTGATGACCCCGCACAGGATGAGCCCCAGGAACGTGCCCGCGAGCACGCCCGCGCCGCCGATCAGCAGGCCTAAAAGCTGGAAGATGCGGCGGATCTGCGCCGGCGTGGCGCCCTGGGCGCGGAGTATGCCGATGTCGCGGGTCTTGTCGATGGCCAAGAGGATCAGGTTGGAGGCGATGGTGAGGGAGGCGACGAGGATGATGAGCGCCAGGAGGATGAACATCACGATCTTCTCGAGCTTGAGGGCGGCGAAGAGGGTGCGGTTCATCTGCTTGAAGGTCCGCACCACGTGCCCGTAGCCCAGTTTCCCCTGGAGGCGGCGGGAGGCCGAGTCGACGAGCCCGATGTCTTTGAGCCGAGCCCCGATCCCCGTGGCGCCGCCTTCGATGGCGAAGAACTTGGCCCCGGCGGCCAGGTTCGTGTAGCCCGTGGTGGCGTCATATTCGTAGTAGCCGGTGTGCAGGGTTCCCGCGACCTTGAAGCGTTGCATGCGGGGGAGCATCCCGAGCGGGGTGGCCATGCTCTTGGGCGAAACCAATACGACCTCGGAGCCCAACGCGGCTCCGAGGTTCGAGGCCAGCTCCTCCCCCAGGACGATCCCCGGCACCTTGTCTCCGGCGAGGCCGCCCCAGCCGCCGCTCTTGAGGGATTTAGCGAGGTCGTTGACCTGGAACTCCCGCTCGGGATCGAGCCCCTTGAGCACGATGCCGACGGAGCGGCTGCCGTGCGTCACGATGGCCTGGCCCATGACGAAGGGGGCCGAGGCCGCCACCGCGGGGTCCTCGGCAAGGGCCCGCTCCACCTCGTCGCGGCCCTTGCCCTCGAGGGAGCCATAGACCGTGAGGTGGGAATGCGCGCCCACGATCTTTTTCTGGATATCGGTCTGGAAGCCGTTCATGACCGACAGCGTGGTGAGCAGGGCCATCACGCCGAGAGCGACCCCCGTGACCCCGATGCCGCTGGTCATCGAAGCGAAGGGTCCCTTGCGGCGCGCGCGCAGGTAGCGGAGGGCGATGAAGAGCTCGAGGCTCATGAGGAATCCGGCGTTATTGTACCTTACTTCCGGGAGGCTGACGTCTGTCGCGGGGCGATCCAACTGTACGCGCGTACAGTTCGACGCCGCGGTCCATGTATTCCGCGGTCAGCGTTAGGCTTCCGCCCGCATTTACTAGACTACCGCATTGAGCCTCTTCCTTTCCATCTTTGTTCTGTTCCCCGAGATATGGCCGGCCCAAGCCGCTCCGGCATATCGTCAGGATGCTGGGGCGCTGATGCGCGAGGCGCCTGATGAAGCCTTCGGTCTCGTGCTGGCCGCGCGCGTGCCGGGTTTCGAGAGTATCTACCCTCTGAGGCGACTGGAGAGCTTGTTGGGGCGTGTCCCTCAACCGCACGAGCTCCGAGACCTCGACCACTACCTCAACGCTTTCGAGGCCGTCCCGGCCGGCTCGCGGCAGGACCTGACGATGACGATGGCCATCGTCGCGGGGTATTCCGCCCTCAAATGGGTGGACCAGCACGGCCCGGGTACGAACTTGCTGTATTTCATCTCCGGCGGCCGCTGGACCGCGCGCGCCCCCGGCGTCAGCCGGGCGACGTGGGATGAGGTCCGGGCGGGCTGGCATGGGGCTTGGGACGGCTACGCCCGATGAAAAACGCTCTCAAGCGCCTGCTGGCGGCGGTCGCGGCGATGGCGCTCCTTGCCGCGGCCGCGGTATGCGTGCCGTCGATGATGTATTTTCTTGGAGGGGGCATCATTAAGGAGTTCAGCGGCTACGATAATGCCGGAATGTCGATGATCCTTTACGCCTTTGGCATCGGTCTCGGCGCGTGGCTGGCATTCCGGGGCGCCGAGGCGGCTTGGGCCGTCGCATGGCCGTCTGAATCGAAGGAGCCGTCTGGAAAGGCTGGGCGGCGGGTCAATTTCGCTATGGTCCTGCTGGCCGCGGGGATATTCTCCCTCCCCTTGGCCATTTTCAATAATAAGGTTAGGGAAATCGAGAGCAAGCGGGGCGAGGGCGCCCTGAAGGGGAATGTCGGCGCCCTGCGCTCCGCCTTGTCCATATACTACGGCGACATGAGCGGACAATATCCGGAGGATCTGGCCGCCCTGACCATAGCCGGCAAGTATATCCAGCATCTTCCGAGCCTCTGGAGCGCCAGCGATGCGGGAGCCTGGGCTGCGCCGCACCAGCCCAACCGGGAGGTTCAGCGCTACGCGCGCTTTGAATCGCGCGACACCGGGAAATGGGGTTACGTCACGCCGTCTCCGGGCAATGCCGACTCCGTGACGCTGTTCATCGACTGCACCCATACCGACACCAAGGGGTCGGTATGGACTTACTACTGAAAGCGCGCCGTTCAACTGTACGCGCGTACCGTCGGCCCTAACTAGCCGCCGAGCCGCTTGACTTTGTAGCCCTGGGAGGTCAATTCGGCCTCGATCACGTCCCGGTGGTCTCCCTGGACCTCAAGGGCGCCTTCCTTTACGCACCCGCCGCAGCCCAGGCGTTTCTTGAGCTGGGAGAGGAGTTTCTCCTTAAGTGTCGGGTGCATGATCAGGCGCTCGATGCGGGTGACGCCGCTGCCCTTGGCCCCGCGGTCAAAGGACAGGCGCACGGGCTCGGGCTGGCGGGGGGTGCCCGGCTTGTTCCAGTCCGGGTCGGTGGAGTAGACGATGGGATCGGCCATGGCGTCCGTCTCAGGGGACTTCGCTGGAACCGGAGCGAAGGGTGGGGAATAGGATGACATCCCGGATCGACTCGATCCCGGTCAGGAGCATCACCAGACGGTCGACACCGAAGCCGATGCCTCCCGTGGGCGGCATGCCGCATTCCATGGCTTCCACGAAATCCTCGTCGAGGACGTCGGCTTCCTCGTCTTTTTCCTCGCGCCGCACCCGCGCCTGGAAATCGAGGCGGTCGCGCTGGTCCTCGGGATCGTTGAGCTCGGAGTAGGCGTTGGCCAGCTCCTGGCCCGCCGCGAAGCACTCGAAGCGCTCGACCAAGGACTCCGTCCCGGCCTTGAGCTTGGCCAGAGGCGTGATGGCGGCGGGATGGTCGAGGACGAAGGTCAATTCGTCGAGATGCGGGAGGATGCGGGCGTCGAAGATGCGCTCGAAGATCTTGGAGCCGGGGGTGCGGGAGTCGGCATGCAACCCGAGCCGTAAGGCGAGGGTCAGCAACCCCTGCCTATTGAATCCTTTGCCGTCCAGAATAGCCTCGATCTTTTCGCCGCACCACTTCTCCCAGACCTCCGGAAGATAGAGCCGTCTGAACGGAGGCTTGAGGCTCATGTGCTTTCCGTTTCTCTCCACGGCCTCAATCCCCAGGGCTTGACCGCAATCCCACACGACCCGCTCGAATAACTTGGCCATGCCGTCGTAGTCCGAGTAGGCCTCGTAGGCTTCGACCATGGTGAACTCCGGGTTGTGCCGGGTGTCGAGGCCCTCGTTGCGGAATATCCGTCCGAGCTCGAAAACCTTGTCGAGGCCGCCGATGATGAGGCGCTTGAGATGCAGCTCGGTGGCGATGCGCAGGTACATCTCCTGGTCGAGGGCGTTGTGGAAGGTCTTGAAGGGCCGCGCGGAAGCCCCCCCGGCCTTGGGGAGCAGGACCGGGGTCTCGACCTCAATGAAGCCCAAGGTTTCGAAGGTGCGGCGGATCGTCGAGACGATGAGCGACCGGCGCGCGAAGGCCGCGCGGACCTCCGCGCTCGAGACCAGGTCCAGGTGCCGGTGGCGGTAGCGGAGCTCGACGTCCTTGAGCCCGTGCCATTTCTCGGGCAAAGGACGCAGGGCCTTGGCCAGGAGCGCTACGTGCGTCGCGGCGATGGTGGTTTCGCCCGCCCGCGTCTTGAACATCGTCCCGGCGACGCCGATGAAGTCGCCGGCGTGGAGGTCCTGCTTGACGAGGGCGAAGTCGGCCTCGGGAAGGGCGTCTTTCTTGAAGTAGGCTTGGACTTTGCCCGAGGAATCCTCGATGTGGGCGAAGACCGATCTCCCCATGTCCCTCAACGGGAGAAGCCGTCCGGCGCAGCGCGCCGCCGGGCCGGTTCCGATCGCGCCCGCCTCGGCCGGCGGCAGGGCCAGGGCTTGGGCCGCGGTGTGAGTCTTCTCCCAGCGGGGCGGGAAGCAGTCCAGGCCGCGGCCGCGCAGCTCCCGGAGCTTGGCCTTCTTGACCGCGAGCACATCGTCTAGGGAGCCGGAGGGGGCCTCGCCCGGGGCCGGCGGCTGCGGAGGCTGCGTCACTTCTTGTTGCTGAGGATGCCCGAGATCAGTTCCCGGAGGGTTTTGGGGTCGAAGGGTTTCTGGATGTAGGCGGCCACGTTGGGGGCCAGCTCGAAGAGGTCGCGCATCTTCTGCCCTTTGGCCGTCAGGACGATGATCGGGATGGTCTTGGTGCGGTCCACGGCCTGGAGGCGCATGTTGAGGGCGTAGCCGTCCATGACCGGCATCATGATGTCGAGGACGATGAGCTGGGGCAGCGCCGTCTCCGGGCGGGGGGGCTCGATGCCGAGCTTTTCGAGGGCGTCCTGGCCGTTGACCGCCGAGCTGACCGCGTGGCCGTCCTTTTCCAAGACGAAGCGCAGCAGCGTGACGATCTCGGGCTCGTCGTCGACGATGAGGACGTCGGCCATCAGCGCCGGCCTCCGAGTATGGAGATGACCGTCTGCCGAAGCGTCTTGGGGTCGAAGGGCTTGTCGACATGGCCGGCGATGTTGGGCAGGCCCGCGAAGAGATCTTGGGTGGCGCCCTTGGCCGTGAGGACCACGACCGGGATGCGCGCGGTGTTGGGATTGAGCGCCAGTCGTTTGGCGGTGCTGGGCCCGTCGAGCTGGGGCATCAACACGTCGAGGATCACGAGGTTGGGCAGTTCCGGGTTGCCGGGGGGTTCCACGCCCAGCGCGGCGAGGGCTTGGATGCCGTTGTAGGCCCCGGTGACGGCGTGGCCGTCCTTGACGAGCACGAACGTGATCAACTCCACGACGTCCCGCTCGTCGTCGACGAGGAGTATCCGCGCCATCGCGGGATTCTATGACACTGGGGCGGCGGTCCGCAAGGGGCTTGTCGCAGGGTCTTCAGCGGAACGGGCGGGCCACTGGGTGAAGTCGAAGCGCCCCCGCGCTTGACGCCGGCCGGAGTCTGCGCTACACTTCCTACATGAAGGTCCTGAGGATGGGGATCGCGGCGGCGATCGGCGTCGCGGCGGCATCGGGGCCGCTCGCGGCCTGGGATTGCGAAGGCAACGACGTCGCCGAGCGCGTCAGCCAGCTCGATGCCGCATGGGCCAGGCTGGATCATGACGCGATCACCGCCGATATCATGCGGCGGGCCACGCAGGCCGGAAAGCCGGACTGGGTCGGCCGCAAGGCCTGGAGGATCATTTTCCAGGGAAAGGCCTATGGCTTCGGAGTCGGGTCGAGCCGGGGAAACCGGGATCCGGAGAAGATGATCGCGGGGGCGGAGTCCTCGGCCCGCTCCCGGTTGGCGAAGATGATGGGGCGTGAGTCCGTGGGCGCGGCCGTCGTGGACTGGTATCGGGACGACGACGGGGCGCTTCATACCCTGGCGGCGGTCGAATTCGCCCTGGATTCCAACGTCACGGCGCTGTCCGATCGTCGGGAAGCGCCCCCGCTGGAGGCCGTTCCACCCGCTCCCGCGGCCGTCCCGGCTCCCGAGCGCGCGCCGGTCTCCTTCCCCGCGCGGGTTCGCGCTGAGACGGTGAGGGCCGTCGAACCCGTCCGTTCGCGCGAGTTCGCGGCGGCCCGGGAGGCGCTCGACGCCGCCCGGCGAAGCCTCGGCGAAAAGGATCCCGCTCTGGTGGGCCATTTCGAGCGGATGGGCTCCGTCGCCCTGCGGGACCTGGATTTCGACGCGGCGCGTGATGCCTATATCGACGGCGCCCGGCTGGCGCGCGAACTCGGCGTCAAAGGGGAGGCGCGGGCCAGGCTCTATGCCGGCCTGGGTTTTGCCATGGCCGAAAAGGGCCGATCCTCCTATGCCGTGAAATTCTTGACGCTGGCGTTGACGTCCGGGCCCCCTGAGGCGGACCGCCGCAGCATCGAGGAGAAGCTCGAGACGCTGCGGCGGACCGTTCCCCAGCCCTGATCCCTTACTTCTTCAGGGTGATGACCTTGAGGCTCGCCCCGGCGCTGGTCGTCGGCGCGGTGACCGGGATCGGGGGAGCGGTCGCGGGAGCGGTTTCCGAGGTCGCCTCGCCGGGCTCGACCAACACCTGGGACGCGGGGAGGGCCCTCTTTGACGGAGCGGGTTTAACGCTGGCAGACGGGGCAGTACCGGGCGCGGCGGCCGCCGATGAGGCGGCGCGTCGCGGTCAGGGCGTGGCCGCAGCGGCCGACCTTCCGGCCGTAGACCGCGATCTCGTTCTGAAACCCGCCGGGCCGTCCCAGCGGGTCGAGGTAGGCTTCGTCGTCGAGGGTGCTGCCGCGCAATTCCACGGCGCGCGCGAGCACCTTCTTGATCGCGGCGACCAGCCGTTCACGCTCGTCGTGGGAGAGTCCTCCCGCGGCTCGTCCCGGCCGGATGCCGGCCTCGAAGAGGGCCTCGGTCGCGTAGATATTGCCCAACCCGGCGACGATTCCCTGGTCCAGGAGCATGGCCTTGACCGGGGCCTTGCGCCCGCGCAGCGCCCGGCGCAGGGTGGGGGCGTCGAAAGCCTCTTCGAGGGGTTCCGGTCCCATCTTCGCGGGGAGCTCGCAACCCACGCGGCCGAAGCGGCGGGAATCGTGCACCGATACCGTCCGGCCCTCCAGGACCAGGCGAAACCGCATGTGAGGGCCGGACCCGTTGAGCAACAGGCGGCCGGACATCCCCAGGTGGACAGTCAGAGTCCGGCCGCCTGTCAACTCCAGCAATAGGTACTTGCCGCGGCGGCGAACTCGTTCGACTGTCGTGCCGACTAGGCCGTTAATCGCATTCTTAGGCGGCGGCCGGTAGAAAGTCGTTCCCGGGACTTCAACCCCCGTGATCTTCAGCCCGACGAGCCTCTCCTGGAGGACCCGCCGGCCCGTCTCTACTTCGGGCAGTTCGGGGATGGCTCAGTACTGGGGCACCGAGGTGTCGATGCGCTCGGCCCAGGCGTTGATGCCGCCTTCCACGTTCACGGCCCGGTAGCCCTTGTCGATGAGGAGTTTGGCGGCCCGGGCGGACCTGCCGCCCATTTTGCAGTGGACCACGATCTCCTGGGATTTGTCGAGTTCGCTCATCCGCTGGGCCACTTGGCCCAGCGGGATCAAAACCGAGCCGGAAATGCGGCACAGGTCGAACTCATGCTGTTCCCGTACGTCAAGGAGTACGAACCGCTCCTTTCGGTCGAGCTTCGCCTTCAGCTCCTCCACCGTGATCTCCGGCAATGGCTTTTCCGTAGGCGCCTCCTTGAGGCCGCAAAAGGCCTCGTAGTCGATGAGCTTGGTGATCGTGGGATTCTTCCCGCAAGCGGAGCATCGCGGGTCCTTGCGGAGCTTGAGAGTCCGCCACTCCATGTCGAGCGCGTTGAAGAGGACGAGCTTGCCGATCAGGGGCCGGCCCAGGCCCAGGATGAGCTTGATGGTCTCGATGGCCTGGATGGTCCCGATCACGCCGGGAAGGACTCCCAGCACGCCCCCTTCGGCGCAGGAGGGCACCAGCCCCGGGGGGGGGCGGCTCGGGGTAAAGGCAGCGGGAGCCGGGACCGCGCGCGGCGTCGAAGACCGAGGCCTGGCCCTCGAAGCGGCCGATCGAGCCGTAGGCGT
>CAYJXJ010000182.1:0-9181 GCA_964374095.1 uncultured Elusimicrobia bacterium
ATCGTCCCCGGCAGGATGGGCCACGGCTACCTACAAATTTTCAGCGCACCCCGGGACGGTCGCTGTGGAGGCTGGACCACGAAAAAGGGTATTCTTAAGGAATGCAGCTTCTCAACCGCTACTTCACGCCCTTCGCCCTCCTGCTGGTGCTCTCGGCGGCCTATTTCCACGAGCCCGAGGTCCCCGGCACGATCCCCGACGAAGTGCGCGCGGCTCTGGGCCTGCTGGCGGCCTCGACGCTCGTCAATTGGTGGCTGGCCGCCAACACCTATCGCTTCGTGGGCTGGGCCGGGCGAATGCGGACCGTGCAGGTCTGGATGAACTACGTCTGGGCCGTCCCCCTCTTCTACCTGCTGTTCCCCTATTGGGCGCCGATGTGGCTGCTCTTCCTCATGGCCCCGGTCACCGCCGCCCTCTACATGTCGTGGTGGCCGACGCTCGGCACCGCGTTGGTCTCCGCGGGAACGATGCTCGGCATCTACGTCCTGCGGGGCCTGACCCCGGAAGGAGCGGCCTTCGGCATGGCTCTGGTGCACGCCGCGGTGATCGTCCTGCTTTCCCTATTCATCCACTCCCTCGCCCAGGCGGCCCTGCGCCTGATCTCGACACCCCGGCCCCCGGGTTGAGTTTCTCTCTTCCTCCGGCTACACTATAGGCTGTGGAAGCCGTACTCAAGCTGCGCGTCGCCATCTGGGTTCTGGTCCTCTCACTCTGGGGCGCCATGGTCTATCAGTACCTCGGGGATGAGGGCCTCCCCCCTCCCATGGTCGTCGTGCGCAATCCCTACGCCGGCAAGCCCCTCCCGGCTCCGGACGGCGCCCCCGTCGGCCCGACACGGCCCGCGCCCCCGTCCGTCGCGCCGGCGCCCTTCGTGGAACCCCTGCCGACCACGCCGCCGGCCCCGATCAAGCAGCCCCGCCTGCGTCCCGAGGCGGCGGTGGGACACGACACCCCCGTCCCGCCCGGCTTCGTGCGCTTGGTCACGCGCCATTTCAACGTCCACGCCGAGGCCGGGGCTCCCCCGCAGGACTTCATCGATCTGCTCGAGAGTCTCCACGGAAATCTCATGCTTGACCTCGCGGCTTTTTCGCCCTGGGCCCAAGACGAGCGGGTCAGCGTCTTTCTATTTCGCAACAAGGAAACCTACCGGCAAGTGACGGGACGCCCCCCCTGGTCCGGCGGCGCGAGTTCCGTCCCCCGCCGCAAAGTCTATCTCTACGCCAGCGAGGAGCTCCCCGGCATCATGGCGCATGAGCTCTGCCACATCTACTACGATAGTTTCTTCATGGGCGGACGCTCCAACCCCTTGTGGCTCAGCGAAGGCATGGCCACGCTCGTGCAAATCGAGCGCGGGCTGGCGGCCCCGGAGTGGCTGCGCGAGAATTTGGATCTCCTCCGGCGCAACGGAGGCTACACCCTTGAAGACCTCATGCGGGTCACCTCCACCTCCGGGGCCGACGACGCGCGCGTGCGCCTCTGGTACACGCAAGCCTACAGCACGGTTCGTTTTCTTCTCCGCTCGCGCCAGCGCTCTTCCTTCTTCAACTTCTCACGGGAACTGCGCGCGGGCCGCCCGGTCTCCGAGGCCCTCTACCGCTCCTACGGCATGCCCTACACCTCCGTGCGCGCCCTCGAGCACGCCTGGCGCTACGACCTAATCTCAACCCGCTGAGCCCGCGCCTCCCAAGTTAGGTCTTGACAAAATCAGGGTCTTCCACTATACTCTAGTCCCTTGTGGGAAAAAGTGGGGAATGGTGAAAGATAGTGGGAGAAAGTGGGAGGCCGGCGACGGCGCTCTTGATCGGGCGCCACGACTACTCCCTGGACTCCAAGAACCGCCTCGGCATTCCTCCGAAGTTCCGGGAGGCGCTCACTCGGGAGGCGGGGCACTCCCTGTATCTGGCGGCGGGTCAGGAGAGTTGTCTCTACCTATTCCTCCCCAGCCAGTGGGAGAAGGTCGCCGAGTTGGTGAATTTCCAATTGAAAGACAAGACCCAGGAACGGGCCATCATGCGGGGATTTTTCTCGGACGCGACGGAAGCCCCGCTCGACTCGGCCGGACGCATCCTGATTCCCGACTATCTAAAGACGCACGCCCGACTCGGGGAGCGCGTCCTCGTCCTGGGGACGGGGACGCGCGCGGAGATTTGGGACTTGAAACGATGGAACTTATACAAACAATCGACCGTGGCGGCGACCTTCCGCCGCGCGTCGAAAAACCTTCCGATTTGACGGACGCGGCACGGCATCGGCCCGCCTTGCTGGCCGAAGCCGTGGACACGATCATCGGAGATCCCAACGGCCTGTACGTGGACGCCACCCTCGGCCTCGGGGGCCACGCCGAATCCCTTCTGTCGCGCCTCGGACCCGAGGGCCGCCTGCTCGGCCTGGACCTCGATCCTGAATCGATCGAGCTCGCCAGAAAACGCCTCGAGCCCTGGGGCGCGCGATTTCGCCCGGTGCGGGCCAATTTCCGGTCCCTCGGGCCCGTTCTCGAGGCCGAGAAGTTCTATCCCCTAGCCGGAGCTCTCTTCGATCTGGGCGTCTCCTCCCTCCACTTCGACTCCCCGGAGCGGGGCTTCAGCTTCTTAAAGGAAGGCCCTCTCGACATGAGGCTCTCTCCCGATAGCCCGCTGACCGCCGAAGCCATCGTCAACCGGTGGCCCGTCGAACAGCTGGCGATGCTGTTCAAGGAATACGGCGAGGAGCCGCACGCCCAGCGCATCGCTCGAGCGATCGTCGCCCGCCGCGAATCTCGGCCGTTTTGCACCACGACGGAGTTGGCCGCCCTGATCGCGAGCGTTTGCCCGCGCGTCGGAAGCCGCCATCCCGCCACGCGCGCTTTCATGGCGCTGAGGATCGCGGTGAACGCCGAGTTGGAGAACCTCACCCGCGGGCTCGAGGCCGTCCTGCCCTATCTGGCGCCGGGCGGCCGCATCGTGGTGATCAGCTTTCACTCGCTCGAGGACCGCATGGTCAAGAATGTCTTCTCGTCGTTCGTGGCGCAAGGTTGGTGCCGGTGGGTAGGCTCGGGGAGCCGCGGCAGCGCCTTGACTCCCAGCGAGGCCGAAATCAGCTCCAATCCGCGAGCACGCAGCGCCAGGATGCGCGTCGTCGAGCATCGTGGCGGGGAACGCCCGGAGTGACGGCCCATAGGGCCGGGGGGGGACTCATGAGGGGAGATGCGCTCGTCAACGGTTCAAGCTCGGGCCTCGCGGCCCTGTTCCAACTCGAGAATTCGGTCGGCTTCCTGGCCAGGCGGGAGGAAGTGATCGATCTCGTCCCCATGACCCCCCTCCCGCGCCATGGCTACGTCTGGCGGAGGGTCTTCCTCCGCGCGAAGGGACGATGATGAATCTGGCGGGCACCCACTCGGCGGGGTGCCCGTCGCTTTTGCCGCACAATCTGGCGGGCACCCACTCGGCGGGGTGCCCGTCGCTCTGAGGGCGCCTACTCGGCGGGGCGCCCGCTGGCAGGTGGGGAGGGGGGGCCTTCCATCAACGGGAGGGCCGGGGCCGTCCCGTCAATGGATGGCCGCCCCCTCCCCCGGCCGGCGGGCCGCCGGGGAAGCGAGCCGAACCGGTCACGGAGATTAGAACCATGCCCTTGCGGCGCACTCTGACGCTCATCCTCGGCGCCGCCGCGCTCTCCTTCGTCGTCTGGCAGCATGTCGAGGCAACCCGCGTCGGCTACGAAGTCGAGAGCCGCCGTGAGACGGTCCGCCGCCTCCGGAACGGCAATCTCGAGCGCCGCCTGGCCGTGGAGCGGGCCAGTTCTCCGGCGGAAATTGCAGGCCTCGCCCGCTCCCGCCTGCGGATGGTTCCCGGAGCCCCGGAAGCCGTGAAGGTCCTGGGGCGGCGCGACCCTTCCGCGGGCCCCTCGGGCGAGGCCTCCGGCGCCCCGCGGCGGCTGTGGACCGCCATCGTCGCAACCTCCCCGCTGCGCGACGCCCTGGCCCTCCAGTCGCATTGGAAGGCCCGGCGGCATGCGCGCCGGCGACCCACGTGACGCGGTCCCTCCCATGGACCTGCGTTCGCGCCTGACCCTCGCCGCGGCCCTATCACTCTCTCCGGTCCTGCCGTTGGCGGCCCGGTTGGCGCGTCTGCAGGTTCTCGAGCACCGCGACCTGCGGGAGCGGGCCTCCGGGCGCATCGAGGACACCCGCCTCGAGTCGCCCCCTCGGGGCGACATCGTGGATCGTCACGGCAGGCTCCTGGCCCAATCCCTCGTCACCTGGTCCTGCATCGTCGAGAGAGCGGCCATGGCCGATCCCGAATCCCTGGCCCAGGAGGCCGCTCCTCTCCTCGGCATGACGCCGGCGGAAATCGTCCGCCGGCTCCGCGTTCCGGGACGGTTCATCACCCTCAAGAGCGGCATGACCGGCCAGGAGGCCTCTCGGCTCGAACGCGCCCGTCTCCCGCCCGCGACGCCGCGGGCCCGGCCGCGCCTGCGCGGCGTGGGCCTCTGGGCGCGGCCCGCGCGGGTCTATCCGGGCGGGTCTCTGGCCCGGGGCGTGATCGGGTCGGTCTCGGTCGATGGGAAAGGCCTCTCGGGCATCGAGGCGGCCTTTGAAAGCGAGCTCACCCAGCCGCCCAACCCAGTCCGCATCCTCCGGGACGGGAAGGGCCGGGCGATCTACCGGGGCGGGGAGGGCGCGGCGAGTCCGGAGCCCCTGCGCTTGACCATCGACCGGACGTTCCAATTCCACGCCGAGGAGAGCCTGCGGGAAGCCGCCCAGAGGCTGCGCCTCCGGGGCGGGATCATCGCGGTGAGCGATCCCGCGACCGGCCACCTCCTCGCCCTGGCGACGCACCCGCAGGACCCCTTGCGCAACCCCGCCGTGCAGGACACTTTCGAGCCGGGCTCGACTTTCAAGCTTGTAACCGCGGCCGCGGCCATCGCCGAAGAGACCCTCGCCGAAGGGGAACGCATCCACTGCGAGAACGGCGCCTGGGAGATCCTGCCGGGAATAACCATTCATGACCACGAGGCTTCCGGAGCCCTGACCCTCGCCGAAATCTTCGAACGGTCTTCGAACATCGGCGCCGCCAAGATCGTCGAGCGCCTGGGCCCGGCGACATTCTACCGTTACAGCCAAGCCTTCGGGTTCCTCAATAAGACCGGCGTCGGCCTGCCGGGCGAGACCTCCGGAGTGATGCGCCCCATGTCGGATATGGGACGCGGGAACCTCGCGAGCGCCTCCTACGGCTACGGCGTCGGAACGAGCCCCCTCCAATTGCTCGCGGCCTACGCGGCGGTCGCCAATGGGGGAATCCTCCTCGAACCCCAGATCGTCATGCGGGGCCAGGGGCCGGTCCGGGTGCGCCGGGTCCTCGAAGAAGGTCCGACACGGCGTCTCGTGGAACTGCTCGAGGGCGTCGTCGCGCGGGGCACGGGCCTGGAGGCGCGTATTCCCGGCTACCGGGTGGCTGGAAAGACCGGAACCTCCCGAAAACTCGATGCCGCCACCCGGCAATACTCGACCACCCGCTACCTCGCCTCCTTCGTCGGGTTCGTGCCCGCCCGGCGTCCGTCGCTGGCGATCCTCGTGCTGTTGGACGAACCGCAGGGAAGCGCCTATTACGGAGGGCAAGTCGCGGCCCCGGTCTTTGCCCGCTTGGCCCGGCAGCTCCTGGCCCTCCAGGGAGCCCCTCCCGATGCGGCCTCGGACCCCGCGGGAGCGCTCCTGCGACCCCGAGCCGCGGCGCCGCGGCCAAGGCCGGGGCCATGAGGCTGAGCGAGCTGCTCGCCAGCGCCGGTCCGTCGAAGGTCACGGGCCGAACGGATATCGAGGTATCGGGCCTGTCCCACGACTCGCGCTCGGTCGGAGACGGCGAGATGTTCTTCGCCATGCGGGGCCATCGCGCCGACGCCAACCGCTTCGTCAAGGACGCCGCGGCGCGAGGGGCCTGCGCGGTGGTCAGCGAACTCCGGGTCCCGCCGGCCCCCGTGAGCTTCCCCGCCACGTGGGTCCAAGTCCCCGACATCTGCGACGCCATGGGCCGCTTGGCCGACTCCTTCTTTGGACGGCCCTCGCAGGCGCTCGGCGTGGTGGGCGTCACCGGCACGAACGGCAAGACGACCATGACCTATTTTCTGGAATCCATTCTCTTGGGCGCCGGTCTGCGGCCCGCCGTCATCGGCACGGTCAGCTATCGATTCGGCGCACACTCCGAGCCGGCGGTCAACACCACCCCCATCTCCCTGGAGCTCCTCAGATTGCTGCGCCGCTTCAAGGATGCGGGAGCCACCCACGCGGTCATGGAAATCTCATCGCACGCCCTGGCCCTGCGCCGGGCCGATCAGATCGAGTTCGACGCGGGGGTCTTCACCAACCTCACGCGCGACCACCTTGACTTCCACGGGACCCGCGAGGAGTATCTTCGCGCCAAGGCCCGCCTCTTCGAACTATTGGGCCGCGCCTCCTCTTCCAAGCCTACGAGAACCGCCGTCCTCAATCGGGACGATGCCGCCTGGGAGAGCCTTCGCCGCTCGGCGACCGGCGCGGATATTCTGACCTACGGAACCGCGCCGGAGGCCGACCTCCGGGCCGTGGAAGTCCGGCTGGAGTCCGCGGCCACGGTTTTCCGCCTTTGCCACCGCGGGCGTCAATGGCCCGCTTCCATCCGCCTCGTCGGACTCCACAACGTCTACAACGCCCTGGCGGCCGCGGGAGCCGCCGTGGCCCTCGGGCTCCCGCACGAAGCCATCGTCTCGGGACTCTCCCGTTTGGATCGAGTTCCCGGGCGCCTCGAACCCGTCGCCGCGGGCCAAGGCTTCCAGGTGCTCGTCGACTACGCGCACACCGACAGCGCCCTGGAGACGGTGCTGCGCCACGTGGGTCAGCTTCCCCATGCCCGGTTGATCACGGTTTTTGGCTGCGGCGGAGACAGGGACCGCACGAAGCGCGGCCCGATGGGGGTGGCGGCGTGCTCCGGGAGCGACGTCGTCTTCGTCACCTCGGACAACCCCCGAGGCGAGGAACCCGAGGCGATCATCAAGGACATCGTCGGCGGGATTGAGGCCGCGGGATTCAAAAATTATAGGATCATCGCCGATCGAAAGGCCGCCATCGCCGCGGCCGTGGGTTCGGCGGAGCCCGGGGACATCGTGCTCATCGCTGGAAAGGGCCATGAGGACACACAGATTCTCAAGGACCGGACGATCCCTTTCGACGACCGGGAGATAGCCCGCGAGGCCATTGAACAGGCGCGCCGGGGGAAGCCATCGACATCGACATGACGTGGGGGGAGTTGGCGGGCGCGGCGGGCGGACGCCTGGTCCGAGGCCAGGCCGCCGACCGGCTCGCCGCGGTTTCGACCGACACCCGCCGCCTCGCCCCAGGTCAAGCCTTCTGGGCCCTTCGCGGCGCCCGCTACGACGCCCACGATTTCCTCGACGCCGGGCTGGCGTCCCGCTCCTCGGGCTGGGTCGTCGCGCAAGGCTCACGCCGGCCGGCCGTCCTGCCGGCCCATCTTGTGGAGGTCGCCGATCCCCTTCGCGGACTGCAGGCCCTGGCCTCGCGTCACCGGCGCCGGTGGGACATTCCGGTGGTTTGCATCACCGGGTCCAACGGCAAGACCACCACCAAGGAAATGCTGCGGGCCATCTGCGCCCGGATCGGACCCACCTGCGCCAACGAGGGCAACCTCAACAACGAAATCGGATTGCCCCTGTCCGTGCTTGAACTCCAGTCCCACCACCGCTACGCGGTCTTCGAGCTTGGAGCCTCGCGGCCCGGGGACATCCGGGACCTCGGAGGGATCGCCCAGCCGACTCTGGCCGTGCTGCTCAACATCGGCCCGGCCCACCTCGAGACTTTCGGCAGCCTCGAGGGGACCTTCCGGGCCAAGACGGAGCTGATCGCCTGCCTGCCTCGGGACGGGCGCGTGGTTCTCAACGCCGACGATCCCTGGCTGGCCCCTCTGGCCGGGACGCTCGGGCCCCGAGCCGTGACTTTCGGCGCAGCCGCGGGCTGCCGGGTGCGCCTGGAGGGCGAAGGCAGCCTCGTGATCGACCAACACCGCGTCGCCGTGCGCCTCGAGGGATTCGGGAAGATGCTGCTCTGCGACGCCGCCGCGGCGGCGGCCGCGGCCTGGGCGCTGGGGATAGCGCCGGACGCCGTGGCCCAAGGCCTCGAGGATTTCCGCCCCGCCCCGCTGCGCATGCAGCGCGAGAGGCACCCCTCCGGCTGCGAGGTGGTCTTGGACGCCTACAACGCCAACCCCGACTCCATGAAGGCCTCCCTCGAGGCCTTTTGCGAACGGTTTCCCGGCCGGCGCAAGGTCGCGGTGCTTGGGGACATGAAGGAACTGGGTCCGGATTCGGCGCGCCTGCACCGGGAGTTCGCGAGATGGCTCGTGGGTCTCCCGCTCGACGCCGTCTACCTCGCCGGACCCGAGATGGCCCACGCGGCCGAGATCCTCCGGGGGATCATCGACGAAAAAACCCGGTCGCCCCGGTGGCGCCACGCGCTTGAGCCGGGCGACTGGCTGGAGGAACTGCGCGGCGAACTCAAGTCCGGCGCGGCGCTGCTCTTCAAAGCCTCCCGGGCCATGCGGTTCGAAGAGGTTTGGCGGGATGTGGCCGCGGCGGGACCCGGCTGATGCTCTACATACTCAGCGGCTGGAGCGGCCTGTGGACTCCTCTCAATGTCTTTCAGTACATCACGGTGCGCGCGGGCGCGGCGGCCCTCACGTCGCTGACGCTCGCCCTTCTCATGGGACCGGCCGTGATCGAGCGCCTGCGCGGCCTCAAGATCGGTCAAGTTCAGCGCCGCGACGGGCCCGCCACCCACCTCGGCAAGCACGGAACCCCGACCATGGGCGGCCTGCTGATCTACGCCTCCATGACGATCAGCACCTTGCTCTGGATGCGGCCCGACAACCGCTTCACGTGGCTGCTCCTGGCGGTGGCCACCATCCTCGCCGGGCTGGGAGCCGTCGATGACGCCCGCAAACTCCTCCGCCGGGACTCCGGGGGACTGAGTTCCCGGGGCAAGCTCGCCGCCCAGACGGCTTTGGGCCTGGCCCTCGCAACCTATTTGGCGCTCTCGCCGCCCAACGGGTCATTCGCGACCGTGCTCAATATCCCCTACGGAAAACAGATATTCTTGGATATCGGGCCCCTCTACTTCGTGCTCGCCTCGCTCATGATCGTGGGCTCCTCCAACGCCGTCAAC
>CAYJXJ010000183.1:0-9163 GCA_964374095.1 uncultured Elusimicrobia bacterium
TCGCCCGCGGTTCTCGCAAACCACCTCCACCGGTGGAGGTGAGCAGCGGTGAAATACCGCCGCCGCCAGAATTTGATTTCACAGTGACCGATCGTCTACCAGTTGACTCCCCCAAGTCTCACAAAATTCTGTCTTGCGCCTGTTCCCACAATCCGCAGCGTCGGGCCCCTGGCCGATCCTTCCAATGGACGCAATAGCCCGATTTCTGCCCCTTGATACCTTCTGGACGGCGTGGTATACTCCCCTGGCGGGTGCTAGGTGCCTGCTTATCCCTACAAGAAAAATCCTTTTCGAGGGTGAACCATGAAGGTTAATGCGAAATCCATCTTGGCTGTGGCGGGCTTGTCGTGCCTGCTCGACCTGCCCCTGCCACCGTCCGTGGCGGCGCACGGCAAGCATCATCCGCGGGCGACGCGCGTGGATCAAGTGCGGCGCCACGGCGATGCCAAGATGACCAAGCGCGTGGCCGGCCACGTCGTCAAGGAGGCCATCCTGCGCTATCAGTTGCAAGGCGCGGTCTCCAAGGAAGACGTCGAGCGCGCGAAGAAGGAGATGTACACCTTCCTGAAGTGGAAGCTGGGCGGGCCCGCGCCTGTGGCGGGTCAATACATCTCCACCGGATACAAGCACTTCGAGAATGGCTATACCGATGAGGCCGGGGGTATCCTGCTGGGCGTGATCAGCTTTGCGAACGTGCAGCCCGAGTTGGTTATGCCGAAGTGGATGCAGGAGAGCCTCAGGAAGCAGGCAGGAGCATCCGGCCCGGCGATTGCTTTGGCCCTGCAGGCCTACGGCGTGCCGATGCCGCTGGCGCAGATCCTCGGCAGCAAGATCGCCGAGGTGCTGACCAAAGGCCTGCTGCGCAACGTGGCCGGCTTCATCCCCAAATCCTATGACGTGGACAACCGGCTCGTGCAGGCCGCCGTCAAGGCCAGGAAGGAAGCAGGCCTGAAGCCCACGCAGCCGGTGGGCGAAGTCGCCGACGAGGACGAGGACGAACCGTCCTCGCCACCGCCGCAGCCAATAGCCCAGCCGAGTCAGCCCGCTGCCGACCCTTGTTGCGATATCACCAGCATCGGGGAGAACGGCCTCGTGACGGTGCGCGACACAGCGACCAATAGCGTCTTCCAACTCCAGGTGGACGACAAGCGACTGCTCTTGAAGCTGCGCATCGGCTCGCGGATCTCTGCCGATTTCGGCACGCAGAAGGTCTCCGTGGATAGCGGCCAACCCGCGGCCGAGACGATGCTGCAGCCGGGCCACACCCCACCGGACGGGGCGAAGCTTCCCGCGGTGAAGATGCCGACGGTGATGGGAATCCAGCCCTGTTGCAGCGTGGTCGCCAATCCGGCGATGAAGGGCCGTCTGGGCCGCCTGCTCGTGGCCTTTCCCGAAGGGGCCAACGCCGAGGGCACGTATACCTCGGTGTACAAGGAGCAAGACAAGATCGCGGACTTCAAGGGAAATAATACCGTGGAACTCTTGCCCGGCGCTTATGCGGTCACGATTTCCGGCAAACGCGTCGAAGGCGTGACCATCCGGTCCGGCCACGACACGAAAGTGAGGGTGGGCATGCTGCGCGTGGCGGCCGGCAAGGACACCTACGTGAAACTGCTGAATGCGGACAAGACGCTAAAACTCGCCGATGGTAAAGGCAACTTTGAACTGGGCTTGCCGATCGGCGCGGTGAATGTGAGCATCGCCGGCCAAGCGGAGAGCGTCACGATCGAGGAAGGAAAGATCACTGATTTTTAAAGCTTCGACGGGCCGAGGCGGCCGCCGGGGCCTGCTTGCGTCGCAGAACGGCTAGCGCGGCCTTGTCATCCCGGGACCTTTGTCTATGAGTTGAGAAGCGATGGATTCCTCCCGCGCCTTCCCGTTTATCTTCGCCATCGCCCTGGCCGCCCTCTCCATACTGATGGTGCTCGTCCTCGTCCCCCTGAGCGCCGAGCTGATCTTCGGCGGGCGCGGCCGCCGCGCGGGCTCGGGGGCCTTCTTCGCCGAGAGATGGCTGGCTCTCTTTCCCGCCTCCTGGCCGCCGCTGGCCATCTGGAGCGGCGCCTACGGGCTCATTTGGCTCGCCATCATCGGGCTCTGCCTGGGGATGGTCCTTAAGGACGGAGGGCCCGAGCGCGGGCACAATCTCGGAGTGCTGGGCGTGGTCTTCGGCGGCTTCTGGGGCCTCCAGGCCGCCATCACCTGGTTCGGCCGGGCCCTGGCGCGCGGCGGGGAGCGCCCCTCTCCGGGCCGGCCGCCGGCCGCTCCCCAACGGCGTGTGGAGGCGGCACTTCCTCGCGCTATCGCTCGGTCGGCCGCGGTCGAGAGGGCCGAATACGTCTCCAGCGCCGACATCTCAGCACCCGCGCCCGCCGCGCCCGAAAGCCTCCTCGTCCAAGCCCGCAGGTGGCTGATCACGGGCGCCCTCGTCTTCGCCGCCGTCGTTCTGGGCGAAGCGATTCCCGGCCTCAAGAGCCTGGAGGGCTTCCTTAAGGAAAACCGGGAGGCTTTTCTCTGGGTCGCCGGCGCCGCCACCGCGGCGGGCTTGGTCGCCTTCATGGGCGGGATCATCCACATGATCCTCCATGGCGGCTCGGCCAGGGGCCATGCCGAAATCGATGAGCTCCTGCGCTCCCTGCGCGACGCGAGCGCCCGGCCCTATGTCTGGCGCAAGTCGGTTTACCGCCACCAGGGAGCGGCGGCTGGCGGCCACGCCCACGACGAGTTCTCTTTCGGCGAAATGAAGGACGCCCTCGCCGCGGGCGCCTGGAGAGTGGACCCCGTGTGGCGGCGCCGCATGATCATCGCGGCCGCAGGCCTGACCGCGTTGTTCGGGCTCTTCGCCATCGTCTTCATCCTGGCCCCCGCCGGCCTCAAGCTGCTCGTCGGCGGGGCGATGGCCTACGCCGGCGTCCGAATGGCCTACGGCTTCTGGAGGTCTTGAACAGGCCCTTGGCCTATCCCTCAACGGAGCGGATAGCCCGATTTGGCCGATCCAGTAAGCTGAATCGGCCGATTCGGCCGAATCAGACACCCCTTTGTAACCCGGTGCTCCCACGAAGTGCCCAATAATCGGCCACTTCAGAAGGCTTAAGCCGACCCGTCGCCGGTCCGACCGTCATCACCGGTAGATCTCGCGGCGGTTGCCGATTCTCACGACCAGGATCAGTAGCAAGCGGTCTTCGATCCGCGCGATGATCCGATAATCGCCGACCCCGTACTTCCAGAGCTCCCCCAGCGTCGAGCCCTTGAGGGCTTCACCGAGGCGCCGGGGAACGCTTGACGACGCTACGCGCTCCGACAGAAACTTGAGAATGCGCCTCGCAATTTGAGGATCGAGCTTGTCGAGTTCTCGCGTGGCGGCGGGGTCAAACTCAATGCGCCCGGCCATGCCGCTTCAGGACCTTTTCCAGAGGGATGGTCCGCCTGCGGCCGGCGCGAATGCCGATGAGGCGCTTCTCCGCGAGATAGACGTCCTCGATGTCGTCGAGATGTTCCAGGATGGCCTCGCGGACGTAAAAGCTCTTGGTGCGCCCCGTGGACTTGGACAGAGCGTCGAGCCGGGCTTCGATTCCCGGGGGCAGCCGAATGGCGAACATGATCGCATTACCTCAGATGCAATACAAGTATAACACGTCCTCGGATGATTTTCAAGAGCGCGCTTGTCGCGCCCCTTTTTCCGTGGCTCGCTCCGGAATCGCCTCGGCCAATTCGGGCGATCTGGCCGATTCCAAATGCTGAGTCGCCAAATTCGGCCGACTTAGACCGCTTTTAGGGAGATAGCCCGAGGGGCCTCCGAACGGCCCGATCCTTCGAGGGGTTCGGAGGGCGCTTTCCCGACTTATCGGCTGAGCCCACGGCGCCGCGCCGGCTTTCGAGACCCCGCAGGGCCCTACCAGCAGGCGCGGCGCGCTTTGGCTCTTCGTCCTTGCCGCGCGAATGCGGCATGGCGCGGGTCCGGAGGCTTTGGTCATGACCTGGGCGCGGGCTCCAAGTCCTTGGACTTGGAGCATCTGGCCGATGGCCGTGAGCTCAGCGGGCGGGCCGGAAGCCCAGGTTGTCGTTGCGGTTGCCAGGGTCGTTGTTGTTGCGATTGGCCGACCGCGCGTTGGCCGCGTTGTTGTTCCACGAGCCGCCACGATTCACCCGGTTGGAGCCCGTAATGCCTCCGAACCAAAATCCATAAGCCCGCCCAAGGAGCGGCGCAGCAAAAGAGTGTCAGCGACGGCGGCGTGGCCCAGCCGGCTTCTCATCGAGGCGACAATATCCTCCTCCGAAAGCCGCCCGCTCGACAAGCCCTTCGCCTGAAGCCTCAGTGCGCCGATGAGCCGGCGTTTGCCTGGGCCATCCAAGCGAACGGCCTCCGGCCATAAGCGCAGCCCGAGAAAAGGAACGCCTTCCGAGACCGGGGCAAGGACGGTCGCCTCTCGCTTGAGCTCAAGTTTGAGGTTCTGCTCCACGAACTCTTGTATGAGTCGCTGCGCTTGGCGCAGGAACGCCTTCGAGTCCGCGAAGAGCAGAAGGTCATCCATGTAGCGGGCATAAGCCCGAACGCGAAGAGTCTCCTTGATGAAATGATCGAGAGGGCAAAGGTAGTGGTTGGCAAAATGCTGGCTGGTGAGGTTGCCGATGGGGAGACCTTTACCGGGAGCCGAGCCGGGAGCGCCATGGTCGATGATGCAGTCAGCCAGCGCGAGCAGGCGCGAATCCTTCACCAGGCGCCTCAAGGCTGCCTTGAGGACGCCATGATCCACGTTCTCGAAGAACTTACGCACGTCGAGTTTGAGGAAGAACTGGTATCGCCCCGCAAAGGAGCGCGCGCGGCGGACCGCCGCGTGGGTCCCCTTGCCGACGCGGCAGGCATAGCTGTCGGAAATGGCGGTGCGCTCGAAGAGAGGCTCCAGCGCCGAGCACATGGCGTGATGGGCCACCCGGTCCCTGAAATCCGCGGCCGAGATCGTCCTGGGCTTGGGGTCCGAAACGAAAAACGTCCGGTAGGGCCGAGGTCGATAGCTGCCGTCCAACAGCTCGCGCTGGAGTTTGAGAACCTCGGTCTCCATGTGGAAGATGAAGGACGCGGCGGAGTGCGCCCTGCCCTTGCC
This sequence comes from uncultured Elusimicrobia bacterium, assembly GCA_964374095.1. Lineage (GTDB taxonomy): Bacteria > Elusimicrobiota > Elusimicrobia > UBA1565 > UBA9628 > CAYJXJ01. Next base: position 5,100 of record CAYJXJ010000183.1, read on the forward strand.
GCGCGCGGCGCGGCGGGCTGCCACGCAGAGGGCGCCGAAGTCCGTGACGGCCGGGAAGAGATGCCCGGCCCGCTTCACGATGCGCTCCGGCTGCGCAGCCAGCCGCCCAGCATGCGGCCCGCCTCGTCGATGTTGCGCGCCATGAACTCGAAGCCTTTATTGTCGAGGTGGCGCTCCTCGTGGCTGATCCTCAGAAGCACTCTGAGTTTCTCTAATTGAAGGTTCGACCGGACCAGGACCGCTGATTTTTCTTTGGTGTAGCGCGCCTCGATGATGCCTTCCAGAACATCGAGCGCCAGGTTGTCTATGCGCGAGGACCTGTTTCATGAAGACGGGACCGGCGAGTATAAGTCCCTGTCCGAGGCCCTCGCGGCCTGCGAAACCGGCGGCAAAATCGTGGTCAAGCGCGCCCCCTCCCCGAACGTGGTCGCGGGCTCCGCCAAGGGAGGCGTTTTCCCGTGCAATACCCCATGGGAGAAGGTCGAGGTGGCCTGGAGGGTGGACGATTATGCCCTGGTCTGGAAGCTAATCGGCCCCCTGGCCGCGTCCGGGCACGCGAAGGCCAAGGAGCGGTTGTCCTGGATGAAGCAGGTTGGCTACGGGACGGCCTCCGAGGGGGTCGTAGGCCTGGCGTGGCTCCGCAAGAGGGCCGAGAGGGGGGATTGCGAGGACTTCGTGGAACTTGGGAATTCCTACCGAAACGGGTACCTATTCCATACCTTCACCGTCCCGGTCCCCAAGGACATTGAGGAAGCCGTTTCCTGGTTCCGCCGGGCGGCGCAGCGGGGTTGCTACGGAGCGGCCATGACTTTGGCCCAGATCTATCGGGACGGGGACGGGGTGAAGCCGGACTCCGCCGCGGCCCTGGGCTGGTTCGCCCAGGCGGCCAAGGAAGAGCCCGAAGCGGAATTCCAGATGGGCTTGCTGCACGAACGAGGCCAAGGAATCCCGAAAAACCCGGTCCTGGCTTTCGAGCATTACCGCCGGGCCGCCTCCAGGGGCGACGCCGACGGGATGCATTCCCTGGGCCGGTTGTATGAGGCGGGGCAGGGGGTCGAGGCGGACCGGCAGAAAGCCCTGGAGTGGTACCGCAAGGCCGGAAACAAGGGCCACGAGGCCGCGCCGGCGGATCTTAAGCGCCTGAGGACCGATTAGCGGTTCCTTATGCGATGTGTCCGTTATAACAGGCACATCGCATAAGGGTAAAAGCGCCGAGGTTGAGCGGCGGCTATTAGGCTTTTCTTTAGGTGCCAGGCATTAAGCGACACGCGCTGGCGCGTATCGCTTAATGCCTGGCACCGCCAGCTCGATCCAGGATCGAGTTACTGCCCACCTGTTTCCCGTCAAAGCTCGCCGGATTCCTTCGCCACCGCACCCGTCGAACAGCCTGTTAGCCCCCGAGCAGGTGGACGCCCGCCGCCTTGAGGCGGGCGAGCCAGCGCTCGATCTCGGCCAAGTCTTTGGGCGCGCCGGAGACGCCATGCGGCGCACGGCCGGTAGCCACTCCTTCCACGGCGAAGACGGCGGGAAGAGATACCAGCCGCGTCATGGCCGTGTCCGCGCCCGACCCGCGCTCATCCAGGGCGTAATAACGGGACCAGGCGGTTTTGCCGGCGGAGGAAGCCTTGAGCGCCACGTAAAGGACGACGCGGTCCTGCTCGTTATCCCGATAAGCGTGCTTGTCCCAGAGTTCGGCGCTAAGCCGTTCCAGGTCGGCCGGGGAGGCCGCGGGGATCATGTCGAAAATCGGTTTCCAGGCTTCGGCCCAGCCGCCCAGCCGCAAGGTCCCCCGCACGAAGGTCCGGACTTTCCAGGAAGGCTCGAAGCCGTATTCGGCCAGGTACGGCACGGAGTCGCGGTTCGGGTACGCCTCGAAGGGCTCCCCCAAAATCTCCAGGCGCGACACGTTGTCCCAAACCCGCGCGGTTTTTTTCTCTAGACCGTCCTCCACGCAGCGGGCGGGGTTGGTCAGCGCCCGCAGGACGCCGACGGGAGACCAGCTGAACTTGTATTTGAAATCGCCGGGGACAGCCGGGACTCCGCCGCAATAAGAAACGAAGTCCAGCTCGTTGGCGGAATTGAAGTTGGGGTCGGCCCGGTATTCGGCCAAGAGCTTGTGGGCGAAAAGGTGGTCGATGCCCGGATCCAGCCCAGACTCATTGAGAAAACTCAGCCCCAAGGCTTTGGCCGGGGCGTCGAAGGCGCGCATCGCGTCGGAAAGGTAGCTGGTGGTCACCAGATGGGCCTTGCGGGCCAGGCAGATCTTGGCAATCTCCGGGTGCATCGGGGCCGGGAGCATGGAGACGGCGATGTCTCCCGGCGCCAACGCCGCTTCCAGGCCGGCCGAATCGTAGCGCTCCACCCGCGCGCCGCCGCTTCCCAGGACGGCCCGCGCCTTCTCCACGGTGCGGTTCCAAAGAATCAGAGGGCGGCCGGAGCGCGCCAATTCGCGGATGCCCGCGCCCGAGGAGAGGCCCGCCCCCAGCCAGTGGACGGTGTTAGTCACGCGCCGGACCTCTCTTGGAACAGGGCGTCGGCCCGCGCCCAGACCGGAGAGCCGCCGGCCAGGGTCTTGAGATGCGGCAGGAGCTGGGCGGAGAAATCCTCGCTGCTCTCCCGGGGGAGCAAAGACGGGAGATGGTCGATGGCGGTCAAATCGAGCGGGGGAGTCTCTCTCAGGCGCAAGGCCGGGCGCTCGAAAGTCGTCGTCTCGCCGTAGATAGGGAGCGGGTTGTGGGGGCTGAACGGGTCGCAGCTGACATCGGAAACGACGCTCAGTTTCCTTGGGCGGTCGAGCATCTCCGCCGTCAAGAACGGCTTTCCGGGTCCCGTCAGCAGGACGCAGTTGATCAGGAGTTCGTGGTCCAAGGCTTCCTTGAACGGCCCGCCGCCGGCCGTCTCCTCTTTGTCCCAGGCCAGAATCTTGAGCCCGGGAGCCGCGCGCCCCAACAGGTCCAAGGCGCCGCTCCCGCAGCGCCCCTTGGCGCCGAACAGGAGGATCGACGGCGGCTCCCCCAGGGCAAAGGCCGCCTCCACCCGCGGTTGGAGCCACGCCAGGAGGGCGTCGCGGCTCTCAAAGGAATCAAGCCGCAGGTAGGGCTCTCGGGGGTAGCAGCGCTGATGCGCCCAAAGGTCCAACCCCACGGCCGCGCCCGCGAAGCCCGCCCACCGTCCGAAGGCGGCCACGCGTCGGCCCGCGTCGTCCAGGAGAAATTCCAGATCCAGCAAGCGGCCGCCGCCGCGGGTGAAACGGGACAACAGCGCTTCCGCTCCGCGTTGGCCCTTGTAGGCATGGGCGAAATAGACGTGCCGGTGGCTCAGAGGCGATTGCTCCTCCGGCAATTCCTTGAGCCCAAGCACGACCGCGTCCTTCGGGGCCCCGCGCCAGGAGTCCGCCTCAACCAGGCGCGCCCCGGCGCGCTCGTAATCCGCGTCCGGGAAGGCGCGGGAGGGGGAGCGCTCCACGACGATCGGGGTTCCGGCCTTGATCAATTCGCCCGCGTGGCCGGGCGCCAGCGCGCCGCTCGCCGGGTTTGGATTCCGCCCGCAGCCAGATGGTCACGAGGCGAAGACGGCTTGGTGAACCTGTCGGTGGAACCAGTGCGGGCCCGTTTCCTCGGACGGCGCGAAGCGTCCGCGCGGCGCGAACCCGGAGGCCGCGCCCGGCCGGACCAGGGCCATCGCGTGGACGTCCTCGTTGTCGACCTGGGTGTCCAGCCAGAGCTCGGCGCGGCGGGCGTACTTCTTCGGGTCCCAGACGTAATGCTGCCAGACGAAATGGGTGCGCTCCGGCGCGCCCGGGATGGGCTGATAGAGGTTGACCGAAAGCCCCCAGGGATAAAAGTTCAGCGTGAGGTTCGGGAAAATAAACCACCACAGCGCGAAGACCCGCCGCTCCGGCGCGCCCGGATCCCGGAAACGGGCGGGGAGAAATTTCGGGTCGAAACCATGGGCGGGGTCGGCCGCGTAGGCCCATTGCAGGGCGGAATTGCCGTGGAGCTCCGTTTTGTAGACTTGTAAGGAATTTCAGCCCGCTTTTCCGGAGTCCTCCCCACATCCCGTCA
>CAYJXJ010000184.1:0-9149 GCA_964374095.1 uncultured Elusimicrobia bacterium
TCTTGCCGTGGTCCACGTGTCCGATCGTCCCGATGTTGACGTGCGGCTTCTTGCGTTCGAACTTTGGCTTCGACATTAAGACTTCTCCTTTCCGCCATCCGCCGAATACTTCTCGATGATGGCCTTGATGATGTTGGCGGGAGCCTGCTCGTAGTGGCTGGGTTCCATGGTGAAATTGGCGCGGCCCTGAGAGATGGAGCGCACGACCGTGGCATAGCCGAACATCTCCGCCAGCGGCACGGTGGATTTGACGAATTTGACATTGGCCCGGTCGCCCATGTCCTGGATCTTCGCGCGCCGGCTATTAAGGTCCCCGATGACATCTCCCATGTACTGCTCCGGCGTCACGACTTCGAACTTCATGATGGGCTCAAGGATGGTCGGACTGGCGTCTTTGCAGCCGGCCTGAAGGGCCATGCTGCCGGCGATCTTGAAGGCCATCTCCGAGGAGTCCACCTCATGGAAGGAGCCGTCAAGCAGCGTCACTTTTATGTCGACGACCGGAAAGCCCGCCCGAATCCCCCGATCGAGGGCCTCTCGAACGCCCTTCTCCACCGCGGGGATGAACTCCCGCGGGATGCGCCCCTGCTTGATTTCGTTGACGAATTCAAAGCCCTTGCCCATGGGCTGGGGCTCCACCCGGAGAACGCAGTGGCCGTATTGCCCGCGGCCGCCGGTCTGCTTGATGTACTTGCCCTCCCGGGTGATCGCGCGGCAGATAGTTTCCTTGTAAGCCACCTGCGGGTTGCCGACGTTGGCCTGCACGTTGAACTCGCGCTTCATCCGATCGACGATGATTTCAAGGTGCAGCTCTCCCATGCCCGAGATGATGGTCTGCGCGGTCTCGACGTCGGTCTTGACGCGAAACGTCTGGTCCTCTTCCGCCAGGCGCGACATGGCGTTGGCCATCTTTTCTTCGTCGGCTTTGGATTTCGGCTCGATGGCGACCGAGATGACGGGCTCCGGGAAAGTGATCTGCTCGAGCACGATGGGCTCGTCATCCGAGCAAAGCGTGACCCCCACCCGGGCGTTTTTGAGGGCCACGGTCGCGGCGATGTCGCCGGCGTAGACTTCCTTGATCTCCTCGCGGGTGTTGGCGTGCATGCGGAGTATGCGCCCGACGCGCTCGCTGGCCTGGCTGTTGGAGACGAAGACGGTGTCGCCGGCCTTGAGCGTCCCCGAATAGACCCTGAAGAAGGAGAGCTTGCCCACGAAGGGATCGGTCTGGATTTTAAATAAAAGGGCCGCGAATGGCTGCTTGTCGTCGGCTTGCCGCTGAAGCTCGTTCTCCGACCTGGGCTCGCGGCCCTTCACCGGGGGGAGGTCCACCGGCGACGGGAGAAAATCGCACACCGCGTCGAGCATGGGCTGCACGCCCTTATTCTTGTAGGAGGATCCGCAGAGCACCGGAAAAATCTTGGACCGCAGGACTCCGACGCGAAGGATGCGGCGCAAATCCTTGGGGTCGAACTCATGCTGGCCGTTCAGGTACTTCTCCATGGCCGAATCGTCGAACTCGACGATCTTCTCCACCATCTTCTCGTGGTATTCGCGGGCTTTATCCTTTAGATCTGGGGGAATATCAACGACATCCCACTTCGCGCCCAGCTCTTCGCCCTGCCAGACGAGAGCCTTCATCTCGATGAGATCGATGAGGCCCTCATAACCCGCCTCGGCCCCGACGGGGATCTGGATCGGGCAGGCGTTGGCGCCCAGCATCTTGATGATGGACTGGTACGACATCGTGAAATCGGCTCCCAGCCGGTCCATCTTGTTGATGTAGGCGATGCGCGGGACATGGTACTTGTCGGCCTGGCGCCAGACCGTTTCGGATTGGGGCTCCACCCCCTGAACCCCGTCGAAGCAGACCACGGCCCCGTCAAGAACCCTGAGGGAGCGCTCGACCTCGGCGGTGAAATCCACGTGGCCGGGGGTATCGATGATGTTGATTTGGCAGTCGCGCCATTTGCAATAGGTGGCCGCCGCGGTGATGGTGATCCCGCGCTCGCGCTCCTGGGGCATCCAGTCGGTCGTGGTCGAGCCCTCGTGGACCTCGCCGATCCTATGGATGCGGCCCGTGTAATAGAGGATGCGTTCCGTTGTGGTGGTCTTGCCCGCGTCGATGTGGGCGATGATCCCGATATTGCGGACCCTCTCCAGCGGGAATTCTCTCGGCATTATGAGATCTCCGCGGCAAGGTTGGAATTATCGACGAAGGTAAATATTTTCTGATCGCAGACCATAATCAATTTCCCGCCTACCACCTGTAATGCGCGAAGGCCCGGTTGGCCTCCGCCATCTTGTGGGTATCCTCGCGCTTCTTGTAGGCCGCGCCCTCTTTGCGGTGGGCGGCGAGAAGCTCATCGGCCAGACGCTCCGCCATCGGCCGGCCCGACTTAGCCCGGGCCGCGTCGATGATCCAGCGCAGCGCCAGCGTTGAGGACCGCATCTGGCCGCGTTCCACGCTCTCGGCCACCTCGATGGGAACCTGGTAGGTCGCCCCGCCGACGCGGCGGGCCTTGACCTCAAGCAGGGGCCGGACGTTTTCAATGGCCTTGGTCAGGACGGCGAGGGGATCCTCGCCCGTCTTTTCCTTCATGATGTCCATGGCGCCGTAGACCACGGATTGGGCGGCGTTCCTCTTGCCCTGATAATTGAGTTTGTTGATGAGTCGAGACACCAGCATCGAACTATAGCGAAAATCGGCCGTCGGCAGGTCCCGCTTCTCTCTCGGTCTTAAGCCCCGTCGTGGCATGTCTAAAAATCCTCCCTATGGCCTACGCTTTAGCCGCGGCTTCCTTCGGCCGCTTGGCGCCGTAGAGCGAGCGCCCCTGGCGCCGTCCTTCCACCCCGGCGGTATCGAGGACCCCGCGGATGATATGGTAGCGCACGCCCGGCAAGTCCTTCACCCGGCCGCCCCGAATCAGGACGATCGAATGCTCCTGCAGGTTGTGGCCCACCCCCGGGATATAGGCCGTGACCTCCGTGCCGGTCGTGAGCTTGACGCGGGCGATCTTGCGCAAGGCGGAGTTCGGCTTCTTGGGGGTGGTCGTCGAGACCCGGGTACAGACCCCCCGCCGCTGCGGACAATTGACGAGCGCCGGAGCCTTGGAGCGGCTGGTGATCTTGAGCCGGCCGAAACGAATAAGCTGATTGATCGTGGGCATCGCGGACTATTTGCCTCCCGAGGCTATCGATTGGGCCAGTTCTTCGAGCTTCTCCCGGGGCTGCAAACCCGTCCCGGCTGGAATCATATGGCCTATAATGACGTTTTCCTTAAGACCCTGCAGATAGTCGATTTTCGAAGTGGTGGCGGCGTCGGTCAGAACCCGGGTCGTTTCTTGGAAGCTCGCCGCCGACACGAAGGAACTCGACGCCAGGGACGCCTTGGTGATGCCGAGCAGCACCGGCGAAGCCTGGGCCTCCTTTCCCCCCTTCTCTTTGATCGCCGCGTTCTGGTCGGCGAACTCGAAACGGCTGACGATCTCGCCCTTGAGGAACTCGGTGTCGCCGGAATTGTCGATCCGGACGTTTTCCAGGCACTGGCGCACGATGCATTCGATATGGCGATCCGAGATCGTGACCCCCTGCAGACGGTAGACTTCCTGAATGGCGTTGACCAGGAACTCCTGGACTTCCTTGACCCCTTTGACGCGCAGGATATCATGGGGATTGATGGAGCCGCCCGTGATCGGCTCGCCCACGCCCACCCGATCGCCTTCGTAGACCATCAGGTGCTTGCCCTGCGGGATGGCGTATTCGCGCACCAGGTCGGTCTCCTCGTTGCGCACGGAAACCTGCACCAACCCCTTGGCCCCGACACCCAGGCTCACCACGCCGTCGATCTCGGAGATGATCGCCGAGTTCTTCGGTTGGCGGGCCTCAAACAGCTCGGAGACCCTGGGGAGCCCCCCCGTGATGTCCTTGGACTTGGTGACCTCTTGCGGCCTCTTGGCCAGAACGTCGCCGGGCTTGAGTTCTTGCCCGCCCTCCACGAGCAGGATGGTGTCGGTCGGCAGCGGGGAGGTGGACAAATCTTTTCCATTGCGCTCGATGACCACGCACGGATTGAGGCGCCGAGACGACCCTTCCTTCTCCATGCGGCGGGCTTCTTGCTCGATGATGCGCCGCTCGATGATGCCCGTGATCTTGTTGCGCTCCTCGTGAAGCGTGACGCCCTCCCGCACATCAACAAGCCGAACGGTTCCCTCGTGCTCGGCGAGAATGGGCATGGTGTAGGGGTCCCACTCCGCCAAGGGCTCGGCGTGGCGGGCATCGGTCGCCGGCGCCACCTTCGCGCCGTCGGCCACCTTGAGGCGGCAGCCGTAGGGGACGCGGAACTCTTCGCTGGCGGCCTTATCCGAGACGACGAGCGCCCCGGTCCGAGACACGCAGACGGTCTGTCCATGCCGGTTCTTCAGGGTCCTGATGTTGCGGAAGCTCACGGTCCCGCCCGTGAGGGCCACGACATGGGAGCGCTTCGTCACGAGCGAGGCCGCGCCTCCGATGTGGAAGGTCCGCAAGGTCAACTGCGTGCCGGGCTCGCCGATCGACTGGGCCGCGATGATGCCCACCGCCTCTCCGATCTCGACCATCCGGCCCGACGCGTTGTTCATGCCGTAGCAGTGGGCGCAAACGCCCTGGCGCGCCTCGCACGTCAGCACCGAGCGCGCCCGCACGGCGTCCACGCCCGACCGCTTGACCCGCTCGACCACCTCGGCCGTAACGAGCTCGCCTCCCTTGGCGATCACGGCCTCCACCGGCTTGCCCTTGGCGTCGAGGACGGTCGCCGCCACGTCATCCAGGAGGACGCGGCCCAGCACCCGCTCTTCCAGGGGCTCGATGACCTCCTCTCCCGAGGACAGGTTGGCCAACTGGATTCCGTTGATCGTCCCGCAGTTCTCTTCGGTGATCACGACGTCATGGGCGACGTCGATCAGCCGCCGGGTCAGGTAGCCGGCGTCGGCGGTCTTCAAGGCCGTGTCGGCCAGCCCCTTGCGTCCGCCGTGAGTCGAAATGAAATATTCGAGGACGGTGAGACCCTCGCGGAAATTCGAGATGATGGGCTGCTCGATGATTTCCCCGACGCCGCCGGTAAGCTTCTTCTGGGGGCGCGCCATGAGCCCCCGCATCCCGGCGAGCTGGCTGACCTGCTGGCGGCTGCCGCGGGCCCCGGAATTGGCCATGAGGAAGATCGAATTAAACCGCGGCCGCCCCGCCTCGTATTTCTCGAACTCCTCCTTCTTCATCTCATCGAACATGACGTCGGCGACGCGGTTCGTCACATGGGTCCATATGTCGATGATCTTGTTGTAGCGCTCATTCTCGGTGATAAGGCCCGTCTTGCTTTGGGACTCGATCTCCTTGACCTTTTTGCGAGCGTTGGCGATGACCTCGCGCTTGATGGTCGGGATATGCATGTCGCTGATGGAAATCGACAGCCCCGCCAGGGTCGCGAAATGATAGCCCGTGCCCTTAAGATCGTCGAGCAGGAGCACGGTCCGGTAGTTGCCCAAATTCTTATAGCAGCGGTCCACCAGGAGCGAAAGCTGCTTCTTGCCCATCTCCTGATTGATGAATCGAAGCTCGGACGGCAGCATCTCATTAAAGAGAACGCGGCCCACGGTCGTCCAATCCTTCCAATCCGCCGGCTTAACCGCCGACTTCCCGCCCCGGCCCTCGCCGACATCGTTGACGCCGCGAACCTTCACCCTCGCGTGGAGATCGACCTTCCGATTCTGATAGGCGGTCATCGCCTCCGCGATGTCGGAAAAGACCATCCCCTCACCGCGCTCCCCCACCTTATACTTGGTGAGGTAATGCAGCCCGAGGACCATATCGTGGGAAGGCGCGGCGATGGGCTTGCCCGACGCGGGCGACATGATGTTGTTGGAGGCCATCATGAGCATGCGCGCCTCGAGTTGGGCCTCCTGGGACAGCGGGACATGGACGGCCATCTGATCGCCGTCGAAATCGGCGTTGAAGGCCGCGCACGTCAGGGGATGCAGCTGGATGGATTTTCCCTCAATGAGGATCGGTTCGAAAGCCTGTATGCCCAAGCGGTGCAGCGTGGGCGCGCGGTTGAGCAGCACCGGGTGCTTGCGCGTCACGAATTCAAGGATGTCCCAAATCTGGGCGCTGGCTTTGTCGAACATGCGCTTGGCCGCCTTCAACGTGAGACCCTCCATCTTCATGAGCTCCCGAACGATGAAGGGCTTGAAGAGCTCAAGCGCCATCTCCTTAGGAAGCCCGCACTGGTTGAGTTTTAGGTTGGGGCCGACGACGATGACGGAGCGTCCCGAATAATCCACGCGCTTTCCCAGCAGATTTTGGCGGAACCGCCCCTGCTTGCCCTTGAGAATGTCGGACAAGGACTTGAGGGGACGGCTTCCCGCGCCCACCACCACCCGGCCCCGGGCGCCGTTCTCAAACAACGCGTCGCACGCCTCCTGGAGCAGGCGTTTCTCGTTGAAAATCATGACTTCCGGCGCGCGCAGGGCCTCGATATGCTTGAGGCGGTTGTTGCGGTTGATGATGCGCCGATAGAGGTCGTTTAAGTCGGAGGTCGCGAAGCGCCCGCCCTCCAAGGGAACGAGGGGCCGGAGCTCCGGCGGGATGACCGGAAGGGTGGTCGTCACCATCCACTCGGGCTTGTTCCCGGACTCAACGAACCCCTGCAGTATGCGCAGGCGCCGAATGAGCCGCAGGCGCTCGGTCTCCGAGGTCACGCCGGCAACCTCTTCGCTCAAGCTCGCCACCTCTTCATCGGGCTTGACCTTGGCGAGCAGGGCCTGCACCGCGCCGGCGCCGATGCCGACCTTGAGCTTGGACTTGAATTCCGCCTTGGCCTTTCGGACCTCCTCCTCCGAGATCAGATCGCGGCACTTGTAGACCGCCCTCCCCGAGGAGTCCACGAGGTCATCAAGGACCACGTACATCGCGTAGTAGGCCACGCGCTCGAGATCGGCCGTCTTCATGTCAAGGACGATCCCCATCCTTGAGGGCGTCTTCTTTAGAAACCAAACATGGGCGATGGGCACGGCCAGCTCGATGTGCCCCATGTGCTCCCGGCGGACCTTGGACTCCGTCACCTCCACGCCGCAGCGGTCGCAGACGATGCCCTTGAACTTGATCCAGCGGTACTTGCCGCAGGCGCATTCAAAATCCCGGACCGGACCGAAAATTCGCTCGCAGAACAACCCGTCACGCTCCGGCTTCAACGTGCGGTAGTTGATGGTCTCGGGCTTCTTCACCTCGCCGTAGGACCACGAGAGGATTTGCTCCGGGCTTGCCAAGGAAATGCGGATGGCGTCGAAATCGTAAAAATCGAGCTCGTCGCCCTTCTTCTTTTTCTTGCCACCCAGGGAGAGCTTCTTCTCGGCCGTAGCGATGTATGCCATGCTTTTTCCTCTACCTATGACCGAAGGCCTTCTCCCGTCCAGGATAATGGAATGGGACCATGTTATTTCTTCCCCGCGGCTTCCCTAGCGGAAACCTTGGCTCCGCCGGCGGACTTTCCGTCCGTCTTGAGCTTGAGAAGCTCCACATTCAGGCCCAGCGCCTGAAGCTCCTTGACCAGCACCTTGAATGACTCCGGAATCCCGGGCTGCGCCGGGGCCTCGCCCTTGATGATGGCCTCGTACATCTTGGTGCGGCCGGTGACATCGTCCGACTTGACCGTCAAAAATTCCTGGAGGGCATAAGCCGCGCCGTACCCCTCGATAGCCCAAACTTCCATTTCTCCGAACCGCTGGCCGCCGAATTGGGCCTTGCCGCCCAAGGGCTGGCGGGTGATGAGGCTGTAGGGGCCGGTGGACCGGGCATGAATCTTGTCCTCGACCAGGTGGACGAGCTTCATGACGTACATGTAGCCCATCGAGATCTTCTCCTGAAAAGGCTCGCCGCTGCGACCATCGTAGAGGGTCATGCGGCAGTCGTCGGAAGGCAGGTATCTCTCCGGGACCCCCTTGGCCCGCAGGGACTTTTTGGCTTCCTTGATCATGTCGATCACTTGAGTCTCCGTCGCGCTGTCAAAGACCGGATTGATCATGCGGCTCTCCAGCGTCTGCGCGGCCCACCCCAGCATCATCTCCAAGAGTTGGCCGACGTTCATGCGCGAGGGCACCCCTAGGGGCGAGAGGACCATGTCGATGGGGGTCCCATCGGGCAGAAACGGCATGTCCTCGGTGGGAAGAACCTTGGCCACGACGCCCTTATTGCCGTGGCGTCCCGCGAACTTGTCGCCCACCTGAAGCTTGCGCCGGGAAGCGACGTAGACCTTGACGACCTTATTGACGGTCACCGGAAGCTCGTCCCCGCGCTTGACGTTCTCCTTCTCCCGCGCCGCCTCATCGCGAAGCTTCTTCTCCATCACGCGGCAGAAGGTCTCGAGCCGATCCTCATCGGCGGAGCGCTTGGCGGCGGACAGTTCCTTCAGGGTCTCAAGGGTCTCCTTGCGGTGCTTGCGCAGGCCGGCGACGTCCTCCTCGAGCTTGCTGGTGATGGCGTCGAGCCGCCGGCGCTCCTCGCCCTTGGCAAGCTTCTCGCGGCGAACAAAAATGCGGACCCCGATGACTTTGCCGGAAACCCCGGGCGGCACCCGCAGCGAGGCGTCCTGCACGTCCTCGGCCTTCTTGCCGAAAATGACCTTTAGCAGGCGCTCCTCGGGGGTGAGCTGCTGCTCGCCCTTGGGGGTGACCTTTCCGACTAGAATGTCTCCCTGGCGGACATAGGTGGACGGGACGACGACCCCGCCCTCATCCAGGAACTCAAGAGCCTCCGCTCCCACATTCGGAATGTCGCGCGTGATCTCCTCGGCGCCAAGCTTGGTGTCCCGCGCCTCGATCTCGAACTCCGAGATATGAATGGATGTAAAAACGTCCTCTCGCACCAGCCGCTCGGAGACGAGGATGGCGTCCTCGAAGTTGTAGCCCTCCCAGGGCATGAAAGCGACCAGGAGGTTGCGCCCGAGCGCGAGCTCGCCGCCGCTGGTGGCGGGGCCGTCGCCCAGGATTTGGCCGGCCTTCACATGGTCGCCCGTCTCAACGAGAGGCACCTGGTTGATGCAGGTGTCCTGGTTCGACCGGCGGTACTTCTTGAGCTCATAGAGCCGGATATGCCCGACCTCATCCTTGCCCTCGGAGTGGACG
>CAYJXJ010000185.1:0-9024 GCA_964374095.1 uncultured Elusimicrobia bacterium
GGCTGGGTGGGCCGCATTCCGGGACCGACTTGGTCCCAAGAGCCTATACGTAGTCGTCGCGCGGGCGGATATACTATTGCCACCTGCGCCTCCGCTTGTTGGAAGCGCAGGCGCGCCGAGAATGTACAAACGGTTCTTCGCGATCCTTCTGTCTGCGGCCTTGGTAGTCCTATCCCCCGGTTTGGAGGGGGCCCGAGTCCTGGCCCAGACCGTTTCGGTTCCCCGGCGCGGCGGCCGCGTGGGCCTGCCGTCGGCGCCGATGGGCCGGGCGGCGCCGTCCGCGGGTTTCTCGCGCTCGCCGTTTTCCCTCCCCGGCCTAGCCATCAGTCCCTCGGCTCCAGCCCCAGGCGTCCTGCCTGCGCCGGCCGCCGTTACGCCCGTCGAAATTCCCACGCTGCCGGCGCCGTTGGCGGGGGCTTCCGCCGAGCCCATGGCGTCCCAGCCCCCGCGCTCCTTCGAGACCATGGTCCGGCAACTGGCGGGGCCCTCTCCCGTGGGCGGATTGCCCGCGGACGCTCCGACCGAGGAGCGCGCCTCCGCGGCCCGCGAGGAATTCCGCCGGCGGATCGCGGGCCAAGAGGCCGGGGTCTCGGCCGCCGCCGTCGATCCGGGACCCGGCGGCCCGTCTTCGCATCTGAATCCGGCGACGGGGAACGGCGCGGGGGTTTCGGCCGCGGTTCCGCGCGTCCCTTCTGCCGCCGCGCAACGGGGCCAGAGGCGCTCGGTCATGTTGGGCCCGGTGCTGGCCGCGGTCTCCGCGGCGTTCTCGATGAGTCTCCAAGCGGTCGCGGACGCGACTCAGGGAGCCTTCGCCGCCGCGGCCGGCGGGGCCGCGGGGGCAAGCGTCCTCGCGATCGCGTTGAGCGCGGCGGCGTGGGCCGGGGCCGGAGCCGCGGCCGCCTTCGCGGCCTGGTTCATCGTTGATGCCGCCGCCTTCATCACGGCCATGGTCCGCGGCCGGGGAATGTCGGAGGCCGGCTTGGCCCGGGTGGTGCAGGCCGAGGTCGACGCGGGGCGTCTCGACCCGGGCGTGGGGGAGCGCGTGCGCCCGTACCGATCCCGCGGTTTCTTCGATTTGACGTGGGGCCTCCACCGGGACGGCCTCATCTATGTCCGGCCGCAGCTGGCGGCCACGCCCTTTTTGCTGCGCGCCGTGCTGGCCCATGAGCTGTCCCATTTGAAGGACGCCCGCGGCCGCGGACCTCCCCCGGCGACCTGGATTAAGGTCGTGGGCGCCCGCACGGCCTCTGAAATGCGGGCCCGCCTCCGGGAACTGAGGCCGGCGAAATTCCTGCGGTCCTTCCGGATCGCCCCGCTCGAACGGGCCCTGCCCAAGGCGGAAGTCTCCCTCCGTTTGTCCCAACCCTACGACATCCTCGTTCTCAATCCGACCAACTCGTCGCTTGGAGATTCCGCGCTCTATGGATTCCTTTCCGAGGGCACGGCCCGGCCCGAGGTGGCCTCGGGAGTCGAGCCAGCGGAGAAGCTCCGGGGCCGATCCGGGGACCTCGGCGCGGTGGTGCTCGATCGGGCCTGGGAGAGCCTGCCGGGTCCAGGGTCGCGGGAGGGCGACCAGTTGGACTCGGCGCTGCGCGAGCTCGACGCCCTGACGTTGTTGGCGAGCCGGGGGGAAGCGCGCCCCGAGAGCTTCGCGGTCCGGAGCTACGCCAAACGTTTTCGCAGGCTCGCCCTCCAGGCCCAGCGCCGGTCCGCGGGGGACCGGCGCGCTTCCGAGAAGCTCGAGCGTCAGGTCCGGCAGCTCTGGAAGGATATCGCCGCCGAACGGATCGGAGACACGCGCCTGGCCGCGCTCATCACCGCTTTGTGGGGATCCCTGCGGCACAAGGGCCTGGCCTTCCTTCCCTTCGGGCCCAACGACCCGGGGGTGGAGGTCTTCGAGCGCCTCTTGAGGGCGTGGGACGGCCCCGGCGGCGGCCGTCTGCGCGTCACTCGGGTGGATCTCGAGGACGGCGGCCATATCTTGGTGGCGCGCAAGCTCGAAGCCCGCGTGGGCCTCTGGATCAGGCCGCCGGCGGGGCGGGAATTGGCCGCGTCGATCTCGGGGGCCTCGGATTCTCGCCAGCGCTTGGCCGCGGGCAGGAGGATTCTCACCGAGGCGGGGCTCGCCGAGGAACTCGCTCAGTTCGACCAATTGGGGGTCGAGGTCCGGGACGTCTACGGCGCCGATGTCGGCCGGCGGGAGATCTACGTGACCATCCCCCGGCGCAACGCCTGGGCTGTTCGCGGCGTGGTGGAGAAGGCGGCTATGCTGGTGGAGCCGGCGCGGGCCGATTTCGAGCCGCACCTGCTCGACGCCGCCGAGCGCCAGGGGGCGGCCCGGGTCTGGGAGGGGGGCATCACCGGGGCCGGGGGCCAGATATTCCTCGTGGGAACAGGGGGAGACGCCGCGCACCAGGATTTCGGCGGGCGGCTGCTCGATGTCGTGGACCGGGTGGCCGAGGGCCCGGAGGACTGGAACGGCCATGAGACGGTCACCACGGCCATCGCCGTCTCCGACGGTCAGTCGGTCCTCGGCCGCGTTCTTGGGATGGCCCGCCAGGCCTTCGCGGTCGTGGCTAAGGTTTTCTCGCGGGAGTCTCCCGGCGCCGTCGACGGCGATATCAAGGGCTCGCTCCTCGTGGCGTTGGAACGCGGGGCCGACGTCATCAATCTGAGCCTCGGCTCCCGGGGCCACTCCGGCGACGACCTGGCCCGCTTTCTCTCAGACCTGACCCTGCGGCGCAACTCCAAGGGGGACCAGCCCATCGTCACGGGCAGTTTCGGCAACGCCGGCCCCTTCGATCGGACGGGGAGCCAGCCCGCGGTGGGCGTGAACGTCATTGCCGTGGCCGCCGCGGCCAGGGCCCCGGCCCCAGGCACCCCCCGCTCCGAAGCCGAGCAGGGCTACGACCGCCTGCTGGAGCGGCTGGCCCGCGCCCGGGATCATCAGGACCCCGCGGTGCGGGCGAGGGCGGATCAGGCCTTCGACCGGCTTCAACTGGAGCCGGCGGCGGGTATGGCGGAGGCGCAAGCCCTCGTGTCCCACGTGGGCCTCGACGGGCCGCAGTCCCCCCCGGCGAGTTCGCCGCTCGCGGGTCGGCCGCACTACATCTCCTTCTACAGTTCGGTGGGGCCCGACATGGACCCGCGTTCGGGGGCCAAGCGGGTGCGCCTCAAGCCCGATCTAGCCGCCATCGGCGGCGATGTGGTGACCGATCCCGGCGACGCGGATGTCTACAAGCACGGCGTCCTCGCCGCGAAATCCAAGAACATGCCGCATTCGGCCTCGGACTCCCCGGATCATCGCCATACGCGGATGTCGGGCACCTCCATGGCCGCGCCCATGACCGCGGGCATCGCCCTTCTGGTCAAACAGGCCTTGCGGCTCGCGGGCTTCGACGTGGCGCGGCCGGATGTCGGGTGGCTGATTCGCGCCATCGTCTCGGCGCCCAAGGTGGCGGGGCTGGCGCTCCTGCTGGGCATGGGCCTGCGGGTTACGGGAATCAAAGCGGATATTATCCGCGAGGACCTGCCCCTGGCGGTCAAGGCCATCCTGATGCGCACCTCGGGCGACATGGGGGTGCCGGTTTGGCTGCAGGGCGCCGGGCTCATCGACGCGGGCGCGGCCGTCAGGCTCATCGCCGAGTCGAGCGTCGATGCCTTGAATGGCCGGCTCAAGGCCATCTGGGGCCGGGTTCGCGGGGGCGCGGCGGCCCCGACGCTCTCGCCATGGGCATGGATCGAGCGCTACCGCGAGGTCGTGCGCCTCGAGGATCAGGTTTACGCCGCGGGAGAGATCGCGCGCGGAGAAGCCTTCGCCCAACAGCGTGCCCCCGCGGCCGCTCATGTGCGCGGCAACGCCGTCCACGCCGAGGCCGTGCGGGGATTCCAGGCCGAGGCCAAGACCGCCCTTCCGAGATTCTTGGAGCTCCTGGCCGATCCGGTGTGGCTGGTCCGGCGCCAAGCCGCGTTGGCCCTCCTCAATCTCAAGGATGCCGCCGCGGCTATGCCGCTGGCCGAAGCGGCCCTCAACGATGCCGACCCGCGGGTGCGCGAGATGGCCTTCATGGCGCTGGCCAACCTCGCCACACATGCCGCCGACGAGCTGTTGCTGAAAGCCGCCTCCGACCCGCGTCCCGATGTCGCCCTCTACTCGGCCTACGCCCTCGCCCGGCACGGCGACCCCGGAGGGATCTGGCGCCTCGAGGCCGGCACCTTGGATCCCGATGAGGCGGTGCGCGTGAGCGCGGTGTGGCTGTTGGGCCAGGTCGCCCGCCGGCTCGACGCCCGGCAGAGTCGGGTCCTCGCCGCGCGGGTGCGCCAGGAGGCGGAGCGCGGCCACATACGGCATCGGGCGGCGGCCGCGCTCTTCAATATGGTGCAGGGCAATCCCGCGGCCGTGGCCGATGAGGCGGTCGTGGACTTGTTGGAAGCCGGCGGTCCCCAGGACCTGGCTTTGACGCGAACCATCTCCCGTTTCTTCTCGGCCGCGGTGCAGGACAAGGACCTCGGCGAGCGCCTCAAGGAGGGCCGCGTCCGCGCGGCGGCCGCCGCTTTCGTCGAGCGTCACCGCGCCGCGGGGCGCAGTCCCGGGGGCCTGGGCGAGATGGTTCGCCTTTTGGCCAAGCACCTGGGCCTCTCCCTCGACGTTCCGACGCCGCTGCCCCACCCAGGAGGAGCGGGCGTTCACGGGGTCGACCCGGTCATGGGGCCGTTGGACCTCATCGTCGAGGCCCCGGCCTCGGCCCTCCCGGCCGCGGATCTTCAACTCTTTCACGCCGTCCTCAAGGCCGATCTTCCCTCGGCCGGCGCTTCCTGGGTGAGCGTGCCGGGGCACAAACTCTTCGCCTTCACCCGCGCCATGGCCCGGCGCGGGATCGCGCTACGCCGGTCGCGTCCCCTGCATGCCTTGGGGCCGGGACCGGGGCTGGCCCTCCATGAAGGCGGCGCCGAGACCGAGATTGAGCTCCCTGGGTTCAACGCTGCCGGAGCCTCGGAGGCGCGCGTGATGGCGGCTCTAGAGACGACCGCGGCGCGTTTGGCCCAAGAGGGCCGCTCCGCGGCCGTAGTCTCGATCAATCTCGGGGGCCGTTCCCGCCCGGGGACCCCGCTGGCGCGCCTGGTCAACCGGCTCATCCTCGGAGGCCTTGGCGTGGTCGCTGGTTCGGGCAACGAGGGGCCCCTCGAAGGCTCGGTCACCTCCCCGGCCGACTCCGGGCTGGCCGTCGCGGTCGCGGCCGCCGGGGCCGAAGGCGGGGTCCAGTCCTACTCGGGCCGGACCCGGCCCGAGGACGCCCAGCCCTTCTGGGCCCAGCGCCTGCCCGCGGCGGGGGCCGGCACCGGGGCCGCGGCGCGCCAGACCGCGCGCGCTCTCGAGCTCCTTTACCGCCGTCTTGCCGCGGGCTTGACCGTCGACGGAGGCCGCGTGCCGGACGGGGCGTTCTTGTATCTCACCGAGCTCGTGGGTTCGCTCCTCGGCGCCGAGCCGGGCCGCGGGGGACCCGCGGTGTTCGACGACGTGGGGCGGGCTCTGCATGAGCTCGAGTCGCGGCTGGCCGATCCCTGGCTGGTGCGGCGGCGCATCGCGCAGTTGGCGATCGCGGCCCGGGAAAAGCGCGAGGCGCCCGGCGCGATCGGGGAAACCGGCAAACTCGACCTTGTTGGGCGTTCTCCTACGGAGTCCATCGCTCCGACCTTGGGAGAACTTCGGGCCGTGCTCAGCGGCGGGGTCGCGACGGCGGGGGCTGTTCAGCCCTTCCGTTTCAAGGTTCCCTCCGGCGACTGGCCCAAGGCCAGGTCCGCGGGTCTCGAAGGCTTTTACTTCTCGAAGCTGGAGCATGAGCGTGGGATGGGGGCGGCCGCCCTCTCGCAAGTCGACGATTATTTCCGCTACTTGGACGGCCTCCTCAAGCCGCTCTGGGCCGCGCCGATCCGGGAAAGCCTGCGCCTGCTCTCGGCGTCCTCGCTGGCCCCGGCGGAGAAAAACGCGGCCCTCAACCGTTACCTCAGCGGGACCCTTAAGGACCTCCGAGCCCGCGCCCAAAGCCTGGATTCGGCCTCGTGGCTGCGCGGCGCGCAGATCTACGCCATTCTCGCGCGTTCCTACAACCGCCTGGGCCCGGGGAAAAATTTCCTCGATTCCCTTGATGACGCGGAGCTCGTGCGCATCCAGCGCGAAACCTCCTCCAACACCATCTGGCTTCTGGACATTTTTGAGATCGGGGAGATCCGGCGCTGGGGCACGGGCGGGGGCTCGCCCTACGCCATCAAGGGTTATCGCGTCAAACCCGAGTTGGGCGGCGACGAGGGCTTCCGGCGCTTCGCCGCGCGCGCCCACGCCCTGGGCATGCGCGTGGCCGTTGACGTGATTCCCAACCATCTTTCGCTGGACAGCGATTTTTTACAGAAGCATCCGGAAGGATTCTTACATATTGTTCCTCCCCAGCCTTCGGCTGGGGAGGACATCGAACAATGGCGGCAACGCGTGCTGGCCGAGGGGCCGCGCGAACAGTCCGGCAACCGATCCCCCGTCCTTTATCCCATTCTCACCCGGAACTACCCGGGCCGCGTGGGCCAGGATTTCTGGATCCTCGTCCACCACCCGCGCACCGATTACGGCGACGTGATGTGGGTCGACATGGCCCAGCGGGATTTCTCCCAGAAGATCGCCCGGGATTGGGAGACCGGAGAGGTCCGGCGCCTGTTCGCCGAGATGGGAGTCGACCTCGTGCGCCGGGACATGGCCTACTACGTGCTCAACGCCGGCTATCACCACCGCTGGATGAAGATTTTAGAGGCGGAGCGCGATTCGGTCCAAGGCTGGGCCCGCGTTGAAATGGATCGGCTCATCCGTGCCTTCGAGTCCCGCTGGCTGGCCCTGGGCGGGGCGGAGTTCCTCCAGGAGATGACCGGCGCGGCCAAACAGGCCAAGCCTTCCGCGGCCTTGATCGACGAGCTCTACGGCTACTTCACCGAACTGAGCCCGCACTCCGACGCGGGTTACAATAAGAACGACCACGACCTCTCCATGGGCCAGGAGGGTCTCTACGACCGCATCTCGCGGGGCGACGCGGCCGCGGTCCGGCGCGCCCTGCGGCGCGTGGCTTTCTCGCTCTGGCAGAGGGGCGGGGCCGGGCTGGTGCACTTCTTCGGAAACCATGACGAGTCCAACCCCGTGGACAAGTTCAGCCCGCTCTACCGGGCCGCGGTGGCCCTGACCCTATTCTTCCGGCCCACCTTGGTTTACGCGGGCTTCGAGCGCGGCGTGGGCCAGAGGGAGGGCTTGATCGGGGACCTTTCCCGCTCAACCGACCTCAACAAGGACACCCCTTTCGACATTCCCGTCCTCCTGGATTGGAGCCGCTCCGATCCGGGCCGCCGCGCCTTCCTTCAGGCGGCGCTCGGAATGGCCGAGACCCACGCCGACGTGCTTCGCGACGGGGCCTTGGAGGTCCTGGAGCCGGAGGGCGATTCCCCTATCGCGGCCTGGAGCGCCTCGCACCGCGACCCGGCCACGGGCGCTCAGAGGACCATACTCGTGGCCGCCAACCTTTCCCGCGACAACGGCTCCGAGAAGCAGTGGGCGCGCCTGCCCATGGACAAGCCGCTGTTGATCGACTTCGGCGCCTTCCGCCCGCGGCCGGACCGGACCTATCGCTTTATCGACCGCGCCGAAGCGCGGCCTGACGGCTCGTTTGCCGAGTACAACTACACCGGACAGGAGCTATTGGCCAAAGGGCTTTCCATCGGCCTGCCGCCGGGCGGTGTGCATCTGTTCAAAGTAGAGGAGCTTGAGCCCGCGGCGCCGCCGACTGGACCTCCCGCCGTCCCTGAGGCTGGTGTGCAGGTTGATCTTGATTCACCAGCCTCAGGGACTGCCGTTGTTGCTGAAGCCGCACAGTCACAGCCTCCTCAGATATCCGTCCCTGTCGTCGCCGTTCCCAATTCCAGCCGTTGGGATAAGTTTACCCAACGCCTGGTGAACATCTCAGCCGTCCTCTTCAGCGCCTTGCAGGTTCCCCAGATCATCCTCAATCTTCAAAATATCGCGGCGGGCCATCCCGAAGCGCTCAAGAACCTCCCTTGGGAAGGCTACACCTCGGGCATGATGGCCAACATGCTTCTTTTGAGCTTCTTCGTCTCCTTAAAGGACCGCAGTCCGGCGATAGTGCAGGCCGTGGGCATCCTGACCAGCGCGGTCGTGGTGGGGCAGATATTCTTTGCCGGCTTGATGCCATTTGCCGCGGTAGCCGCCATTGGCGCGGTCATGGTCGTGGGCTTCATCGTCAACCTGCTGAAGTGGCGCGGACGCCTGCCCGAGACCCTAACGATCCGCCTGCCCAAGATTTTCGGCGGCCTAGCCGTGCGGTTCTCCCCCTGGACTCTCTGGGAGCGCACGTCGGTTCTTCTGGGGCTCTTCGCCCTGCCGGTCTCGGCGGCCGTGACCTTCGGCTTCGGGGCCACTCTGGGGATCGCGGCCTTGGCCGGGTTGGCCGCGGCTCTCGGCGGCGCCGCGCTCATGGCCTTGCAGGCGCGAGGCAAGCTCCCGGCGTGGCTGAGCCAGGCGTGGGTCCAATTCGGGGCGTGGCTCGCGACGCTTCTCTTCGTGCTGGGGCCGGTCGCCCAGCACGTGGCCAATTGGCGCAACCCCGCGGGGATGGCCGGCATCGCGGTCGGAACCCTGCTGATCGGGACGCTGGGCAATTTGATGATGCTGCCCCGGGCCATGACGACCCGCAACCGCATCTGGTTCATCGGCAGCACCTACGCCGTGGTGGTGGGAGGCATGGCGGTGCTCGCCTCCCTGTACGCGGCGGGCGTGGTGGGCGCGCTGCTCTTCTGGCCCGTGGTCCTGGCCGTGCCCGCCCTGTTGTTGTGGTCGCTGGTTCGCGCCAAGAACGCCCTGGGCCTTCCTAACCTGAAGTCGGTCCTCTCCTTCCTCTGGACCCGATAGTGGGGTCAGGTCTGTATTTTGATCGATTCACGCCGGCGCGAGTTCCCGCGGCCCAGGGTGCCAGGCATGGT
>CAYJXJ010000186.1:0-8877 GCA_964374095.1 uncultured Elusimicrobia bacterium
TTTATCCCGCAGACCCCCAACCCGGGGGCCGATCGCGGTTTTCTTTGGGTGGGGGTTTTTGGCTGGTGGGCGTTTCGCCCCTACCTCGCCAACTCGCCAATAGCCGGCACCATTTGCTATCCTGCCCGCATGCTCAAAATTACCCTCGCCGTCCTGCTCCTCGTCCCTTCGGCCCCTTTCGCCCAGGTTCCCGAGTCGCTCCATCCTCAGGTCCCCGCGCCGCTGGAGAAACCCCTCGGCAGCGACGCGCTCCAAGCCACGGTGCACCGGCTCTCCAACGGACTGACCGTCTACTTATCCCCCAACCGCCAGGAGCCGCGCGTCGCGGCCTGGATCGCGGTGCGGGCCGGCGGCGCCCACGACCCCCAGGATTCCACGGGCATGGCCCACTACCTCGAGCATATGCTGTTCAAAGGCAGCCAGTCCCTTGGCACCCTGGACTACGCCAAGGAACGGCCCCATCTCGACAAGATACTCGAGCTCTACGAGCGGCTCTTCGGGGTCGATAACGCCGCGGAACGCGCGCGCCTCTACAAAGAGATCGACCAGGAGAACATCAAGGCCTCGGGTTTCGCCATTCCCAATGAGCTCGACAAGGCCTACAAGCAGCTGGGCTTCAAGGGGATCAACGCCTTCACCTCCTTCGAGCAGACGGTCTACGTCGCGAACTTCCCGGCCAACCGGGCCGAGGTCTGGGCCAAGGTCGAAACCGACCGCTTCGCGCGCCCGGTGTTCCGCCTCTTCCAGAGCGAGATCGAGACGGTCTACGAGGAGAAGAACCGCTCCATGGACAACGCCGAGCGCATCATCGGCGACGCGGTCCGCGAAAAACTCTACGGCAGCCACCCCTACGCCACCAGCGTCTTGGGATCCATCGAGCACTTGAAGAACCCGTCTCTGGCCAAGATGTACGCCTTCTACCGCCGCAATTACGTCCCCAGCCACATGGCCGTCGCCTTGGCGGGAGACTTCGACCGGAGTGATATGCTCGCCCTCTTGGAGCGGACTCTGGGGAGCTGGAAACCCAAGGCCGCTCCCAAAACCGCCGAGGTTGGGCTTCCCGCCCTCGCCGGCACGCAGCGCATCGAGGTCAAATACGAAGCCGAGGAAAAGGTCATGATCCTGTGGCCCACCGTGGCCGAGAACCACCCCGACGCCGACGCCCTGCGCATGCTCGACATGCTCATGGACAACGCCGCGGCCGGGATCATGAACCTCGAGCTCAACCAGGCCCAGAAGGTCAAGGAATCGGGCTCCTACCCGAACTTCATGAACGGCGCCGGCTCGTGGACGGTCTGGGCCGTGACCAAGCAGGGCCAGACCCTGGAGCAGGCCGAAGCCCTGCTCATGGAGACCGTCGCGAAGGTCAAGGCCGGGGAGTTCGCCGCCGAGGACATCCGCGCCATCATCACCGACTTCGAGGTTTCCGACAAGCTCCGGTTGGAAGGCAACGAGGGCCGCGTTTCGAAAATGGTCGACTCCTTCACCAGCTACGAGGAGTGGCCCTACAGCGCCGCGTCCCTGGACCGCCTGCGCAAGGTCACCAAGGAGGACGTCATGCGGGCGGCCGGCAAGTACCTGGGGGACAACCGCATCGTGGCCTTCCGCCGCAACGCCAAGCCCGAGCTCCCCACCATCCAAAAGCCCTCCTTCACCAAGATCGACATCGACGCGTCCCGGCAGTCCAAGTTCTTCAAGGAGGTCATCGAGACCCCCGCCCAGCCCATCGAGCCGAGATGGCTCGTCGAAGGGCGCGATTACCGGATCAGCCCCACCCCCGCGGGGCGTTTGGTCGCTTCCCAAAACCCCTTCAACGACCTCTTCGCGATCACCTTCTATTTCGAACGGGGGCAGGACCACGAACGCGGGCTCTGCGCCGCGGCCGACCTCTGGGAGCTCTCCGGGGCGGGGAGTCTCTCGGCCGAGGCCTACAAGAAGAAGCTCTACGGCCTGGGCACGAAGGTCTCCTTCGGCTGCGGACGCGAGTCCATGAGCGTCTCGGTCTCCGGCCTGGACAACAACCTCTGGGAGTCGCTCAAACTCCTGCGAGAGCGTTTCGACTCCCCCAACGTCGCGCCGGACACCCTGCAGAAGATGATCGAGGTGCAGATCGGCGCCCACCAGGACAACAAGAAGGAGCCCGGCTACATCCACCACGCCTTGGAGGAGTACGCGCAGCGCGGCAAGGAGAGTTCCGTCCTCGCCGAGCTCTCCGACCCCGAGCTCCGCAGCCTGCGCGAGGACAAACTAAAGGCAATCCTTAAGAGAGTCTATGATTATGGCCACCGGACCGCCTACGTCGGCAACCGCCCGCCCGAGGAACTGGCCAAGCTCCTCGAGTCCGGGAAGGCCCGCTATCAGCCGACCCCGAGCCGCAAGCCTCTGCGCTATCTCAGGCCGGCGGGCCACCGCGTCCTCTTCACCCACCGCGACATGCTCCAGGCCCAGGTCGGCATCTCCGCCGCCGACGAAGTCTACGATCCCGAAAAATCCGTCGAGTACCAATTCTACAGCAACTACATGGGAGGCGGCATGAGCGCGGTGATCTTCCAAGAGATCCGCGAGGCCAGGTCCCTGGCCTACGCCGCGGGCGGCGGCTACGCCCCCGGCGGCCACAAGGGCGACGAAAATCGCCTCTACGGACGCCTGGGTTGCCAGGCCGACAAAACCATCGAGGCGACCAAACTCCTCCGCGGGCTTCTCGAAAAGCTCCCGCCGTCCGACGGACGCTTCCAGGAGACGGCCAAGGCGATCGAGGAGGGCTACCGCACCAACCCCATCACCTTCCGCGGCGCCCCGGGGGCGGTATTCGCCTGGGAGGACCTCGGCATCACGGGGGGCGACCCGCGGCCCAAGAGATTCGAGCGGGCCCTGCGCTACACCCTGCCGGATCTCGAGAGATTCGCCAAAAGGTTCCTGGGCCGGCCCATGACCATCTATGTCCTAGGCCACAAGGACCGGGTGAAGCTCGACGAGATGAAGACCCTCGGCGAATTCGACCCCAAGACCCTCGAGCAGATCTTCCCCTACTAGCCGGGGCCGGGCCCCAGCATCTCGCGCTCGAGCCGCTCGTAGCGCTCGACGGCCTGGGCCACGAAGGCGTGCTTCTCCGTGTAGGAGCCGGGGAAAAAGCTCCCCTTAAAACCCGCCACCACGAGGTTGCGCAGGGCCCGCCCGGAGACCTTGAGGTGGCGCGCCACCAGCTCGAGTTCGCGCGAGACCGTGGTGTCGGAGACCAGCCGGTTGTCCGTGCAGACGCTGGCCGAGAGTCCGCGCGCGATCATGGTCTTCAAGGGATGGCGCTCGATCGAGCGCAATGAGGGCGTGGTCTGGAGGTTCGAGGTGACGCAGACTTCGATGCCGATGCGCTGCGAGGCGATGTACTCGGCCAGCTCATCGACAAAACGGCGGCGGTCCGCGATCTTGGGCTCGCGGATCATGTCCTCATGGAAGAGGAAGGTCCCATGGCCGATGCGGTTGGCATGGCACCGGGTGATGGCCTGAAAGATCGACTCCGGGCCGTAGGCCTCGCCGGCGTGCACGGTCTTTTTGATGAAGTGGTCGTGCGCGTACTGGTAGGCCTCGGCGTGGATGACCGCCGGGTATCCCGACTCTTCCCCGGCCAGATCAAAGCCCACGATGGGCAGGCCCTCGGCGCGCCTCAGCTCGCCGGCGGCGCGGGCCAGCTCGAGGGAGGCCGCGGCGAAGACTTCCTTCGGACGCGAGTGCGCCATGATCCGGAGGAGATCGGCATAGTACGGGGACATCCCCTTCTTGAACCGCCGCATGGCGCTGACGATGATCCCGTAATAAAAGGGCAGGTCCTCGCCGGAGCGGACCGTCCGCGAGGCGTCATGGCGCTTTTTGGCCGCGGCCAGGCCGCGGTTGACCGCCCGCACGACGTCGGCGATTCCCATCGCCGCCGAGACGTGCAGCTGCGGGGCGAAGCGGACCTCGACGTAGCGCACCCCCTCGGCGATGTTGTCTTCCGCGAATTCGCAGGCCACGCGCTCGAGGTTCTCGGGGCTGGTCATCACGCCGCAGGTGTAGGCAAAGCCGTGGAGGTAGTCCGGCAGGTCCTTATAGTGCCGCTTATACACGAGCCGCCTCAGCCCCTCCTCGCTGTAGGACGGAAGCGTCACCCGGCCCTGGCGCGCCAACTCGATGAGGGTGGGAATGCGCAGGGAGCCGTCCAGGTGGACGTGGAGGTCCGATTTGGGGATGCGCCGGATGAACTCGGAGAGGGCGCCGTCGGCCTTGCCGGTCATGCGGGTATGATAGATGATTTCAGGGCGTGACGGGAGGCCTCATCCCGGGACGCCGCATGGAATCCTTTGGGGTTGATCATTTCCCAAATCGACGCCGAAAGTGCAACGCCCTTTCTAGGGCGATAGCCTTTTCCCGGCGTCCCGCCCGGCTCAGGCGCCGCGCCATCCATCCGGCTAGACTATGGGCATGACCAATCACATCGCCCGCCGTGCCGTCGCCGCCGCGCTCATTCCCGCCCTGATTCTGGGCCCGTCCGCCCCTGGTTTCGCCGCCGCCGCGGCGCCGCCGATCGAAGCCGACGCGACCAAGACGCTCTCGGCGGCCCAGGGCCTGGCGGACAAGGTCAACGGCATCGACCCCGGGCAAGCCCTCAACTCCGTCCTCAATGAATTCTGGAGCAATGCCCGGCCGGAGCAGCCCTCGGACGCGGTTCTCGCCGACATTCCCGCCGACCGCTCGGTCCCGACCGCCACGATCGCCGTTCCCCCGGTCCCCGCGGCCCGCGCCATCCCATCCCCCGAGAAGGCCGTTGAGTCGGAATCGCTCTGGGACAAAATCACCGGCGCCGTCGGCCACGCCGCGGAATCGGCCTACGCCTGGTCCTTCCGACAGCTCAACAAGGTCGTGCCCTGGTACAATCTCCCCACCGCGCTGGCGGTCATGAACCTCTCCGCCCTGCGCATCGATCTAAGGGAATACAACCTGCACCGCACCTCCCAATTGGACGCCCGCCACGGCACGACCCCCCCCGGCACGCCGGAGCGCTGGCAGGGCGCCCGCTCTCCCGACGGCCGCTACAACGACCCCAAGGAGCCCGATATGGGGCGGGCCGAGGCTCCTTTCGGACGCAACAACCCGCTGAACAAGACCACCTGCGGCCCGGTGCCGGGAAAACCCGAGCCCCGGGAAGTCAGCCTGCGCCTCTTCACGCGCAAGAAGTTCAAGCCCGCGACCATCGTCAACAACAACGCCATGAACTGGCTGCAATTCCAAGTCCATGACTGGGTCCAGCACGGGCGGAACGCCCGGAAGCCTATCGAAATCCCCCTCAAGCCCGGCGACACCTGGCCGGGCGGGAAAATGCACCTCGAA
Organism: uncultured Elusimicrobia bacterium; assembly: GCA_964374095.1. Classification (GTDB taxonomy): domain Bacteria; phylum Elusimicrobiota; class Elusimicrobia; order UBA1565; family UBA9628; genus CAYJXJ01. The sequence continues at coordinate 5,362 of CAYJXJ010000186.1, forward strand.
AGCTCAGAACAGGTCCCCGACGATCAGCGCACCTCCGCCCCGGGCCCCAAGGTCTTCCCTAATAAGACCAGCCACTGGTGGGACGGCTCGCAAATCTACGGCGCCAATGAGGCGACCCAACTGAAGGTCCGCACCGGCCAGGACGGCAAGCTCCGCGTGGAGGCCAACGGCCTGCTTCCCATCGACCCCGCGCATGCCGACGCGACGGGAAAGACCGGCATCGACATGACCGGCCGCAACGACAACTATTGGCTGGGGCTGAGCATGCTCCACACCCTCTTTACCCTGGAGCACAACGCCATCGCCGATAAGCTGAAAAAAGAGTATCCGGGCATGAACGACGACGAGCTCTTCGACAAGGCCCGGCTGGTCAATGCGGCCTTGATCGCCAAGATTCACACCGTGGAGTGGACCCCCGCCATCCTCCCCAACCCGGCGCTCCAGATCGGGATGAAGGCCAACTGGTGGGGCCTCAGCGGAGCGATTTTCGGGAAGGATTCCAAGATTCGCGCCATGCTGCCCAAAAACGAGCTCCTGACCGGCATCCCGGGTTCGGATACCGACCACCACGCCGCCGACTACTCCCTCACCCAGGAGTTCGATATCGTCTATCACATGCACCCGCTGGTCCCGGACAGCTACGAGGCGTTCTCGGCGGCCGACGGCCGGCCCCTGGGCACGCTGCAGTTCGACGAACTCCAGGGCGTGCGGACGCGCGACGCGGTGGAGAAGATCGGGATGGCCAACTGGTTCTACTCCTTCGGCATCAGCCACCCCGGCGCGATCACGCTGGGCAACTTCCCCTCGGCCCTGCAGAACTTCAAGCACTTCACGGGGCGTTCGGGGGACCTCGCCGCGGCCGACATCATCCGCGGCCGCGAGCGCTGCGTGCCGCGCTACAACGACTTCCGCGAGATGCTGCGCATGCCGCGCGTGAAGACCTTCGAGGAACTCACCGGCGGCGACGCCGAGCTCGCCAAGGAGATCTCGGAAGTCTATGAGGGCGACATCAATCAGGTGGACGCCCTGGTGGGAATGTTCGCGGAGCCCCTGCCTCCGGGCTTCGGCTTCAGCGATACGGCCTTCCGGATTTTCATCGTGATGGCGTCGCGGCGCCTCAAGAGCGACCGGTTCCTCTCCAAGGACTACACCCCGAAGATGTACACGCCGGCCGGGTACGATTGGGTCGAGAACACGACCATGCGGGATGTCCTCCTGCGGCACTACCCCCAGCTGGGACCCTCCCTTGAAGGCGTCGAGAACATATTCGTGGGCAAGTGGAAGCAGGTCGGCCAATGACCGCAGGAAATGCCTGCCCTTCCAATCATCATGGAGGGGCAGGTCCTAAGGATATGGGGAGAGAACCATGACCGCAGCCATCGGGGCGCTGCTCGCGGTGCTCCTTGCTCCGGCCGTAGTCGCGACCACCCTCCCGGGCGATGTCGACGCCGCCCCCGAAGCGACGAGCTGTTCCTCGACCGCCGGGGGGCCGCTGACTTCGGCGGGCTTGGCCCGGCTCAGCCGCTCCGAACTCGACGGGCTCTACACCATGAGCGCGGCGGGAAAAATTCCCAACGGCAAGGGACGCGGACAGGCCCTGGTGATCCCCGGCACCGCCATAGGCCGCCCCTTGGCCGCCCTCGCCAAGCTCCTCTGGCAAGGCAAGGACTTCAACGTCGAGAAGGGCATCTTGCACAACCGCATCCTGGGCTTCAAGCTGATCAAAGCCAAGGTGTTTCAGGGGGAGAGTTGGTTCGACTCCAAGCCCGCCATCATCCTGGACTATCTGGAAACCTCGCACCTCTTCAAGGCGCTCCGCGACGAACTGCGCGAAGTCGCGCCCGGGCTCTATCTGGGCCGGGCCTACACGCGCGGTGAGGACGGGGCGATGAACTTCATGCTCTACTTCGTCCTGGACTTCAACCCGCCGTCGGCTCCGCCGTTGGAGCCGACCCCTGAGGCACCGTGAATACCCTCACCTCCCTTTTCCTTTCATCTCTCGCCATTGCCGCGCCTGGCGCCAAGAACGGACTGCCCGAACTCCAAGGGGAGCTCGCCGCGCCGCTGCAGACGATCGTAACATCAGGGGCGCTTCCGGCCGAGTCGGCCGCCGACCTGGGATTGGAAGTGCAGTCGATCGTCACCCGCGCCAGAGAGTTCATCGGTCCCCGGCTGGAAGACCTGCGCCGCGGCCGGCCCGCGGAAAAGCCCACGGCCCCCCTAGCTCCGGAGGCCGCGGTGGAGACGATTGCCGAAGAGCCCCAAGAAGACGCCTCCCCGGCCCCTTCTTCCCAGGACGACGTTCAAGCGACGCCCAAAGCCGTTGAGAACGTCCCGGAGAAATCAAACTTCAGCGAAGTCTGGTCCGTGGTCAAGAAGGACCCCATCGCGGCTCCCTATCCCAAAGCGGCGGTTTCCTTCTGGAGCTTCTTCAAGGGCATGGGCTTTCACCTCCTCGGCTCGGCCCGCCGCACTCTCGATGATCATCGGGACATTCTGCCCCACTTCGACAAGCTCATCCGCCCCAATGGGATCGCCTTGGCCGGAACTTGGGAGATCACCGAACCCACCGAGTACACGGGCTATTTCGCCCCGGGAAGCCGCGCCCAGGTGATCGCGCGCGCCTCGGTCTTCTCCGATGAAACCGACCGCGGCGAATACCGGTCGTTCGGGATGGCCGTGAAGATCTATCCCACGGCCGACGCCGGGGACGCGGAAAAGTACAAGACGGCCAACGTCTTCCTCATCGATGACAATGGAGGAACCCAGACCCCCCACTACACCGACGCCGTGCTCACGACCCATCCCAAGATGAGCTTACACGGAGGGCTTATGTTGAAGGCTCCGGTGTTGGCCGCCGTGGCCCTGGCCCAGCGCATCGCGGACCGCAACCCCGGCTACCGCCAGCTCTACCCGGTTTCGGAGCTGGGAGTGCCGCGGGAGCGGCGCCGCGAGGTCCGCACCCCGGCCAAGATGATGCTTCGGGGCTCGCCGACGATGACGCGGGTCGACGCCGCGGACTTTCGGGAAGAGCTCGACGCCGCCAAGTACCCGGCGCCCGGCCTGCAGTTCGACGTCATGGTCTCCGACGGCGACGATCAGCCTTGGCGCCGCATCGGCCACGTCCGGTTCACGGACAGCGTGGTTTCAAAGGCCGTGGATCACAACCTGCACTTCCCGCACCCGCGCTACAAGAAGGCCGACACGGACTACCGCTAGATAGGCCGGCCCGAAGCGCCCTGGCGGCGCTCGCCCGGCAGCCGGTGACTAGGTGAGGGACTCAGGACCCCATGGGCGCCCTCTAGTACACGCGGCGACGAGTTCGCCACGAGTTTTTCTCCCGACTTCACCCAGGGTTTCATTGGTCGTGCGCCGGTAGCGGCTGCGCGGAAGGTCGTTGTCGGAAAGTTATTGCCACCGCGGCCTTTTTCCAAACCTATCCGCCCCGGTGCGGATAAGGTCACCCCGCTCGCCTCGGCCGTGAGCCGCTGCGTCCGGACCCGGATTTTGCAATCA
>CAYJXJ010000187.1:0-3344 GCA_964374095.1 uncultured Elusimicrobia bacterium
TAGAACTCGTCGAAGCGCCGGCGCCGCTGCTCCCGGGCATCCGGAGCAATGACGGGCTCCCCGGGCATCGGCGCCGGGCGGACCCCCGGAAGGGTCGCTGATTTAAGCCCCATGGCCTCGACTTGCGGCCCGGCGGCGGCCTCGGCCGCGTGCTTCTCCAGCAATTGCCTCTTGAGGAACTCAAAGCGCGCCTGGTCATCGGGGGACTGGACCCAAGTCGCGGCGGGGGCGGCGCTCGCGGGCTCCTGCGGGTCGGTCTTCTCATCCCCCTCCGTGGCGGCCGGCGACCCGGTCGTGTGCCCGCGGTGGGCTTCCGGGCCGGTGGAGGCCCACGTCAGCGCGGCCAGGACCAGCCATAGCGGGGTAGGCATGGCTGCTCCTAAGCGCCTCCGCCGGAGCCCAGGGATTCCACCGCAGCACGGAGCTCCGCGGCGGTCCGGAACCTCCGGTCCGGGTCCGGAGCCAGGGCCTTGGCGATCACCGCGTCCAGGCCGGGGGGGACGCCGCCGTTGACCTGTTGCGACACGGGCACGAACCGGCCGTTGAGCTTGTTGAGCAGCATGCCGGCGCCTTGCCCCTGAAACGGAAGCTTGCCGCAGAGCATCTCGTAAAAACAGATGCCCAAAGCGTAAACGTCGGACTCCGGCCTCACGTTGCCCTGCTCCTGCTCCGGCGCCATGTAAGGCGGGGTCCCCACCACGGTGTTGGTCATCAGGCGCGTGGCGGCCTCCTTGGCCTGCCGGGCCACTCCGAAATCCATGACCTTGGCCGAACCGTCGGTCATAACCATGATGTTGGAGGGCTTGATGTCGCGGTGGATCACGCGGTTGCGGTGGGCGTAGTCGACGGCCCCGCAGGCGTCCCGGATCAGGCGCGCGGCCGCGGCGAACTGCAATACCCCCTTCTCCTGGAGGACCGCCGAGAGCGGTTTGCCCTCGGCGTACTCGAAGATGAGGTAGACCTCGCCGTCCTCCTCGACGATGGAATAGATGTCCACGATGTTGGGGTGGTGGAGGGACGCCACCGTCTTGGCCTCCTGGACGAAGCGCTCCCGCTCGCGGCGGTCCAAGCGGATCTCATCGCGCATTTTCTTGATGGCCACGGGGCGGTCGAGGGAGGTATCGCGCGCTTGATAGACCACCCCCATCCCGCCGATGCCGAGCTCCCGCACCAGCTCGTACTGCCCCCAGACCCCCAAGGGCCTCGTCCCGGACTCGGAAGCCCGCGGGGACAGGCGCCGCGCCGTGCTGCGAAGGGTCTCCCGGAACGAGGACGAAAAGACGTGGAGCAAGCCCAGCGCGACCAGGCCGCCGCCGGAAACGGCCAAGACCACCAGGGACATGAAGCGCTTGCGGCGCGTGGGCGCCGGCCGGGCCGCGGGGGCTCCCGCCTGGGCCGCCGGAGCGTCGTCGAAAAGGAAGAGGAGGTCGGATTCCTCCGGGGCTTGCAGCGCCGCTTCAGCGCGCTCGCGGAAGCGCGGGTCGATCGCCGCCGACCTCTGCAGCGACGCCAGCATGCCCTCCCTGTCCTTGAGGCCGGCCAGGGCGAAGGCCCGGTTCTGATAAGCGAAGGGGTTTTCCGGCTCCCGCTCCAGGGTGCTGTTGGCATCGGCCAGCCCTTCGCGGTACTTTCGCATCTTGTTGAACGCCCAGGACCGGCTCTGCAAAGCCGGAGTGTTGCCGGGGGCCAGGGCCAGGGCGAAGCTCGCGTCGTAGACCGCGTCGTTGAAGCGGCCCAGCTTGTTGTGGGCGATGGCCCGGTAGTTCCAGGCCTGGGCGTTCTGCTGGTTGATCGCGATGGCCTGGGAAGCCGTGTCGCGGGCGCGGACGTAATCCTGGAGTCCCAGGGCCGAAGCCGCCTGCTTGGTCAGGACGGCCGAGCGCTCCGCTCCCGACATCGCGGCCGTGGCGTGGCGGCCGGCGGCCTCCGCGATCTGCGCGGGGGAGGCGCCGGGGCTTGAGCCGGCGGCCAGGACGGCTCCGGCGCCGCCGGCCGGGGCCCCGCCGATGGCCGCCGCGGCTTCGGCCGAGGAGCCTCCGGCCATCGCCGAGGGCAGGCTCACCGTCCCCACGCGGTCCTGGGAAAGTCGGCTGACCGCCTTGGCGGCCGCGTTGTTGGGGTCAAGCTCGAGGGCTTTGGACGCGGCCGAGAAGGCCAGCGTGTAGTCCCCCAGGTTGTTGGCCGCGGCGCCATGGAGGGCGTAGGTCTTGGCGTCCCCGGCGCCGAGTTCGATGGCGCGATTGGAGTCGAAGTAGCAGTCCCGGAAGTTCCCTTCCAGGCAGCCCAACTCCGCGCTGTCGGTCCAGCCCTTCGGGTCCCCCTGCCGCCTCTCCTTGTTGCGGCGGTTCCACTCCTTGAGCACGGCGCTGGTGGGGTTGGCGGGATCGTAGCCCCCGCCCCCTTCGACCGACCCCCTCATGCGCTTGATGGCCTCCATGAGGCGGCCGTGGTATAGCTCCCTCACCCGCGCGGTCTCAATAGAGTCGATCAGGCTGAAAAGCCCCCCGACGTCGGAGGCCCCCCCTCGACCCGCGTTTTCAGCTTGCCGCAGAAGGATCTCCGCGCGCTGGAGGGTCTTGAACTCATCGCCGGACTTGCCCGTGGTCCCGGACCCCTCATTTCCCCCCTTATCCACGATCTTGGGGGTCTGGTTCTCATCCCCGGCCGTACCGGTCAGCGTCGTGAGCGCGGCGCCATCGGGTTTGGGCGCCGGGATCTTGCCGTCATCGGCTCGGGCCGCGGCGGAACCAGCCCCTATCAAAAGGGCGGCGAACGCCGCCGACGCCATCCTTCGCGCGCTCATTCCTGCCTCCGGTAAAAATTCATTAAAGTGTAGCCCCGGCCCCTTGACTTGTCAAGCTCGGCGGCCTATACTTAATCGAGAATTTACCGAGATGAGGTGATCCTTATGAAAAGGCTCTTGGCGGCGTCGGCATTCGCGCTGGGCTGGGTCCTCCCGGGCTTGGTCAACGCCGTCGCCGAGACGCGGCATGACCGCTACCAGCGGCAACTGCTCGCGGAGGCGCTCCAGGGAGCGGACAGGACGCTCTGCGCGGGCGTGGGCGCGGTGGGAACTGCCGCTTACAACATGTGCCATGTCACGCGGCTCTTCGTCCGCGACATCAACCGCGGGCAGGTGCAAGGCTTCCCTCCGGCGACCAACACCCGCTATGCGCGAAGCTCCGCCGAGGCGGATTTGATCTATGACGAGATGATCCGCCAGCTCGGACCAGGCTGACGTCGGGTCCGGACGCGCGCGGCGCCGCCCGGGCGGGGCGGGGGGGGCCCCCGGTTTGGCGGCCTGTGCCCAAAGGCCATACCCCAGGGACAGCACGCAGGCGAAG
>CAYJXJ010000187.1:3354-8697 GCA_964374095.1 uncultured Elusimicrobia bacterium
CCACCTGCCCCCCGGCTGGCTGGGGCACCGGCCGCGGCGGGCGCCCGCGGGGTCGCCGCGCCGCGCCGCGCTTTTGCGGGGCTGGGCCTAGCGGCCGATCGCGAGGCTAGAGCCCGGCTGGTAGGCGACCTTCTCGGTCTCGCCCACCTTTTGCAGCTTGTCCGTGGAGATCTTGCTCAGGCGCTTGAAGGACCACTCCACGTAGTACTTCTTGCCCGCCTCGACCTTCTGGGAGAACTCCCCCGCATAGTTGAGGAAGTTCACGGCGTAGCGCTCCGCGGTCTCCATCCGGATCTCTTTTTCGAGAAGGGTCGGATCGAACCAGTTCGGGACATCCCGGCGAAGCTTGAGGACGAGCACCGTCTGCTCCCCGGCGTAATAGGACGCCCATCTGTCCCGCAGGGTCAGGTTCAACCCCGAGGAAAGGGACTCGGCCACGATCCCGGCCGGATCGGGGCGCATGCGGATCTTCTTGATCGGCGAAAGGACGAGATCGCCGTCGCGGCTGCCGCCCGCCACGAGCTTGTAGTCGTAGGCGGTCTCCCGGTCGTAGATGTCGAGCCAGGGGCCGTCCAGGCAGACCTCGAAGCGGTCGAACTCCCAGGGCAGCAGGGGCTGGCGGTCGCGCAGGGTGATCTGGACCCGCTCCCGGTAGGTAAAGCCCGGACGCTCATGACAATGCTGCCCGCCGTTGGGGCCGCTCGGGTAGCACTCCTCGATCCACTCCGTGCTGCGCAGCCACACGGCCTCGGACACCGGCGCGTCGTTGGGCCCGAAGGTGAAGCGCGCGCAGTCCCGCTCGGTGCGCCGGTAGAGCGGGCGCGCGGACACATGGTCGGCGGCCAGCTTCTTCTCAGCGGCTTGGGACTTGGCTTCCTTTAGAAACGCCTTGACGTCGATTCCCTGGTCGAACTTCAGCTCCGGCAGCTCGGCGCGGGCCGGTGTTCCCAGCGGCGCGATCAGGGCGGTCGCCGCGAGGACGGCAGTCAGGAACTTCTTCATTTGAGGGGCACCTCCGCATAGGCGTAAGGACCTATGCACGATGGGCCGATTGTACCATATCGAAGGGCCCAGAAGGACCGGGTCCTTAGGCCGGGACGGCGGTTTTCTTGGGGGAGGACGGCCCGGCGGATGGCTTTGACTGCTTCTTGGACAGCATTCCCGCGGCCAGCCTGACGCTCGCGCCGAAGGTCTGCAAGGGCTCTCCCAGGGTGTGCGAGACCAGGCGCACGCAGCCCAAGGAACAGCCGGCTTCGCATGGCTTATGGACGTTGTTGGCGCGAAGCTGCTCGAAGCTCATGGCGTCCAGCGCGTAGCGGTAGCCCCGCTGCTGGGCGCACCATTGCACGGCGCCCTGGGAGTTGACGTATAGGAACTTGAACCCGGACAGGCACTTCCATGAGCGTGAAAAATCGCCCCGGAGCATCTCCTCGAGGTGCCGGCCGTAAAAGTTCACGCCCTCGAAGACCCCGTAGCGGCGCAGGAGCTCCAGGAACTTCTCTCCGCGGATGGCGATCTGCCCGCCCGGGCCGTGCTGGACCGAGAAGCCGAAGGCAAACGGGAGGTCGTTGAGAAGGCGCCGAAATTCATCGTAATCCGCGAAGGTCTGCTCCGAAAGGACCGTCTGGATCTCCACCTGGAACTTGGCCTCTTCGGCGAGCATCTTGAGGCGGGGCAGGACGGACTTGAGGGATTTCTGAGAGACCGCGGTCGGGGCAATGGAATCAACGGATACCTGCATAAAATCGAGGCCCGCGGCATTGAGCTCCCTGACGGCCTGGGGCGTCAGAAGGAACCCATTGGTGATAATTGTGCACAGGTTGGAACCCCGGCGCTTTGACTTCACATGTCGCACCAGGTCCGAAATGCTCGGATGCATCATGGTCTCGCCGCCGAGGAAGTCATAGACGAGGACGCCCAAGTCGTCGAGGCGGTCGATCCGGCGCCGCAACTCCTCCCGGGGGATGATGGGCGCCCCCGGCGTGTATTCGTCGCAGTAGGAGCAGGTCAGGTTGCAGTCGTCGGTCACCACGACCTGGGCGTAGAAGGGGCGGGAATCGAAGACGCGCTTGGCGCCGGTCAAGACGAAACGTAAATCGACTCCCATGGCGGGCTGTGCGATGGTATAATACCAAAAATACCCTCTCCCCATGGACTCCGCCCTCATCCGACGCTTTCTCTCCCAGACCCAGGTCGTACGGATGCCCACCCGGCGCCTTGCGACCTTCGGCGCCACGCAAATCTCCTACCACCTCGTTTCCTCGACCGGTCCGGAGCGGCGGACGCGCCTGCGCCAGGGAACGGTCCGGTCCGAGCGGCCCCAGATTCTCACGCCCCAGTCCTTCGTGGACCGCTTTCAAGGATTCGGAGAGGAAGCGCGGGACTTCGCCCAATGGATCAACTCGGCCTACCGGGACGTCCTGCGGGCGCTCGAGTACAACTTCAAGAACCAGGGCTTCGAGACGCGGGTGATAAGCCAAGACTCCGCCGATGTCGCCGCGCGCATCCAACAGGACCTCGACAGCCGCGATGAGCGGTTGAGCGCGGTCATCCGCTGCCCGGACCCGGCCTGGTCGCTGGCTCTCATGAAATTCACCATGGACGAGGCCTCCCGCTCCTTTCCCGGCCATGTCCGGGACCTCGACCGCCGGGGCCTTTTCGATCCCGAAGGGCGCTCCGACTCGCGCCGGCGGCGCGAGATCGACGAGCTTTTCTCCCGCGCGGCTTCGAGCCCGGACGCCAAGGAGACCCTGGGGGCCAAACTGCGGGATTACGGCCTCTGGCCCGAGTACGAGGACCGTTTCCTCGGCCTTTTTTAACGGGGTCACATCCCGCCATCTGACAAATTCGATGAATTTGTCAGATGGCGGGATGTGACCCCCAGGGCCCCAAAAGGCCTACCGCGCATATAGGTCTTGCGGTCCCGGTTTTGTGCTATACTGCCTTCTGCCATATTGAAGCCCTCCACCGGGGCTTGGGAGGTGGTTATGCGTTCACGCAAATCGCGGCGGGGGCTGTTGGTCGCAGCTTTCGCGGTCGTCCTGGGCGTCGCGGCCCGAGCCGAAGTCTCGACGGAGTCGCACGAACAGCGCATCGTCGTTTTCAAGCCGGACACAACACCCGCCGACCGGGTGGCCGGCGCCCTGCAGTCGGGCGGCACGCTGGTCCGGGAGTTGCGCCTGATCGACGCGGTCGTGGTCCGCGTCGCGAAGTCCCAACTCAAGGCCGCCGAAGACCTTCTCAAGCGCCGTGCCGACGTGCTTCGGATCGATGAGGACCCGCGCATCAACTGGCTGGAAAGCCGGGCGGCCGCGGTGCGCGACGTCCCGCTCCCGGATGTGAAGTCCTTCCTCAAGGAGCCCCTGCGCCTCACCGGGCGCGCGGCCCTCGAGGCGCCGGTCCCCGCTCAGGAGATCCCCTGGGGGATCACGCGCGTCAACGCCGCCGGAGCCTGGGCCGCCACCAAGGGCAAGGGCGTCAAGGTCGGCGTCATCGATACGGGCATCGACTACGACCATCCCGACCTCAAGGCCAACATCGCCGGAGGCTGGAACGCGGTCGACAAGACCAAGCCCAACGAGTTCAAGGACGACAACGGGCACGGCACCCACGTCTCCGGCACCATCGCGGCGCTCGACGACAACTCCGGAGTGGTCGGCGTCGCCCCGGAGGCCTCGCTCTACGGCATCAAGGTGCTCGACGCCGGCGGCAGCGGGACCTTCAGCGATGTGATCGCGGGCATGGAATGGTGCGTCACCAACAAGATGCAGGTGGCCAACATGAGCCTCGGGGCCTCCCGGGGCAACGACTCGCTCAAGGCCGCGGTCGAAGCCATGGCCAAGGGCGGGGTGGCCGTGATCGCGGCGGCCGGCAATTCCGGGCGGGCGGTAGGCTATCCGGCCGCCTACCCGCAGGCCATCGCCATCGCGGCCTCCGATGCCACGGACAAGGTGGCCTGGTTCTCCAGCCGCGGGCCGGAGGTCGCCCTCATCGCCCCCGGCGTCAACGTCAAGTCCACTTACATGGGAGGCGGCTACGACAGCCTCTCGGGGACCTCCATGGCCACCCCGCACGTGGCGGGCCTGGCGGCCCTGGCGGTCGCGGCCAAGGGGATGTCCGACACCGAAGCCCTGCGCGCCCAGCTCAAGGCGGCGGCCACGCCCCTTCCCGGCGCGCCCGTCGAACAGCAGGGGGCGGGCCTGATCAACGCGGCCAAGCTCGTCCAGTAGCCGCGCATCGTTTCATCATCGGCGAGGAGGGCCTGCGCTTCCCCAAATCGGAGGCGCACGCCCTCCCCGCCGGCTCTGAGCCATGTCAGGTCGTTGTCGAAAAGCCGTTGCGAATGCGTACTTTTCACAGAGCTATCCGCCCCGGCGCGGATAGCGGCCATTCGCTCTATCCCGGCAGGCCCGGATTTTCTATGATAACCGCGCCATGAACGCAGGCAACCATCCATGACTCGACCGCATCGCCGCGTCGCGGGTGGGGCGTTGGTCCTGGCGGTATCGGTATCCGCGGTTCTCGCCGCCCGCGGCCGCTACCGCCCCTACACCTCGCAGGCCCCGGAGTACCGTCAAAAGGGCCCCCGCGATGCCCGCGTGGTCGTCGTCGAGTACTCGGATTTCGAGTGCCCGGCCTGCCGGGCGGCCATCGGGCCGCTGCGCCAAATTCTCGCCTTGCATGGAAAGGATATCCGGATCACCTTCAAACATTTTCCTCTCGACCGGCCGCACCCCTCGGCGCGGGCCGGCGCGGCCGCCGCCGAATGCGCGGGCCGCCAAGGCCGCTTCTGGGAGTTCCACGACGCTCTCTTCGACCGGCAGGACGATTGGCCGGACCGGGATAACGAGCGGGGGCGGCCCGCCTTGGCCGAGCGCCTCGCCGCCTACGCCCAGGGCCTCAAACTCGATGTCCCGGCGTTCGACGCCTGCATGAAGTCGGCCGAAACCCCGGCGGCGATCGAGTCCGACGTCGCCGAGGGGCGCAGCCGCATGGTCAGTTCGACCCCCACGTTTTTTATCAACGGCAGGAGAGTGACCGGCGGCCGGCAGCTGGCCACGCGCGGATTGCTATGGATCGAAAAAGCCCTCAAGAAACCCTAGCGGCTCCTCCGGCGCCCGCGACGAATTGGGCGGCATTGGGGGCCCGGGCCGCCGTCGGGGCGGTATTCTTGTTGTCCGGCGCCCAAAAAGTGGCCGCTCCCGTGGAGGAATTCGCGGTCGTAATCGAAGCCTACCACATCGTCGCCCCCGACTCCGCCCTGACCATGGCCCGATTCCTGCCCTGGATCGAGTTGATCCTGGGAGCCAGCCTCCTGCTCGGTTACGCGGCGCGCCAAGCCGC
>CAYJXJ010000188.1:0-8673 GCA_964374095.1 uncultured Elusimicrobia bacterium
GCAGGTAGAACTCCGCCCGGGCGGAGTTCCCTGCGGCTCAATTGAGCCGGCCGGCGACCGTTTTGATCTTCTCCACCCGCTGGACGGAATACGGCAATTGGACGAGGAGCCGGCCGTCCTCTCCGAAGCTGACCTTGATCATGGCTATAGTAAGAGTCTCGAGTTCCCCTCTGCTTATGATACGTTCGAGACCCCCGTTTTGTTCCAGCCCTTTGCGAGTTGTCTCCCAGAATCCCGCCCGACAGTGGGCCGGCCAAAGGCGGCGCTGGCGGCCGGCATAGCGTGCAGCGAGCCTTTCACGATCCGACCCCGAGGCGATCCGCCGGGCTCAGCACGCCCCTGCCCCCGCGATTGAGCACATGCGTGTAGATCATCGTCGTCCGGACATCGCTGCGGCCGTTCAGACCTCATAAGGATTGTCCATTATTCCCGCGTTTCTTTCCACACGAGCTTCGGCGGCAGTGTCGCGGAGCGCGGGGGGGCTCGTCCAGCCCAAGGGCAGCAGGGGCTCCCGGGGCCGGGGCCTGGGCCTTCTGCGGCGGTGGCGCCGGCCGCCGCGCCGCGGGTCCAGCAGACGTTCCACCGAGGCCCACAGATCCGCCGGCCGGTGCAGGGCTCCGGCCGCGGCCCGACGCAGGGCCGGCAGCCAGGCCAGCCGTTGCAGCGGCGCTTCATCAAACCACAACGCGCAGCGGCGGGCTCGCGAGAGGAGTTCCTCGTCCAAGGCTCCCCCCAGGGTGAGTCGTTCGGCCAGCATAGCTACCGGCGCCGGAATTTCGCAGGAGATGGTGGGGTCCATGCCCCCTATACGATCTACCCCCCCGAAAAGTTCCCGGTATTTAACAAAACGGCAATCCCTTCGGGGCGCCGGGAGGGTATATTTCATGGTGGTGACCGGGATCTCCGCGTCCGTTTCGGGAGGGCCTCCGAGCCGGCAGGTTCTGCGCCAGCTTCTGGCGGAGCTGCGCGCGGAGCTCAAGTCCGCCCTTCCAGGACTCTCGCCTCTGCCCGTCGCCGAGTACGCCGACCGGCTCAGGGTGTGGGACGAGCTCTACCGGCGCACGATTCTCGCCGAGAGCGCCCTGCGGGAACTTGAGTCGCGCGCGCGCGTCTTGGCCGATGACCGGCGCGCGGTGCTCACGGAGCTCCAGTCCACGGCGCTGGGCTGGGGACGGCTGGGTGAGAAGGCCAGCGCCGGCGCCTTGGAGGACCTGGCCTCGAAAGTGGAGCGGGCGGCCATGCTGTGGGAGGAGGCCTCGGCCGACGCCGCGGCCGGGGGCCGGGAGTTGACGGAGCAGGCGCAGGTCTGGGCGTGGGTGCTCGGAGTCCTCCGGGCCCGCGCCGAGGCCCTTCCCGAAGCCGACAGCCGGCGCGGAGCGCTCCAGGAGAGGATAAAGGGCCTTGAGGAGCGGCGCGCGGAATGTCTGGAGGCTCTGCGGGGGATCGGGACCGCCGCGCCGGCAGCGGACGGCTCTCAGTGGCGCAAGGAAATCGCCGAATTGCGGGCCGCCTTGGAACAGGCCCGCGTCCAAACGGCTTCGGCCGAGTCGTCATCGGCGCGACTCGCCCCGGCTCAGTCCAGGATAGAGCAGCTCGAGGCCGAGCTCAAGGCCGCCAAAGAGCGGTCGCAAGCCGTGGAACAAGACCTCGCCGGGGCCCGGCGCGAAGGTGACGCCCTGCGGGCCGACCTGGCCAATAGCCGCGTTGAGAGCGAGAAGACCCGCGGCGAGTTAGAGAAGGCCCGCGTCGAGCTTCAAGAGCTTCCGAAGACCGTCGCGCCGATCCCCGTCGTCATTCCCGAGGTCGTCGAGCCCCGGGCCGGGAACGCCGCGGCGCTCGAGGCGGCGCTGGCCAAAACGGCCGAGCTCGAGGCGGCCTTGAAGCAGGCCGACGAGCGGGCCCTGGCGGCCAAGCGCGAGTCCCAGTCGCTGCGCGCCGAGATGACGGTGCTGCGCGAGCACAGCGAGAAGGCCATGGGGGAGCGCGACCAGCTCAAGTCGCAGTCCGACCAGACCCTGGGAGCCTGGCGCTTTCAATGGGAGGCCGACCAGGCCCGAATCCTGGAACTGGCCAAGGCTCTTGAAGCCGCGGGGGCGCACCGCAAGAAGCTCGAAGGCGTGATCAAAGACAGCATCGGCCCGCTGCGCGCGCAATTCGAAGCCGCCAAGGCCCGGATCGCGGAGCTGACGCAGGAACTGGCGCGCGCCCGCGGCCAAGCGGCGCCCGATCCGGGGAAGACCCTCTCTCCCGAGGTCAGGGGACTCGCGCCGCTGTTTCTCCAGCCTCCGCCTTTCGACGCGACCATCGTGCTCAAACCGCCGACGCCCGAGGTCGAAGCGCCCGACGCGGATAAAACCATGACCGGCGCCGCCCCTCCCGGCGAACCCCAGCCCGCCGATGCGACGGTGGTCCTGAAACTGCCCGAGATCAAGATCCTCGAAAATCCGGGACCCGACGAACCGACGGCGTGAGGCGCGGCCCGTAATGCGCTATAATTTCAAGGCATGGCCGCGGGCAAGGAGTGGAGCGTCGAAGACTGCGCCCAGCTGTACGGGCTGAAAAGCTGGGGCCTCAAGTACTTCGGTGTGAGCGAGGACGGGCATCTTCTGCTCCACCCGCGGCGCTCGCCCGAGCGCGCCATCGACGTCAAGCGGGTGGTCGACGACGTCGTGTCCCGCGGCATCAAGCTCCCCGCGTTGTTCAGGTTCCAGGACATTCTCCGCCACCGCGTCGAGCAGCTCAACGCCACCTTCGCCAAGGCCATCGAGGAGCACAAGTACGCGGGCCGCTACTACGGAGTCTATCCCATCAAGGTCAACCAGCTGCGCGAGGTGGTCGAGGAGATCCTCGACGCCGGGACGCCGTTCCAATACGGCCTGGAGGCGGGCAGCAAAGGCGAGTTGATGGCCGTCGTCGCCATGAACTCCGCCGAGAACCTCACCATCGTCAACGGCTACAAGGACGACTCCATGATGCGCCTCGCCGCCATCGGCCTCAAGCTCGGCAGGCGCGTCATCGTGGTGATCGAGAAGCCCGGCGAGCTCCAGAACCTCCTGCGCATATCCAAGGAGATGGGAGTCGAGCCCCTCATCGGCCTGCGCTGCCGCCTGCAGACTCCGGGCAGCGGCAAGTGGAAGAGCTCGGGCGGTGATTCGGCCAAGTTCGGATTGACGACGCCCGAGATACTCGATGCCGTCTCGGAGATCCGGGCCGCGGGCTTGGCCGCGGCCCTGAGGCTCCTGCACTTCCATATCGGCAGCCAGCTCACCAATATCCAGACCGTCAAGGATTCCGTGAAAGAGGGGGCCCGCATCTACGCCAAGCTCCGCCAGATGGGGCTGGGGCTGGAGTACCTCGACTGCGGCGGCGGTCTCGGCGTGGACTATGACGGCACCCACACCACCAGCGAGAATTCGACCAACTACAACCTGCGCGAGTACGTCAACGGCGTGGTTTACGGCGTCCAGGAGGTCTGCCAGCAGGAGAAGGTCCCCGAGCCGCATATCGTCACCGAGTCGGGGCGGGCCATCGTCGCGCACCACTCCATGCTGGTCGTCAACGTCTTCGGGACCATCGAGGCGGGCTCGGGAGCGGCTCCCGAGGAGGCCAAGGGCGAGAGCGACGTGGTGGGGGAGATGCGCGACATCATCACGGGCCTGACCCCCAAGAACGTGGAGGAGGCCTACCACGACGCCCAGGAAAGACGGGAGGAGGCCTTCTCGCTCTTCAAGCTCGGGCACCTGAGCCTGGAAGACAAGGCGAAGGTTGAGACCCTATACTGGAAGGCTCTTCTCGAGATCCAAAAGCTCCTCCCCAAGGCCAAGTTCGTCTCCGAAGACCTCTCCGAGCTGCCGCGTCTGCTCAGCGACCAGTACCTCTGCAATTTCTCGCTCTTTCAGTCGCTCCCGGACGTCTGGGGCATCGGCCAGGTTTTTCCGGTCGTGCCGCTGCACCGCCTGGATGAGGAGCCGACCCGGCCCGCGAGCCTCGTCGACATCACCTGCGACTCCGACGGGAAGGTCTGCCGTTACGTCGGCAGGCGCAAGGTGGGCAACACCCTGCCCCTGCATCCGCTCAATGGAGGACCGTATTATCTGGGCGTCTTCCTCATGGGGGCGTATCAGTCCACGATGGGCGACATCCACAACCTTTTCGGCCGGGTCAACGAGGTCCATGTCTTCGAGGACGAGCACGAGCCCGGCGGGTATTACATCGAGGAGATCATCCAGGGCCAAACCGTACGCGAAGTCCTGGCCTCGATCCAGTACAGCGACTTCGAGCTAGCCAAGATGGTCAAGTCCGCCATCGACGCTCAGGTGAAGGCCGGGGGCCTGAAGCCCCGCGAGGGCGTCGACCTGCTCAACCAGTACGAGGCGGTCCTGGGCGAGTACACCTACATCGACTCCAACGGCGCGGCCAAGCCCGCGCCCGCGCCGGTCGAAGCCCCCGCGCCCGGCGTCGGTCAGCCGGTCTAGCCTACCGGCCGCGTAGATGCTGGGCGATGGCGAATGCGGATTCCCATTCCTCCCGCCAGAAGCGGCGGGCGGCGGCTTCGGATCGCCGCGCGTGCCAGCGCCAGTCTCCCAACCATAGCGCCGCCTCCTGAAGCAGGGAGCGCCGTCCGGCGCGCAGGCGGACGGCGTCGATCCACACCGTCGATCTGATCTCCGGCATCAATTGCGCCTCCGTGTAGATGTAGAGGAGCGAGGCGGGAGATTGGAATCTCTTGGGGAAGGGGGGCTTGGGGGCGGGGATGAGGGTTTCGCCGGCGATGTCCACGGCCCGGCCGTTCAAGAACACCTCCGCGGCGCCCCGGCGCCGGGAGTAGACGATTTTCAGCGCCGTGGGGGCCCCGCGCTCGATGGGGGCGTTGGCCATCTCGAGGTCGCCTCCGGGAACCATGAAGCCGATCCGGCCCGGAGCGATGGCCCGCACCGCCCGCCAGCCCGAAACGGGGATCATGAGGGCGATGTACTTCGATTCTCCATCAAACACGAAATTGACGGTCAGGACCGATTGCGGGGTGACGAGGCGGAAGCCGATCTCCGCCTCGAAGTCGCCGTCGAGGTCCCCGCCGTTGTACGCGCGTCCTTCCCCCGAGGCGAGCGCCGTCGCGAGCAGCACGCCGCACTCGTCCCGGGGCGGCGGGGCTTTCTTCGGGCCGGTGACGGCGGTCAGCGTCAGCCGCCCGGAGCGGAAAGACTCCCCGCCGAGCAGCCCCGAAAGGAGGCCCTCGACCGTGGGGGGCCATCCCGCCGGCGCGGTGGGTGGGGTGGTTCCCCGGCCGCAGGTGCCGCTCTGATGGAGTCTCCAGTGGTGGTCGTTGCTCCCTCCCCGGAAATCCTCGAGTATGCGGTCAGGGGGCGGCGGGCTCGAACAGCCGAGCAGGGCGCAGGCCAGAACGGCGCGGGCGAAACGGCGGCCGTGGGAAGCCACGCTAGCCGGAGTAGCCGAACTCCTTCAGGGCTCGCGGGTCCTTGCGCCAGTTCTGCCGGACCTTGATCCGCAGCTCGAGGCGGACCGGGCGGCCGAGGAATGTCTCGAGCGATTGCTCCGAGCGTTGGGTCAGCGCGCGGATCATCTGCCCCTGCTTGCCGATCAGGATGCCCTTCTGGCTCTCCCGTTCCGCGAACACGGTGGCGAAGACCTCATCGGGCTCGCCCTTGGTTTCGCGAAAGACTTCGATCACCACGGCGCAGGCGTGGGGAATCTCTTCCTGGAACAGTTCGAAGATCTGTTCGCGGATGATTTCCGCGGCATAGAAACGCTCCCAGCGGTCCGAAAGCTGATTGCGGGGATAGAAGGCTTCCGCTGCGGGGAGCCGGCCGATGATGTCTCTCAGGAGGCCATCGACGCCGGCCCCGGCCTTGGCGGAGACGCGATGGACGGCGCAGGGTTTGAGCCCCTCGCGCCATGCCGCCTCGGTCTCATCGAGCTTCGGGGGGTTGAGGTCGATTTTATTAACAACAAGAACGACCGGCACGTTGGGGTTTAACAGCGCGGCGATTTCCCGCAGGCCTTCGGCCTGCGGGGGCTGATCGACCAGAAGAACGATGACGTCGGCGTCGGAGCGCAGGGCCGAGCGCGCGGCCTGCAAAAGACTTTTCTGCAAGGGGTCCTGGGGTTGGGTCAGCAGGCCCGGCGTGTCGAGGAAGCAGAGTTGGTAGTCGGGCCCGTTCAAGATGCCCAGTATCTTGTGCCGCGTGGTCTGCGGTTTTGGCGAAACGATGGAGAGCTTCGATTTGAGGAAGGCGTTGAGGAGCGTCGACTTGCCTACGTTGGGCCGGCCCGCGAGCGTGACGAAGCCGGCGCGGAAAGGGGCGTCGGAGGCGCTCTCTGAAATGTTAGCGGACCGGGACGCAGGCCCCGTGGCCGGAATTCCAGCGGCGGCAGGCGCCGTAGCCGCTCTCGGATTTTTCTTCCTCCTCGGCCGCAAAACTGAACTCGGCGCTCGCTTGACGGGCCGGGGGACAGGCCGGTACCGCGGGAAGTTCCCAGGTTCCGGCTTGGTCCAGAAGTTGAGAGAGCGAGGAGGCTTGAACGGCCCGGCGGCGGCGATGACGGCGGCAAGGAGGGTGGCGGGAATCATGAGTCTATTATAGCACCCGGAAAGGCCGCTTGACCCTCCCGGCCTGGAATGAGTAAAGGTAATGCGTGAGCTCATCCCTGGAGATAAAGGAGGAAGGCCTGGTCGCGCGCCTGACCCTCAATCGTCCGGATTGCCTCAATGCCTTGGATTGGGGGCTCGCCGGAGAATTCCGGGGAGCGGTCTCGCGCCTGTCCCGCTCGCGAGCCCGGGTGGTGATCCTGTCCGGTGCGGGCCGCGCCTTCTGCGCCGGGGGCGATCTCGGATTCATCGAGGGAAACCGCCGTCTGCCGGTGAAGACCCTCGTGCCCCGCATGCGGCGCTTCTACGGTTCGTTCCTCGCCCTCCGCGATGTCCCTCAAATCACCATCGCCCAAATCAATGGGCCCGCCATTGGAGCCGGGCTATGTCTGGCTCTGGCCTGCGACCTGCGCACGGTCCTGACGGGAGCGAGGCTGGCGATCAACTTCTCGCGCCTCGGGCTGGCCGCGGGAATGGGGGCCTGGCCCTTGGCCAAGGCCGCGCTCGGGGATTCCCGTGCCCGGGAACTCCTCATGACCGGCCGGGACTTCACCGGAGCCGAATTGCATCGCTGGGGAGCGGCGAGCCTGAGCTGCCGCTCGCTTCGCGAATTGGAACGGCGGACCGCTCGGCTGGCGTCCGCGGCCGCCTCCGGCTCTCGCCAGATGCTCCGCGCCCTGCGCGCCGAGATCAGGCTCGGCGAGCCGCTCGGGGAGTGGCTTTCCTACGAGGCGAGGACCCAGGCCGCGTCCTTCAAGGCTCCGGACCTGGCCGAAGGGCTCGCGGCTCTTAAAGAGCGTCGGCCTCCTCGGTTCTAGCACCCGTGCTCCGTCCACGGCGGGACCCCCGGGGCTTAAGCTGAAATCCCTGAGGGCAGGCTCCTATCCTCTCGTGAACCGTGCCGCTTCCTCCGAGCCGCCGGTAGCGTCGCCGGCGCTATAGGAATGCGCGCCTGCTCCGGCCAGTTTGCCGTCGTCGACAATCAGATATTCGTTGCGAATGGGGCGACCCTCAAACCAGCACTCCAGTATTTCGCGGACGCCGGCGGAATAGCGCGCCTGTGCCGATAGACTCGTTCCGGAAGTATGCGGCGTCATGCCATGGTGCGGCATCGTCCGCCACGGGTGGTCCTTCGGCGCCGGCTGCGGGAACCCGACATCGCCGGCGTAACCGGCGAGCTGGCCGCTCTTGAGCGCCCTGGCGATCGCATCCCGGTCGCAGATCTTGCCGCGCGCCGTGTTGACGATATACGCGCCACGCTTCATCTTGGCGATGAGCGCCTCATTGAACATATGCTCGGTCTCGGGGTGCAGCGGGCAATTGATCGTAACCACATCGCACACGCGCACCATCGACTCCACGTCCGGGTGGTAGGTCACGTTCAGCTCCCTCTCGAGCGGCTCCGGAAGCCGGTGCCGGTCGGTGTAGTGGAGCTTGACATCGAACGCCTTCAGCCGCTTGAGCACCGCCGAGCCGATGCGTCCGGCGGCGACCGTTCCGACATGCATTCCTTCCAGATCGTAGGACCGGGCGACGCAGTCGGCGATATTCCAGCCCTCGTTCACGACCCACTGGTAGGACGGAATGTAATTGCGCACGAGCGCCAGGATCATCATCACAACGTGCTCGGACACGCTGATGCTGTTGGAATAGGTGACTTCGCAAACCGTGAGACGGTGCTCGATCGCGGCTTGAAGATCGACATGATCCGAGCCGATCCCGGCGGTGATCGCCAGCTTCAGTTTCGAGGCCTTGACCATCCGTTGCGCCGTCAGGTAAGCGGGCCAGAACGGCTGTGAGATCACGATCTCCGCATTCGGCAGCTCTCGCTCAAAAACGGAGTTTGCGCCGTCCTTATCCGAGGTCACGACCAGCGTGTGCCCGCGTTCCTCAAGAAATTTACGCAGCCCGAGCTCCCCCGAGACACTGCCCAAAAGCGCCCCCCGCTTGAAATCGATTTTCTTCGGCGACGGCAAGGTCTGGCCGTCGGGATAGCGTTCCAGCGTGGGAACATCATCGCGAGAATACGATTTCGGCTACGGCGTCATTATACGGTTGCGGACGGC
>CAYJXJ010000189.1:0-8645 GCA_964374095.1 uncultured Elusimicrobia bacterium
AGTGCCGCTATTTCAAGAATAATTTAGACGCGCAACCGTATAATGACGCCGTAGGGTTTATGTATGGGAGTATCGCCGTCTTGGGGATTGCCCTCGCTGTGGGGTACGACGTCTGGCATCGAGGCTGGCCCGAGCTCATGCTCGATGTACTCGGCGATTCGAACATTGGCTCTTCCATCTGACCGAGGAAATGTCGGTCAAAGGAGTATCGAAATTCGCTCGGGTGGATTGGGAAATGGTCAAGGACGCCGAGATTCGATACATCCTGGGGCTGCTGCGCAAGCGGAATCTCGACGATATCACGGAGCTGGGGATCGACGAGGTCTCGGAGAAGAAAGGGCATCGCTACCTCACCCTGGTCACCGACCTCAAGAAACGCCGGGTGATCTGGGTGGGCCGCAGCCGGGATCGGGCCGTGATCCGGAAGTTCTTCCGCTGGTTCGGACCCAAGCGCACCCGACGCCTGAAGCTCGTCGTCATCGACATGCACGATCCCTATCTGTTCGAGCTGCGCAAGCGTTGCCGTGCCAAGGTCATCTTCGACCGTTTTCATGTCGTCAAGCCGTTGCACTTGGCTATCGACAAGATCAGGTCCCGTCAGTACAAGGAACTTCCGCCGGAGGGCAGACGCTACATCAAGAACTCTCGCTTCCTGCTCTTGCGGCATCGGGAGGACCTGAGAGCCAAGGACAGCATTCGACTCAAGGAACTGCTCGCAGTCAACGAAACCTTGAATGTCGCCTACATCCTGAAGGAAGACCTCCGGAGTGTCTTCGACATTCGGGACTCCCGCGAGGCTCGTGCCGAGTTCCGCTCCTGGAAGCGGCGGGCCCGCGAGAGCGCAATCCCAGAGATATTGGAGTACGTGAAGATGCTGGACCGCCGGCGCTTCGGCATTCTGAACTTCTTCAAGCATCGCAAGACCAACGGGCTCAGCGAAGGCATGAACAACGTCGTCAAGACTATCAAGAAGAAGGCCTATGGTTTTCATGACTGGCAGTATTTCCGTCTCAAAATACTCCGCAGCTGCGGAAAATTGGAGGAGGCCTCATTTGAACGGGATTGAAGCCCTATTTTCTCGACGAGATGTCATCTAATTCCAGAAGTTCCACAAATTCTTTGAATTTGTCTTATGGCGGGATGTGACCCCTACCCCTACCCGCGGTACTTGCCCTTGAAGCTCTTTTCGGCCTCGCGGGCCAGATCCTTGCGTTTGAGGTCGTCCCGGCGGTCGGGGCCGCGCTTGCCCTTGGCCAATCCCAACTCGGCCTTGGCCCAGCCGCCCCGGAAATAAATCTCGAGGGGGACCAGGGTCACGCCCTCGGTCCGGAGGCGTCCGAGCAGGCGGTCGAGTTCGCCGCGCTTGAACAGAAGCTTGCGGTCCCGCCGGGGATCGGGCACGTCGAAGGTGGCGAAGCGGTAGGGGGCGATGTAATAGTTCACGAGGTAGAGTTCGCCGTCGCGTTCCTTGGCGTAGCAGCCGTCCAAGGACGACTTGCCCCCCCGCAAGGACTTGACCTCCGCCCCCTTGAGCGCGAGGCCCGCCTCCCAGCGATCCAATATCTTGAAAAAACGGTGGGCGTTGTGATTCGTGGCTACGACGATCTTATCGGTCGCGGACTTCTTCATAAAAGAAACTTTGCTACAATAGCTTTTCGGAACATGCGGGTATTCTTGCCGCATTATAGGAATTACTGAGGATTTGCGCCCGAAGGCTTCGCCTTCGGGCACGGCGGGCAGGTGGCGGAACGGCAGACGCGCACGGCTCAGGACCGTGTGGGCGCAAGCCCTTGGGGGTTCAAGTCCCCCCCTGCCCAAACCTGAGGTTCCCCCCCACGGGGGGAACCGATAGTTGTCGGGGGGGCCAAAATCCGTTTCATTAAGGAATTGCGTAGTCACAGTCCTCAAATCGCCGTTCAAATCGCCGTTTTTTCCCTGACTTTTCTTTCCTTCCTCCCTATTCTCGGCAACGATTTCCTCGACTGGGACGACGACCGCCTCCTGCTCAACAACCCGCATTGGCGCGGTTTGGGATGGGAGAACCTGCGCTGGATGCTCACCCCCTTCCCCTCGGGTGGGCATTATTATCCCCTGACGTGGCTGAGCTTCGCCCTGGACCATGAGATTTGGGGACTCAACCCCGTGGGCTACCATCTCACCTCCCTGCTCCTGCATGCGGCCAATGCGGTGCTCTGTTTCCTGCTTTGGCGGAGGCTCTTGGCATTGACGGCGCCGGACCTGGCGGCGCGGTCCGGCGACCTTTCGCTGGCCTCGGCGTTCGGCGCTCTCGTATTCTCCATCCATCCCCTCCGGGTCGAGTCGGTGGCCTGGGCCTTTGAGCGCAGCGATCTGCTGTCCGGAACGTTTTACCTCTCGACGCTCCTCCTTTATCTAGGGGCGCGGTCCGAAGCCTCCGGGCGGCGGCGTTCCCTCCTGCTGGGGGGGGCCTGGGTCGCCTATCTCCTCGGCCTGCTCTCGAAGGCGATCGTCATCACGCTGCCCGCGGCGCTAATCATCCTTGATATCTGGCCCCTACGCCGATTGCCGGGACGCGGGGGCTGGCGGTCCCGAGCCTGCGCGGCGGTGTTGGGCGAGAAGGTCCCGTTCCTGTTGGCCGCCGCGTTGTCCGCGGTGGTGAACTACCGCGTCCAGGCCGCGACCAGCGCGCGCTGGTCGCTGGAGGAGATGCCGGTCTGGGGGCGGCTGGCCCAGTGCCTTTACGGCCTGGCCTTCTACGCGCGCAAGACCGTGCTCCCCTCCGGCCTCCTACCCTTGTACATGACCCCGCCCAAGGAGGCGATGCTCGGCTGGCCCTTCCTGGCCAGCGCCGCGGGCGTGGCCGCGGCCGTGGGGCTGGTCTGGGCTTTCTCCCGCCGCCTGCCGTTCCTTGCGGCCTCCGCGGCGCACTACGGGGTGACGCTGCTCCCGGTCCTTGGAATCGTCAAATCCGGCCCCCAACTGGTGGGCGACCGCTATTCCTACCTGGCGTGTCTATCCCTGGCCCTCCTTGCCGGCGCGGGGGCGGGAAGGCTCGCGGCCACGGCGCGGCGGGGACTGGCTCTGACCGCCGCGGCGGGGGCCCTCTTCGCCCTGGGCCTGCTGACATGGAGACAGACCTTGGTGTGGCGGGATTCGGATCGATTCTGGAGCTTTATGAGAGACGCCGATCCCGGCCATTACGTGGCGCGGGGACGTCTCGCCGAGGTGAGGCGGGGACAGGGTCGGACCGGGGAGGCCGTCGCCCTGTACCAGGAGGCCCTCGCCTTGCGTCCTGATTTCGGGGCCGGTCACAACAACCTGGGAAATATCCTCGTCAACCTGGGCCGGTTCCAGGAGGGCGAGGCCCATTTTCGCGAGGCGCTGAGGATCAAGCCGGGCCATGCCTCCGTCCATCACAACTGGGCCGTGGGCCCTGGCGCGCCAGGGCCGGCTGCGGGCGGCGGAGGGCCACTTGCGGGAAGAGCTCCGGATCAGCCCCGGCCATGCCGGGACCCGCGGTTTGCTCGCGGAAGTCCTCATCCGCCAGGGGCGCCGCCAGGAGGCGGATCGGGTCCTTAGCCGGGCGATTTCCAAGCCGCGGTTGTGACCGGCATCACATTGACAAATGCCGGATCATGGGTTATACTTTCGGTGTTGGGCGCTCTCAGAGTCGCGCCATACGCCGCCGATCAGCACAACTTACCCTTGTATCTATCATAACGGCGGTCAAGGGGGTAGCAAAATGAGAGCACAGAGGAAAAAGTTCGGTCGGGCTTCGGGCTTCACGCTCATCGAGTTGATGATCGTGGTTGCCATCATAGGAATCCTCGCGGCTATCGCGATTCCGAAGTTCGCCGAGCTCATCAGGAAGTCGAGCGAAGGTGCGTCGAAAGGAAACCTGGGGGCCGTTCGCTCCGCGCTGAGCATCTACTACGGCGACATGGAGGGCCTGTACCCGGCGGACCTGCCGGCGTTGACGATAGCCGGCAAGTATATCGCCAGCATCCCGGTCGCGAAGGCGCCGAACTACCACGCGGACTCCTCCACGTCGGAGGAAGACACGTTGGTAGGCGACGCGAGCGGTTGGCATTACAACCACTCGCCGACCAGCCCGAACTTCGGCACCATGCTGGTCAACTGCACGCACACCGACACCAAGGGCAGCATCTGGTCGGGCTACTAAGCCGACCGGCGCTTCCTTAGGGCAAGGAGGCCCTCGTCCCCGCCACCTGCGTGGTGGCGGGGGCGAGGCGCGGCTGCCATGGGCGCCAAGCACGGCTTTACCCTCATCGAACTGATGATCGTCGTGGCGATCATCGGCATACTCGCGGCTATCGCCATCCCCAAGTTCGCGGACATGATCCGCAAGGCCAGCGAGGGCAAGGGAAAGGCCAACCTGGGCGCGCTCCGTTCGACTCTGAGCATCTATTACGGCGACATGGAGGGGCTGTATCCGGCCAATCTGGCCGCCCTCACGATCGGGGGGAAGTATATCGAGGAGATCATGACCGCCAAGGCCCCGAATTACCATGTCGACAGCGCGGCGGCCGAGGAAGACGCGGCGCCCTCGGATGCCTCGGGCTGGCATTACAACAACGTCGTCACCAACGCCAATTTCGGCCTGCTCCTCGTCAACTGCACCCACACCGACTCCAAGGGGACGATCTGGACCGCATTTTGAAGTTGACAGCCCGGGAGCCAACGGCTATACTCTCGGGCCGTCATTAAGGAGGCCTTTCTTGAAGAAGAATATCGTGACTCGTCGGTCGGGCTTCACGCTCATCGAACTGATGATCGTGGTCGCCATCATCGGCATACTCGCGGCCATCGCCATCCCGAAGTTCGCCGAGCTCATCAGGAAGTCGAGCGAAGGTGCGTCGAAAGGAAACCTGGGGGCCGTTCGCTCCGCGCTGAGCATCTACTACGGCGACATGGAGGGCCTGTACCCGGCGGACCTGCCGGCGTTGACGATAGCCGGCAAGTATATCGCCAGCATCCCGGTCGCGAAGGCGCCGAACTACCACGCGGACTCCTCCACGTCGGAGGAAGACACGTTGGTAGGCGACGCGAGCGGTTGGCATTACAACCACTCGCCGACCAGCCCGAACTTCGGCACCATGCTGGTCAACTGCACGCACACCGACACCAAGGGCAGCATCTGGTCGGGCTACTGAGCTGAGTCGACGTTTCCGGACAGGCGCGGCCCCTTTCCGCCATATCGGGGAGGAAAGGGGCCGCGGATTTTAATGGACATCATGCTGGCCGGATGGGTGGGACTCTGTCTGGGGAGTTTCCTAAACGTCGTCGCGCACCGCCTGCCGCTGGAGGAGTCGCTCTGGAAACCGCGGTCGCGCTGCCCCCGCTGCGGGAAAATGATCCGGTGCTACGACAACATCCCGGTCCTGAGCTTCATTTTCCTGCTCGGGCGCTGCCGCTCCTGCCGGGCCCGCATCTCCTGGCGCTACCCGGCCGTGGAGCTGGCCATGGGGATCATAGCGGTGGGTCTGTGGCGGCGCTGGAGCGGGGAGCCGGTCTGGGCCTGCCTGGCCATCCTGGCCGCGGGAGCCCTTCTGGCCGTCACCCTGATCGATTGGGACACCATGATCATTCCGGATGAACTCTCGGTGGGCCTGCTCGTCGCGGGGCTCCTGGCGGCCCCTCTAAACCCCCACCTGGCGCCGGTCCTGATGGGCCCGGCCTGGTTGGGGCGCGAATTGGGCGCCCTTCTCGGGGCGGGGTTGGGATTGGTGATCTGCTGGGGCACCGCGGAGGCGGGGGAGAGGATGTTCGGGCGGGAGGCGTTGGGGGGAGGGGACTTCAAGCTTCTCAGCGCGGTCGGGGCTTGGACCGGCGCCTTGGGAGCCTTTGACTGCATGTTTGTGGGGTCCCTGCTGGGGTCGGTTTATGGAGTGGCCATGATCGCGGCCGGCAGGCTTAAGCGCTACCAGCCGATGCCCTTCGGCCCCTTTCTGAGCGGGGCCGCGCTCTTCAATCTTTTCTACTTGCTCCCTTTCGGCTTCCCTTTCCTGTGACCCGGTAGAGGATCGTTCCCCGCGGGCTTTCTGCGGCGGGGGCGATTCCATGGCCCCGGAAGAAGCCCTCCCAACCCTCCGATTCCAGGGTCCGCGAGGTGATGAAAACAGGCAGGCCCTCGGAGTCCAGCGCGGCGAGCCGCGCGGTCAGGGCGAGTTCGGCGCCGGCGTAATAGCGGATGTTGAGGGGGCGGCGGACCGCGAAGTAGGGCACGTAGACCTGCTCGACGCCCAGCACCGCGATCCAAGCCTGCTCGGGGGTTTGCGAGCCCAGCCAGACCGCGTCGCGATAGTCTTGGTTGGCGGCAAGGTCGGTCTTGGGGCCGATCAGGTATTTTCCATTGAAGGCGAGGGCGGCAGCCGCCCATATTCCAAGCCAGGCGGTTGCCGTCCTGGCCCACCTCGGGTTTTGCCGCAAGGCTGGCCAGGGCGAGCCCAAACCTGCCGCGGTCAAGAGCCACAGGGGCGCCAAGTCGGTGATCCTGTAGACCATGGTCTGGGGTTGCCACGTGCTGTAGAGGACCGCGTATCCGGCCAGCCAAAGCAAGACGAAGCGGCGGAGGGATTTCTCCGCGCGGGCGGCCCCAAAGACGGCCCCCGCGACCGCGACGATTCCCAGGGCGCGCGCCATCGCGGCGCATCCACCGGAGAGGCCGTCGGGATCCGAGAAGATCCGGAAAGTCATGTTGAGCCACACGCCTAGATTGGTCCAGGACCAGCCGCCGATCCAGCCGAAGGATTGGTCGAGGTTGAGCGCCGCGCTGCCGAGAAGCCACACGCGCCAACCATGGAAGGAGGACGGGCGCACGCACAGGGCCGCGGCGGCCGCGTAGGCGAGGGTCACCGGCAGGGCCAGCCCCGCGGCATAGGACGCGGCGGAGCGCCTGAAGCCGGGCTTGGAGGCCGCGTAAAGGCGGTCCAGCACCGCGACGGCGAGCATCAGGTGGCCCACATGTCCCAGCACGGCGAGGGCCTGCCAGAACCCGACGCGGATGGGCCGGGGCTTTTCAGCCAGGCATTCCCGGACCGCCAGGAGCATGAAAAGCGCGCCGAACATGTACACCTGGGCTTCGAGGCTCCAAAGCCACCAGGCGTAGGACACGGCTAAAGCCGCGCCCGCGGCCAGCCCGGTCCCGACCGGCAGCCCGAGGCGCCGCAAGAGCGAGACGAACACCCCCACGGCGGCTCCCCCGAGCAGGGAATCGCCCGCCTGGAGCGTCAGCAGGGCGTGACCCTGGTAGCCCAGCATCCGCCATAATTCGTAGAACCCCCAGCCGACCACGCCGTAGGCCAAGTGGTTGCCGTGGGTCAGGCGAGCGCAGTCGCCTAATTCCACCGCGATGGCGCAGGCCACGCCGTCGAAGTTGAACCAGGCCGACGGGGCTCCCAGATAGAGCAGTGCGGCGGCCGCGGCCGCCGCCGCGGCGGCGTACCGGGGGAAGCGCGTCATGGCTTCTCGCGCAGCCGCAGCACGAGCTCGGCCAGGCGCGGCGCGTCAGGGTCATCCGGGGCCAGTTCCAAGAATCTGGTCCAATGCTCGACGGCGGCGTCGGGCTGGCCCCAACGCAGGTAGTGCCGGCCGAGATTGTAGTGGGCCAGCGGGTCCCAGGGGCGCAGGACCAGGGCCCGGCGCAGCGCGGCCCCGGAGTGGTCCCATCGCCCTTGGGCCTCCAGAATCAAGGCCCTGAGCACCCAGTAGTCCGGGAGTCCGGGAGCGAGCCGGAGCGCCTCATCGGACCAGCGGCGGGCTGAAACGTAGTCGCCGCGGTCATAGGCCAGGCGCGCGAGATTGTAGTAGGGATCCGATAGTTTGGGATTGAGTCCGATGGCCTCCATCAGCCGGCCGCGGCCCTCCTCCGTCGCCCCGCGGGCGATGAGGAGCGCTCCCAGGGAGGATCGGGCTTTGGCGGAGAGGGGGTTGCAGCGCGCGGCGGCCTGGTAGTATTCGTAGCCGCCCAACCACTCCCGAGAGCGGCTCCTGGCCGAGGCCAGCTGCCAGAGACTCAGGGCCGCGGCGAAGGCGAGGCCGCGGAGCCGAAGCCTTCCTCCGGCGGCCAGAGCATGGGCCAGGAGTCCGGCCAGGCCGACCGTGGGAAGGTAGAGGAACCGCTGTCCGCCGATCGCGTCGATGGGGACCACGTGCAGGGTCGGGACGAGGAAGAGGCCGGGTCCCAGGAGCCAGAATGCCCACGGGCGCCGACGCGCCAGCCCCCATCCGCCCGCCATCACCGCGGCGGCCAAGGACGCCAGCGCCAGCCACGCGACGACATCGGAGGGGCCGGAGTCGGGGATCAGGGGCCGGGAGAAGTCGGTGCAGAGTCCCGATCCCGAAAGGCTCGGCCAGACGTAGCCGCCCCAAATGAACCGGGAGAGAGTCAGCGCGGCCGAAAGGGCTCCCGTCTCGCGGAAATAGGAAGCGCCGGCGTGAAAGGCCCTCGGCAGCACCGCCGCGCGCAGGAAGAGGTAGGCCACCGCGCCGGCGGCCAGCGTCAGGGTCCGGCGTCTTCGAGACGCCGACCATGGGGGCTCGCCGTGGAAAGTCCAGTCCGAAAGGGCCAGCAAGCCGGGCATCAAGAGGGCGTGTTCCTTAGTGAGCATTCCCGCCAGGTACAGGCCAAGACCCGCGGCGGTCCT
>CAYJXJ010000190.1:0-2777 GCA_964374095.1 uncultured Elusimicrobia bacterium
CGGCCCTCCCCAAGCCCCATCCCACCTAGGCTCCCGGACGCTTGGGGAAGTACTGTGAGAGTGCCAGCTTTGGGCGTGGGGGGGTGTGGGGGGGCGGCGGGGGCTTAGTGCGGGGTGGAGAGCGAGAAGTACTTCTTGAGGAACTTGACCAGCGCGCTCTGGGCCTGCGGGCTCTCGGGCGCGGGCGGCGGCTCCATGGGCGTGGGCGCGGCGGGGGGCTCGTCGAGAGTGAAGCGGGGGTCGTTGGGAGCGGCGGCCGGCGCGGGGGCCGCGGCCGGCGCGGGGGCCGCGGCCGGCGCGGGATGCGGGGTCGCGGCCTGCGCTTCCGATGCTTGGAGGCGCGGTGGGACGGCCGAGACGGACGGGGCGGGGGGCGCGGCCGGGGCGCTCTCCGCGGGCACGACGACCCGTCCCATCTCCTCCTCGAAGCGCCGCAAGACCGCCATGGCTTTGGCCAAGCCGACTTCCTTTTCGGTGAGGTCCTTGTTGAGCTTCTCGACGAGGCGGTTGCGAATGGTCAAGTCGTGGGCGGTCTCGCTGAAACGGCGCTTGATGTTGTCAAGCTCGGTCTTGGTCGTCTCGTAGCGGATGCGGGTGTCGGATAGGGAGTCGTTGCCGGCTTTGAGCGCGGCCGAAAGCGCCTTGATCTCGGTCTCGGCGCGCCGGAGGCTCTCCTCCAAGGCCGGGATGAGGGCCTCGCGGTTTTCGAGAGAGGCGGTTTTCTCGTGGGCCTGCCGAAGCTGTTCCTTCAGCTCGACGAGTTGGCGCTGCAGCGACAAAACCAGGGCGTGCTCCTCGCGGCGGTTCCCGAGCTCCTTCATGAGCTCGGAGACATGGCGGAAGAGTTTGTGGCTGGAGTTGTCGAGAAGGCGTTCGAAGTCGACCGGGGGCTCGGCCGAAGGCGGCAGGGGCGCCGGGGCCGCGGGCGCCGGCGCGTCCCGCTCCCGGGCGTCTTTGGCCAGGAGCGCCTCGGCGAGCTCCGGGAATTCGCCCGCGTGGCGCCAGTTCTTCTCGAGGATTTCGCCCTCGGCGGGACAGACCAAGGTGGTGTCGGCGAACCGGGGCATGGCGGCGAGCTCCGCGGCCGTGAAGCTCCCCGGCACCTCGTTGTCGAGGTAGACCCAATAGCGCATAGACTCTAAAGCATAGCCCGCCCCCGTTACAATTTCAAGGCCTGCGCGGGCCTCGGCTTGAATTCGCGGGCCGCCGGGGCCATCCTTATATAGGGCTCATGTTGATGCCCCCCGCCGTAAGCGTCCCAGGGGGGCGGTGAGTCGCCCGCGTTGTTTAGTCGGGTTGCCCCTTGCGGCCATCGCCCGCGGTTCTCGCAAACCACCTCCACCGCTGGAGGTGAGCACCGGTGAGATACCGCCGCCAGAATTTGATTTCCCAGTGACCTATCGTCCACCCCCTGACTCCCCCGGGTAATTCTGTCTTGCGCCTTATATGGAGACAATGGCTCCGCCCTCCGTGCCGAGTGAAGCGGGCTTCCGGCGCGCCGCCCTAATTGGCGGTCCCGGCTTTGGCGGGGAGCCGCGGCCGGGTCCAGGGCTCGGCGCGCGAGAGCGCCCGCAGGTAGGAGCGGACCGTGTCGATGTCGCAGGGAGCGCCGAGGCACTCGCGGGACAGGGCGTGGCTGCCGGCGAAGTCCGGGCCGGCCAGCGCGGCCTCGTAATCGGCTTTGGCCTTGACCCGCTGGGACAGCATGTCATGGGAAATTCCCCGGTACAGGAGCAGGAGGGTACGCGATTCAGGGGGGTCAAGGTCGGCGTCCGCGCCCTTCTCCAAGGCGTAGCGGAACCAGGGCAGGGCCCGTTCGATGTCTCCGCGAGCGAGGCACTTTTCCCCCGTCAGCCCGCACACGAGGCTCAAGAGTTTGCGTTGGAAGCCCGCCGGATCGCTTTGGTACGCGGCGAGTATGTTGCGGATCTCCTTGAGCGAGCCCCCCCAGTCGCCGAGCCGGTAGCGGATCACCCCGCTCAGGAATTGAAAATAGACGCTCTCGGGATACTGGGCCCTCAGCTCCTCGATGATGGCCAGGGCGCGGGCGTAGTCGTGCTGGTCGGTGAAGTAGATCGTGGAGAGGAATTGCGCCGCCTGGCGCGAGGCATGCCGCCCCTTTTCCATGGCGCTGCGGATCCGGGCCAGGCCCCGCTTCTCGCTGCCCGAGACGCCGCAGAGCAGGGCCATGGACCTCAGGATGACCGGCAGCCGGCCGACCTGGTAGTCGAACACCCCGAGACCGAGGTTGGCGTCGTGGTACTCGGGATCCAGCTTGAGGCATTTTTTGAGGTGCTTGACCGCCTTCTTACCCTCCAGGCAGGCGTCCATCCAGTGCCCGCGCAGGGAACTCCACATTCCCTTGGTTCCCAGGGCCATGCCGGTCACGAAGTGCCCATCGATCCGCACGGCCTCATCCTTGCTCTTGGTCCACGGCTCGGCCTTGCGGATAGCGAACTCGATGTCCTGCTCGAAGAGGCCCTGGAGGGTCGGCGTCCCCTTGAAGAGCCCGTATTCCGCCGCGGCCTGCCACCAGATCCCGCCGGATTCGAAGAGATAGCCCAGCGGGTTGTCCGGTTCGGCTTCAATGAGCGACCGGAAGCTTTGCCGCGACCGCTCGTAGTCGAGAGAATACAAGTGGCGCAGGCCGTCTTGGAGGGCCTGCTCCGCGGCGGGGGGGGGGGCGGGGGCCCCCCCCCGGGGCCCCCCCCCCCCCGAAACAACGAGGCGGCTGGGGGGGGGGGGGGTGGCCCGCGCACCCCAGCCAAAAAAACTGA
>CAYJXJ010000190.1:2787-8629 GCA_964374095.1 uncultured Elusimicrobia bacterium
CGAGAGAATACAAGTGGCGCAGGCCGTCTTGGAGGGCCTGCTCCGCGGCGGGGGTCATTCCGGCCCCGGCCGGAAAGACCCCCGCCGCAATGATCAGCAGGAGGCTGAGCGTTGCGCGGTGATTCCGCCGCTCAGAGTCCATATATCCGTTCCCCTGGATCGGAGTTCGGCGCGGGGCGCCTTCTTTTCCGTTTCTTTGGTTTAACCGCCGCCGGCTCCTTGGGAGCCGGCGGCGTCGGCTTGACCTCCGTCTTTCGTGACAGGGACTCGGCCCGGGCGCAGGCCTCGCGGACCTCGAAGCCGCAGGCCTGCCGGTAGTCGGCGATCGCCTCGGCCCTGCGGCCCAGTCCCTCGAAGACATCGCCCCGGTCGAAGTAGGAAGCGCCGAGCTCCTCGCGCAGTTCCAGCAGTTCCAGCCTTCGTCCCGCGGAGCGCTGCAGTTCGAGCAGGGACTCCTCCTGAAGCGAGATTCCGCGGCCGAAGGCCTCCAGAGCCTTCGCCGGCTCGAGGCGCCCCTTGAAGGCGCGGCCGCGCTGCGTCCAGACGCCTCCCTCCGTCCCCCCGGAGAGCTTCTCGGCGTGGTCGAGCCAGCGTTCGCTGGCGGCCCAATCCTGCTGGGCGGCCTTCACGCGGGCCAGCGCCAGGGGCGGGCGAAAGTCCTCCGGCGACAAACCCTTGGCCCGCTCGTAGTGCCGGAGCCCCTCGGAAGGCTTGCCCCCCCGCTCGCGAACCTCCCCGAGGCGCAGCCGGCCTTCACCGTCCTCGGGCTTCATGGACGCGTACTCCCGGAGATCCCGCTCGGCCGGCGTCAAGCGTCCGAGTCGAAGGCGCAGGCGTCCCCGCAGCAGATAGGCGCGGGCGTTGCCGGGGTCCAATTCGAGCGCTTTCGTGAGGTCCGCTTCGGCCTGCGGGAACTCCGCCAGGAAAAGGAGCGTCTCCCCGCGCCGGAAATGGCAGTGGGCCAGGAGGCTCGACCTGTTGCCCGTGCGCCAGGCGCGGATGGCGCGCGAGTAGTATTCGACCCGCTCCGCGGGCTCGGAGCGCGCGTCGGCGCGGTGGAGGTTCTCCAGAAACTCGTCGGCGAGCGCCCCGGTGGGGAGGATCAGCGCCAGCCAGGCCAGGGCCGGGAGCGCCCGTCCCCTCCTCATACATGCGGCTCCCCCGACGGCCTGTGCGTCCAATGGCGCCCGATGTGGGCCCAAGCCTCCTCGGCGGTCTCCACGATCTTGAAGAGTTGGAGGTCCTCGGGGGCGATCATTCCCTGCTCGGCGAGGAAGTCGAAATCGAGGACGCGCTGCCAAAAGCGCTTGCCGACCAGCACGATAGGCAGCGCCCTCTTCTTTCCCGTTTGGACAAGCGTGAGCGTCTCGAAGAGTTCATCGAGCGTGCCGAATCCTCCCGGGAACGCCACGAGCGCCTTCGCGCGCATCATAAAGTGCATTTTTCGTAGAGAAAAATAGTGGAAGCAGAAGGCCAGCGACGGCGTGACGTAGGGGTTGGGGTCCTGCTCGTGGGGGAGGGTGATGTTGAGGCCGATGCTCTTGGCCCCGGCGTCGTCGGCGCCGCGATTGGCGGCCTCCATGATGCCGGGGCCGCCTCCGGTGACGATCACGAATTCCAGATTGCGGTCCCCCTTCTGGGCCTCGGAGACGAGGCGCCCGAAGCGTCTGGCCTCGTCGTAGTAGCGGGACAGCTCGAGGCCGGCTTTGGCGGCGTCCCACCCCCGCCGCAAGGCGGGGTCCGCGGGGTTCGTCGATAGTTTGGCGCGCGCCTTATCGACCCGGGCCCGCGCCTCTTGGGGGGAGAGGATCCGCGCTGAGCCGAACACCACGATGGTCGACCGGATGCGGTGTTCCCGGAGGATGATCTCGGGTTTGAGGAGCTCCAACTGCAGGCGCACCGGGCGCAGTTCCTTGAGGCTCATGAAGCGCATGTCCTCGTAGGCCTTGGAGTAGGTCCCGGCGGATTTGACCTTGCCGATGGCCGCGGCGCGCTTCTCGGGGGTCAGGTCGTTTTCTTGGCTCATGGTTCTGTTCCTGTATCCTTCGGAATCGAACCATTTCCTTCGGTCATGGCAGCTTGAGGACGCGGGGCAGCCACAGGCTCAGGGACGGCATGTAGGTCACCAGGGCCAGGGCTCCTAGGAGGATGGTCCAGAAGGGCAGGGTGGCCCCGTAGAGCAGGGGGAGGGGCTTCTCGAAGCGGCGGCTGGAGAGAAAGAGGTTGAGCCCCAGAGGCGGGGTCATGTAGCCGATCTCGAGGTTGAGCAGGAAGAGGGTCCCCAGGTGGATCGGGTCGATGTTGTACTTGGCCGCCACGGGAACGATGATGGGAACCACGATCACGATCGCCGAGAAGATCTCGATCATGTTGACGACCAGCAGGAAGGCGTTGAGCAGGAGCAGGAACTGCCATGGCTCCGAGAACCGGGAGTTGATGAAAGCGAAAAGCCGGCCCGGGGCGTCGGTATCGATGAAGTGATTGGTCAGCCCCATGGCGCAGCCCAGCACGATCAGGATCGCCCCCACGAGCACCTGGCTGCGCACGATGACCCCGGGCAAGGCGCTCAGGGGGATGTCCTTGTAGACGAAGACCTCGACGACAGCGACGTAAACGGACATGATGGCCGCGGCTTCGGCGGCGGTGAAGAAACCCGCGTAGATTCCCCCGACGATGAGCACGGGGAGGGGGATCTCCCACGCCGCGGCACGGGCGGCTTTCGCCAGGGCCCCGGCATCGAAAGGGATGGTAGCGACCTTATGCCGCTTGGCCATCAGCACGGCGTAAGCCCCGAGTATGAGGATGAGGAGGAGGCCGGGCAGGGCCGCGGCCGCGAAGAGCTTGTCGATGGAGACCTTGCCGACCAGGGCGTAGAGGATGATGGGCAGGCTCGGCGGGAAAAGAAGCCCGAGGCTTCCGGTCGTGGTGATCAGCCCGAGGGCGAAGCGCTCGGGGTAGCCCTGCTTGAGCAGGAGGGGAAAGATCAGGCCGCCCAGCGCGACGATGGTCACGCCCGACGCTCCCGTGAAGGCGGTAAAGAGCGCGCAGGCGACCAACCCCGCGATCGCGACCCCCCCCGGCAGCCAGCCGAAAAGGGCTTCGGCCAGGGCCAGCAGGCGCTGGGGGGCCTTTGATTCCGCCAGGATATATCCCGCGAAGGTGAAGAGCGGCACCGCGATCAGGGCCGGCAGGCTCGCCAGGCGCAGCATTTCGGCCACGAAGGCTTCCAGCTGCGTGCCTTCCGCGGACATGAGGCGCAGTCCGAGCCCCCCCATGATCGCGTAGAGGGGCGCGCCGATGGCCGAGAGGGCCAGTACCGCCAGGAGGGTCACGGTTCTCCTGCTTGGGCCCCGGGGATCGAGAGCCCCAGCCGCAGGAGGATATGAACCGCCAGGAGGGCGAAGCCCCCCGGATAGACGAGGGAATACGACCACGTGGGGACCGCGATGCCTCCGACATGGAAGAGGACCTCGCCGGTCTCGCGCATGAGGACGCAGAAGGACCACGAGGCCGCGGCCAGCCAGCAGGTGAGTGCCAGGGCGCTTAGGCCCGCGAGGGCGTGCACCGCGGCGCGGGCCCGTCCTTTGAGCGACTCGGCGAAAGTGTCCAGCGCGAAATGTTTGCCCTCCGCGGTGGCGACGGCGGCCCCGAGAAACCCGGCCCAAATGACCATATGCCGCGCCAAGGTGTCGCCCCAAAGCAAGCCTTTCCCGAACATTCTCAGAATGACCTGGGCGAAGGACAAGGACACCATCCCGGTGACAAGGACGACGAGCGCGGCCCTTTCGACCCAGCCCAGCGCGCGTTCGAGGAGGCGCAATGCCTGCATGCGGGGGCGGGCTAGCCCTTCTTGGCCGGGGCCTTGCGAAACTCCTCCAGGGAGCGCTCCACGCGGTCGAGCAGGTCCGGCGGGTAGAGCTTTCCGGCGAGTTCGCGCCGGGCCTTGACGCCGAAGGCTTGATAGAGCTTGGTGGTCTCCGGGCTGGGCTTGCCGGAGACCGACAGCCCATGCTTCTGCAGGGTCTTGAGCGCGTCGGCATTCTCCTTGCGGGTGAGCTCGTTGAGGCGCTTGAGATGGCGGCCGCTCACCTCGAGCAGGGTCTTCTGTTCCTCGGGGGACAGCGTGTCGAACTGCTTTTTGCTGAGCAGGACGGCGCCCGAGGCTTCGGCCATAGGAACGGCGTATATGTGCTTGGTGCGCGTGAACCACTGCAGCGCGATCACGCCCATGGCGGGGCCGTAAACCGCGTCGACCATGCCGGTCTGGAGCGAGGACAAAACGTCCACGACCGAAAGCGGGATGGGGCTCACCCCCAGGGCCTTGTAGGCCGCCTCCGCGATGGGGTCGCCTTCCCAGACCCACATCTTGGCCTTTTTCATGTCCTCGGGGCCCTTGATGGGATCGCGGCTGAAGACATAGACCGAGCCGAGGTCGGTCCACCCCAGGAGCACGTAGCCCGCCTCGCCCAGGGCCTTCTGGAACTCCGGGTCGAAGTGCTTGTGGATGTGCTCGACTTCCTTGTCGCTGTTGAAGAGCCAGGGGGCGTCGAGTATGCGCAGCCTCGGCGCGATTTCCCCGAGCCCCACCCCCGTGAAGCCCCCGGCATGGAGCTGGCCGATGCGCATCTTGCGCACCACGTCCTTCTCGTCGCCGGATATGCCCCCGGCATAGACCTTGAGCTTGACGCTGCCCTTGGTCTTTTCCTGAAGCTCGGTGTTGAGCTCGCCGATCGTCTTCATCCAAGTCGAACCTTCGGGGGCCAGTGAAGCAAACTTGATAACGGCGGCCCCTCCGGGGGCCGCCGTTAAAATGAGCGCCAAGAGCCCGAGCTTAAAAGAATTCATCTGTTTTCTCCAGTAATGCCTTTGCCTTTTCTTTCGCCACCTCATCTGCAAGTCGGGAGCCCGCCAGCCGGCCGGCGGGCTCCTGCATGACTCGGGTCAGGAGCTGGGTGAACAGTTCTTGATCTTGGAGAGCGACCGCGAGGTAACGGGCCTCCAGAACGTAGGACATGAGGTATTGGCCTTGGGTGATGGTCCGGGCCTTTTCAAAATGGGCCCGGGCCTGCTTGGGATCTCCCCCCAGGAGTTTGGGGCGCGAGGCGTAGTAACAGCCGAGGAAAATGTCGGCTCCCGCGAACTGATAGGAGGGAGCGAGGCCCCGCGCCCGCTCCATCATCGCGACGGCGCGGGGGAGTTGGGCCACGGCCTCGGCGGAGTCGCGGGAAAGGTTGATCCAACTCCCCCACCCGTAGGCGGCCCAGAAGAGGGCGCGCGAATCCTTGACCGTGACCCGCGTCAGGGCGTCGTGGAAGTCCTCCTGATTCATCGCCTCGAGGTTCTTGAGGGCTGGGTTCTTCAATAAGAGTGTCTTCGCGTGGTCGCGCCCGCGGCCGTAGAATTCGCGGGCGCGCGCGTCCTGGGAGCCCTCAAGGAATAGGAAGGCGTAGCCCGAGTAGCCTTGGGAGGCAAGCAGGCGAAGCTTGGAGTTGGCGGGCTCATTGCGGAGCATGGCGTCGGCGATCTTGAGCTGGGCGGCCATGGCCTCGCGGGCGAGCTGGACGTCGGACTCGTCGTGGAAGGCTCCGACCCCCCCCTCCATGAGCGCCGCGGTCTGGCGCAAGGCGATGGTTTTGAGGCTGCAGCCCGGCAGCCCGAGGGTCGTAGGCCCGAGGACCAACGCCACGAAGTATTTCCTCATGGTTTTCTGTCAATATCCTTAGGTGCCTGCCCTTCCAATAATTGGAGGGGCAGGCCATGCCCTTCGGTCATGTGCCTTTGAAATACTAGGCTCATGGCACGAAGGTGTGGGCTACCGTCCATGGCCTGAACTGAGCCATCC
>CAYJXJ010000191.1:0-8611 GCA_964374095.1 uncultured Elusimicrobia bacterium
CTGCAACCCCCAGGGAGCGGACTGGTGTGATTGCAAAATCCGGGTCCGGACGCAGTGGCTCGCGGCCGAGGCGAGCGGGGTGACCTTATCCGCACCGGGGCGGATAGGTTTGGAAAACGGCCGCAGTGGCAATAACTTTCCGACAACGGCCTTCCGCACAGCCGCTACCGGCGCACGACCAATGAAACCCTGGTGAAGTCGGGAGAAAAACCCGTGGCGAACTCGTCGCCGCGTGTACTAGTCCCCGATTCCCGGCCCGGCCCTGCGGCTCTCGATCTCCCGCCGCATCTCCTTCTCCATGTCGTCCATCTCGCCCATGGCGGATTTGATGAGATCATCGGCCCGGTAAACCTTTTTGGCGGGCTTGGCCCTCTTGACGGCCGGTTTCTCCACGGGAGGAACTGCCGGCGCTTCCGGTGGAGCCTGGGGCGCCGCCCGGACTTGAGTCTCGGGAGCGGGGACATCGGCCACAGGGGACTGCGGCTCGGGAACCAGCGGGGCCGGCGGCGGCGCCTCCTCCGGCACGGCGTAGTCCACAGGCGGCTCCCCGGCGTCGAGCCACTTGCGAATAGTGGCCGTCTGCACGGCGAAGCCCTCATCGGCGCCGCCCCGGGCCGGGTGGACGCGGATTCCGAGAAGGCGGCCATGAATGTCCAGGAGCGGCCCCCCGGCCGAGCCCCGCTCCAGAGCCTTATCGAGGCGCAAACCCGCGCGCCCGGCCGTCGCGCCCATGTCCGCGAGCGGGGCAACCACCGTGACGCGGCTTAATTTCCAGAGCCCCCCGGTCTCGGGATGGCCGACCGTGGCCACCGGGTCTCCCTTCTCGACTTTCGAAGAGTCCCCGAATACCGCCGGCTCGACACCCTCCAGAGCTTTCTCGGGCTCCAGGAGAGCCAGGTCCATCACCGGGTCGCGACGCACGACGCGAGCCGAAAAACCGCGAGTCATGTCCTCCTTCGGATTGCCCGTGGGCTTCTCGGGCCTCAGGTAGATTCCCACTTGATCGTAGAGCTTAGACTCATCAGGTCCGACGACTCGCGCGCTGGTGAGTATGCGGCCCTTGCGGTCCACCACGATCCCGGCGCCCAGCTCGCCGCTTCCATCCTTGCCGGTGGCGATGATAAAGACCACCGCGCCCAGACTGCGCCGCAGCGAGGTTGCCCCCGTCCGCGAGGCCTCCACGGCCTCGGCCATCCCTTCGTAAATCTTGGCGCTGGTGGGAACCCAGCGTCCGCGTCCGCGCCCGCGGTTGTCCCCGGGATAGCGGCGGGTCGCTTCGGCCAGAGAGCTCTCAAACCAATCCAGTTCGTCGTCGAGGGGGGTCCGGGGCCGCCGCCCCGCGGCCATGCCGCGTCCGGCCCGGCAGAAGCAGTCGCAGCGCACGACCCCGTAGATGTTTCGCTCCACGCAGCAGGATCCCCCGCAACCCCCCGTCTCGATGACATCCTCGGGGCGCAGTTCCACGGCCTCGGCGTCTTGCGCCGCCTGCCGGGATCGGGCCTCGAGGCTCTTGAGCACGGGCTCGAACTCTCTGCGGGACGCTTCGGTCCTCCTGGACTCCATGGCCTGGCGGACCTCGACCGCGGCCAGCTCCTCATAGGCGCCGCGCAGGGCGGCCTGGCGCGGTATGCGTCGCGGTTTGACCCACCGGCCGTCATCGGACTTATCGAAAATGAGCAAGTCTTCCTCGCCCGAGCGCAGGCCGTCGGCCAGGCGCTTGAGGCGCGCCGAGGCGTCTTCGGGCTCGGCGCGAATGCCGGCCACGGGGAGCAGGGATAGGATGAGAAGCCAGGCGGCCATAGGTCCACCTCCGGTAGAAATCCATGTTATCAAACCCCGCGGCGGCGCCGCCAGGCGCGGGACACTCTCGACCTCACCCGGCATTTCTGAGCGAGCGATTGGGTTGGCGTTGGAAGGAGGTGCCCATCGGAAGTTACTCCCAGCGCTGGGAGCCACTTCCCCTCTCCGCCGAGCGGTTCTGGCAGAGGCCTTCACGAACCCGGGCGGCGGACCCGTTCCCGGCTTGGCCAAGGACGTCGTGTCGCGCTTCGCCGCGGGACTGGCCAAAAAAAGTCAGCCGGCCAGACGGCGCATGAGCGCCTCGAGCGGGCCCCGGCTCAAACGACGCTCCCAAGCCCAGGCCGCTAGAACCGAGAGGGCGTAGAAGACCGCGGCGGAAGCGACGCAGAAAGACATTTTCTGGTCCTCCACAAGTTCGAGCCATTCGATCGCGGCCAGGCCGAAGACGACATGGGCCGCGTAGAGGCTCAAAGCCATGCGTCCCGTGGACTCAACCGGGTCCATCCAGCCCGACCGCGGCCACCGGCGCTCGAGCGCCAGGCATAGGCCGATCACGGCCGCGGCGCTTCCTCCGCCCGAGAGCATGTAGAGCGGAGTCGGCGGCATGGACTGGGTGCCAAAAAGCAGCGCGCACCACTGGGCGTCCTCGCCCCCGTCGGAACCGGCCCAAGCCGTCAGGGACGGCGAGACGATTTCCGCGGCCAGGGCCGCGAGCACCCCGGCCGCAACCAGCCGTCCCTGGACCGCGGGCGAGGCGAGGTCGCGCCGCCCGAGCCACATCCCCACGAGCAGGAATGAGACCCATGGGAACACCGGATGGAAGCCGTTAAAAAAAAGGTGACGCAGCGCGCCCCTAGGTTTCCATAGCCCTTCGTAGGCGAGGAGTTCCCAGTCCCAACCTTTCTCATAGTCGAGAAAAAGATAGAGCGCGACTGAGGCCGCCACGACCGCCGCGGCCCACGCCCAAAGCCTCCAGTCCGGGTCATCGATAAGCAGGGCGGCCACGGCCAGATAGACGGCGTAAAAATGCAGGATGTCGCCGATCCAGAGAAAAGTGTCGAGGAACCCGATCGCCAGCAGAAACGCCGCCCGGCTCAGCAGGAGCTTGCGGCACGACAGGAGCGCCGCGGCGTCCCGCGCCTCCCGGGCGCGTTTGGACAGAAGAGATACCCCGATCCCGGCCAGCGTGACGAAGGTCGCCGCGGCCCGTCCATCGAAGAGCCCGGCCAGCCGCGCCAGCCAGCCGGTGTCCACGCCCTCCAAGCCCATGACGAACTTGAAGTTCACCAGGACCATGCCGAAGACCGCAAGTCCCCGCGCCAGGTCCAAGCCGCCGAGGCGGCCGGCCGCCGAGGCAATCACCGCCCGGGCCGCAGGCTGAAGAAGTCCGCCCCCGCCTCGATGCCGAGGGAACGAAGGACGGCGGCCTGGCGGTCGAAACGGCTGGCGCGGCGGGCCCTGAGCCAAGCCATGGGGCCCGCCGCCAGCGCCGGGTAAGTGAACACCGGAAGCGGATAATCCGTGCCGAATAAGAGGCGGCTAAAAATCTCGGGATGGCGCCGGAGCCTCAACAGGGCTCCGGCGCGGTTGGGCAAAGTAAGCGCTGAAAGATCGGCGTAAAAGTTCG
This sequence comes from uncultured Elusimicrobia bacterium, assembly GCA_964374095.1. Taxonomy (GTDB): domain Bacteria; phylum Elusimicrobiota; class Elusimicrobia; order UBA1565; family UBA9628; genus CAYJXJ01. The sequence continues at coordinate 3,428 of CAYJXJ010000191.1, forward strand.
GGTAGCGCTGGACGAACTCGAACATGGTCTCGAGGTGCCGTTCGCGGAAAAAGAGCCCGGTGCTGCAGCCGTGCGCCGCGATCACCGTCACCCCGGCTTCGAGCGCCGGGCGCAGGCGCTGAGGGTCACCGGCGGACTGGTCCTGGCCGATGAGGCTGAACTCATAGCCCACATGGCTGAGCAGGGGCAGGCCCAATCGCGCCATGGCCTTGTAGTAGGGCGTGAAGCGGGCCTCGGAGGGGTCGAAGATCTGGGCGTTGGGCAGGACCTTGACCAGGGCCGCGCCCAGCGAAGCGCAGCGCTCGAGTTCGTCCACAGAATCGCGCCGGGCGGGGTTGACCGAGACCCCCGCCAACAGCCGGGCATCCCCGCCCGCCGCCGAAAACACCGCGTCGTTTGAGATCAAAAAGTCGGTATGCGCCTCATCAAGCCGGCCCGCGGCGTCATAGACCCCGTCCATGCCCAGCAGGACGACCTTTGAAACCTCGCGGGAAGCATCCAGTTCCTTAATAAGGTTCTCCAGGTAGCGGCGGTTGGCGGTCTCCGGGTCATCCATGGGCAGGCCCTGGGACCTAGCGATCAGTTTGACCAGCGGACTGCGGCGCATCCGGGCCGACAGCAGGCAGCCGTTGGACGGCGTCGGCAGGGCGGCCAGGTGCGCGTGGACGTCGGTCAGCGCCGGCATGGTTGATTCCCAAAATTGAAATACGTGCTGCGAGGTGAAGTTCGAGGAAGTCCGAAAAGCGTCATTGCTGTTTCTGACAGCACCAGATTGGGACGGGGGTATTACAATTGCTGTCCCGCCCACCCGAAGCCCCGGGTTTGACCAGCCCCGCGACGGCAATCGCCGCGCCGACTCCGATCAACAGCAAGGATCTGCCCATGGGTCCGGGCTTTAGTCTAGCGCTTCGGGTAAAAGGCCGCAAGCCGGCGAACCGCTACGCGCCGCAGGCGCTGGTGAGGTGGTCGCGCATCTTCTCAAGGCGGGTGTAGGACTCGAATTCCTGGCGCGAGAGGTGGGGCACGTAGTCTTCCTGGAACCAGTGGCGCAGGCGGCTGTAGAAGAGGTTCTTGACCTCGGGATCGGAGATCTCGGTGCCCGGGTTGCGGCGCAGCTTCTGGACCTTGAATTCCCTGTCTTTGAGCCGCAGGGCCCAGTAGCGCGCCTTGACGTCGACGAGCAGCTCCTCGAGCCGTTCCGTCTTGTCCCGGGCCTGGCCGCAGTCCATCCCGAGGAACCCGCGGGTGAGTCCGAAGACCGGGGCGGACGGGACGGAAATCAGGCTCGGCACCGGGGGAGCCGTCAAATCGGGGGTGAGGACGTCGTCGGCCACGAGCGACCAGTCGCGCTCGACGCGCATCGGCGCGCACACCAGCACGCGCGCCGTCTTAGGGTCGAGCAGGCGGACGTTGACCTCCACGCGGCCGTCCTTGAGCTCGTGCACCGTCCCCGTGACAAGCGCGTCCACGCCGCCCATTCCCCGGCGGGTCTCCGGAGCCTCCGAGGCCGCGACCCGGCCGCCCGCGTCGATCGCCCGCTCGCGCCACACCGTCTTCAACAGGCTGCGCTCGACCACGTCGATGCCCCGGCCGCGCTGAAGGCGCGCCACCAAGCGCTCGGAGATGACCGCCCCGGCCAAGGACTCGTTTCCCGAGACGCTGTAAAACGGCGTCACCGCCACGCTCCGCCGGCCCAAGCGAGCGACGGCCGAGAGGATCTCCCCGGCCGCCCTGTCATAGGGGTCGACCGGCGCGGCCCCGCACGGGAGGGCTAGAAGGAGGACCGTGCCCGCGGCGCGCAGCGAGAGGCTTCGGCGCCTTTCCACCCTATGGGAAGGCGCCGTCCCTTCCAGTATTTTTGGAAAGGGACGGGGGAGGGGCGCCTTTCTCGCGCGCCCCTCCCCCTCCGTCTCCGGCGCCACGCCGAGTAGGCGCCGGCTGAATCTGACGCTGCTCACGGGCCGGCTCCCCGCGAACCGGCAGGATGAGACGATATCCCCCAGAGCGTCCCTGGAACGAGGACCCAAACGTAGGATGAGTCCGCCCCCCGCGCCGATCTCCTAGTGAGCTTACGGGGTGGCGAGGGCCTAGGATGCCCGCTGGAGGCGGGCGATCGGGATGACATAGACCAAGGATACCCCCGATTGCCTGTTCTGTAAATTCACGAGGCCGTTACGCCGTGAAACGGCGCCGTTTTCTGCGGCTGTTATCGGTCTTTTTCCGGAGCCGGCACGGTCCGCGCGGCGATGAAAACGTACCCGAAGTTCTTCACGTTGGTAATGCGGGTCGACACGTCGCCCGGCAGAACCTTGCGCAGCCGGTTGAGCATGACGTCGAGGGCCCGGGAGTTCCCGGGGTCCTCGGCCCCCTCCACCAGCCGGAAGAGGTCGGCCCGGCTGACGGGCTGGGGCGCGCGCTCGATGAGAACGTGCAGCAGCGTGAACATCTTCGGGGAGAGGGTCGCCGCGAGCTCGCCGCGCAGGAAAATCTGCCGCTCGCGGGATCGCAGGGTGATGTCTTCCCGGACCAGCAGCCCCTCTTCCTTTTCGAGGCGGCGGAAAACCGCCTCCAGCGTCGCCAGGAGCTCATGGGGCTTCTCGGACTTGCCCACGAAATAATCCGCCCCGCTCTGAAGTCCAAGAACCTTCTCGTTCTTGTGGGCGGTCAGGAGCACCACCGGCACCCGGGAGAGCGCCGGCATGGCCCTCAGCTTGGCGCAGACCTCCAGGCCGCTCTGATCCGGGAGCACCAGGTCCAGGACGATGCAATCCGGAGGGACCTGCACGGCCATCTCGAGGGCCTTGGCGCCGGTCAGGGCGTACTCGACGTTTTTGTAGCCGGCCATCTCGAACCAGACCTTCAGGAGCTCGACCCAGGCCGGTTCGTCGTCCACCACGAGAATGCGGCGGCTGGTCATCGCGTCATATTAAAGCTATTTCTGCGGCCCTCGCGCACCAAGGCGGCAACGACAGCATCGGTTTGAAGCCATCCCGCGGGGACTCCCTTACTGGGGCAACTCCGGAGCCACGTCGTCGGACAGGTCATCGTCGAACTGTCCCCGGGGACAGTCGGGCGTGCCTGGAGTCCCCGCGACGAGGAATAAGTGGCATAGGTGCGCCGGGCCAGTTCGATTCATGGAAATTCCAGCACTTATTCAACGCAGGCGGATCCACTCCCTGGCGTTTGCCGCCGGCCGTCCGCCCGGCGGCCAGAGGCTCGGGGTCTGCTCCACGTGCCGCAGGCGCGCCTGCCGCTCCACGTTGGGCTTGATATAGGCGAAGATCTCGGCCGTCGTCACCCGGCCGTCTTTGTCGGAATCGGCCCCGCCCCGCAGGCCTTTGAGGAGGAAGTACGTTAGGAGACCGTGCCGGGCTTGCGGATAGTCGATGCTGATCTGGCCGCCCGAAGCCGCCGAAACGATCACGAGCCTATCGCCGCCGCCGTATGCGGCGGACTTGACGGCCAGGGGCCTGGCCCCCTTGGCGACGACGGACCTTCCCCCCGCTCCCGAGAAGCAGGAGTCGAGCACCAGCGTCACCTCGGCGGCCTTGAGGCTGGAGAGGGTCTTGATGAGACTCCTGAGGGGATAGGCCTTGGTCTGGAGGTAGGAAGGATCGCCCTCGTAAGGGACGAGGTAGCCGTCCCCGCTTGCGGGCTCAGGAGATCCGTGCCCGGCGAAATAGACGAAGACCCGGCTCTTGGGCGTGACGCGGTCCTCCAGCCACGGGCCCAGAAAGACGGCCATATCCGTCAGCGTCGCCCGCTCATTGAGGAGGGCCACGACGTTGAGCGGGTCGAATCCCATGGATTGCGTGAGGTAGGCGCGCAGGACCTCGGCGTCCCGCCGCGCGTGCTCCACCGCGGGAAGGTCGCGGTAATTCTCGATGCCGACGACCACGGCATAGGCGTCGGGATCGCGCGCCCCCGGGGTCTTGGGCGGCGAATCCACGTCTTCCGGCGCGGCGGGCTGGGCCCCTTCCGCGCCGAAGGCGTCGGGCGGCCCCGCCGCCGGCGGCCGTCCCGAGGCGCCCACGGTCAGGCCGAGGGAAATCTCCGGGCCCGTGCCGCGGCCGTCGAACAGCACCACGCCCGCCGGCAAAAGCGCGGAACCCCGGTAGCGGCGGTTGATGAAGAGCTCGAAACGCGCCTCGGCCGACCGGCCGGGCCTGATATCGCCGAGCACGACCGTGCTTTCGGCGGCCGGAAAGACATCGCGGCCGGTCCTGAGCTCGATGCGCGCGCCGCGGGCCGGGCCGGTCCCGGCGTTGCGCACCCGCAATCCCACGGTCGCGGCTTGGCCGGGACGCAGCACGCCCGGGCCGACGAGCGCGACGTCCGAAAGCTCGAGCCTCGGCGCCCGGTAAGGCCGGGTTTCGAAGACGACGGCCACGGGTTCGGAGTCGAAGCCGTTGGCCTCGCGGACCTGAAGCTTGACGCGGACCCGCTGCGTGGGCGACGCATCGGCCGCGGCCAGCGGGATGCTCTTTGAGACCTCGTGACCGGGCGCGATATCTCCGAGCTTCGGCGTGAACCCCAGGATCGCCATCCCCCTGACATTTCCCTCGATTTGCGCCGAGAGCGTCGTTGCGTAGGCCGGTCCAACCCCGGAATTCATGATCGAAACCTCCAAGGAGCCGGTTTCCCCTCCATCGAGAACATCGTTTCCCGAAGGCTCTCGAAACGCCAAGCGCAGCGTCAGACGGGGGGGGCCCTGGGGCCTCGGAACTCCCCGCCCGACCGGAGGCGCCACCCACCCGCCGGGAGCAGCCCCTCCGGCCGGCGGCGAGCCGAAGGAAATGCCGTCCACGGAATGGACCACGATGCGGGCCACCTTCCATTCCCACCCCTCCCTCTCGAGATAAAAATCCAAATCAAATTCACGGCCCGTCCCGACCTCCTTGAACACGGCGCAGGCGATCGCTTCCCGATGGGAGATCACGCGGCGGCGAAGGCCGGGATTCAACAGCCGCAGCCGATGCAGCCCCCCCGGCTCGCGCGCCAGGAAGTCGCCCCCCGCGGCCGCGGCGCGCGCCCCGACGAATTCGGCGACGGTCTGGGCGACGCTGGCGGCATCATCCGGCGGGGCTTCCCGCTCCGGGGCCGCGCCGGAGGCGGTGGCGGGCGGCGCGGCGAACCACTGCCCGGCGTAGGGCTCGTAGCGCGGGGGCGCGGGCCCCGCCGCGA
>CAYJXJ010000192.1:0-8606 GCA_964374095.1 uncultured Elusimicrobia bacterium
CGGGCGGCCGGGGCCCCCCGGGGGGGGGCGGGGGGGGGGCGGGCGGGGCCGGGGGGGGGGGGGGGGGGCCGGGCGCCCGCCGCCGCGGCCGCGGGGGGGGGGGGCCGGGCCGGGGGGACGGCGGCGAGCTCCTGCGGCGCGGGCGCCGGGGGCGGCGGGGCGGCCTTGATGGCGGCGGCCGATTCAAGGATGGTGAGTTCCGGCGACTCGTCTAGAGCTGCGGGGCGGGGTTGGCCCGGCAACGTGGGTTCCGGCGGAACGTTCGGCATGACGGCCGGCGTTTTGACCCGGGCCAGGGGGGGTGGCGCCGTCGGCGCCCCGAGCCGGTACAGGCGCACCACCTTATCCTGCCCGCCCGATGCCAGCCAGGCGCCGTCGGGCGAGATCGCCAAGGCGGTGGCGGCTTTCGAGTGCGAGCCGAGGTCGGTCACCGCCGACAGGTCGGGAAGCCGGCGCAGGCGCACGCCGCCGTCCTTGCGCGCCTCCGCGAGAGTCCGGGAGTCGGGGGAGAATTCCAGGGCGTTGACCTCGCTGCCGCCCGGGAGGCTCAGCAGGACGGAGCGCGTCGCGCCGTCGAGGATCAGGATGCGGCCGTCGGCGGCTCCGGCAGCCGCCATGCGGCCGTCGGGGGAGAAGGTGACGCAGTTCATGGCGCCCTCCGTGCCGGCCGCGGCAAGAACCTGCCCGCCGCGGGATTCGAGAAACCGCAGACCGCCCTTGCCCCAGCCGCCTCCGGCGGCCGCCAACGTCCGGCCGTCAGGAGCCATGGCGACGTCGAGGATCTTGCCCCCGACCTTGTGGGTCGCCACGAGGTCCCCCGTGCGTGGGTTCCAAAGTTTCACCACCGCCGGGCGGCCCCCCGCCGTGACCAGGGCGTCGCCGTTCGGGGAAAATGCCAGACCCGCGACCTCGACGTTGAAATTCAAGGCTGCCGTCTCGCGGGCAAGCTTGAAGTCATAGACCCGGACCGAGTTCTTAGTGACCAGGAAATGACTGTACGAGAGCTTGGAGGCGTGCCGCCCCGTCAGGCGCTGCTGCCAACGCGACGAAGAGATGATCGATGCGAAAGACTCTCCCGTGGGGGAGTAGGCGATCCGTTTGACGACGGCGTACCCGCTTGCGCCCGGGCCGCCGCCGCTCACTCCGGTTCTCCGGCCGGAGTCGACCTCCCAGAAGACGATGGTCCCCTTCGCGGTGGCGGCCGCCACGGTGCCGCCGGCGGGAGCGAAGGCCAGGTCGAGGACCGCCGCGCCCGCTCCGTCAAGAATTCGCTCCCGGCCCGAGTCGTCGGCTTTTGCCGACGCTGCCAGCAGCCATAGCAGGACGACGACGGGAAGCATCGTGATAAGTATAGCTGGCGCCATGCCGGGAGTAAAGGGGGCGATTCTCCATGTTCCCGGACTTTCAAAGGCGGGCGCGCCGGCAGCGAGGACATCCTGCCGGTGCGGGTTCACGGCCGGCTCTCGGTGCCAGGCATGCAGAACTCCGCCCGGGCGGAGTCCACCGGCACCCGCAGAAAACTCCGGCCCCCGCGACGGCCTACCTCCACCGATGGAGGCAGCCATACACCCTGGCGGCCTGAAAAGTCCGGGAACTTGGAGCGGCGCCTCCCTTGACCGTTGCCGGCCGGGCGGCTATACTCCCAAGGTGCGCGCGCGCTTGTGCCTGGGGGCGGCCTGCGTGTCGGTCGCCGTCGCGGCGGGGTCCGCCCGGGGGGCGGTCCCGGAGCGGCTCAGTCCGATCGGCTGCGACGCTCTGGCTTTCAGTCCCGATGGACGCTTACTCATCGGCGGGGGCGAGGACGGCGTCACCCGGGCCTGGGACCGGTCCCAGCGTGAGGTTCTAGCCCTGCGGGGGCATGAAGACAGCGTGACGTCCCTGAGCCTGGCCCCGGACGGCAGCCGTCTGGCCACCGGTTCGACCGATGGGACCGCGCGCCTCTGGGAGCTTCCCGGAGGCCGGGCCGTTCGGGTCTTGGCGGACCACTCCGAGCCGGTGTCGGCGGTATCGATCGGGGGACGCGGAGGGCGGCTCATCACCGCTTCGGAGGATGGCGTCGTCCAGGCCTGGGAACTCTCCAGCGGGCGGCGGTTGGCGCGCATGGTTGGGCATGCCCGGGGCGTCGTCACCCTGGCGGCGGCGGCGGACGCCCGTGTCGCGACCGCCGCCTCGGACGGTAAACTGCGGATCATGGACGCGCTCTCCGGCAGCCCGTTGCTGGTCCTGGATGGGGGAGAGCCGATCCACGCTCTCGCCCTGAGCCCGGATGAAAGTCTCCTCGCCTCGGGCGGCGAGGACTCGATCCGCCTCTGGGATGTTCGGACCGGTGAAAGCCGCGCCGTATTGAAGGGGCACACCCGGGCGGTGAGTTCCTTGTCCTACGGCCTGCGGGGGAAGCTGCTGGCTTCCGGCAGCTACGACGGCACCGCGCGCCTGTGGCTGGCCCAGACCGGCGAGCCGCTCGCCGTCCTGCCGCGCCAGGCCGGACGGGTTTTCGTCGCCCTGAGCGCCGACGGCGGCCGTTTGGCGACCGGCGGGGAGGAAGGGATCCGGGTCTGGGATCTAGCGGACATTCCTTCCGTTGCGGCCGCGCGCCGCCGCCTGGAGGACTACGAGGAGCACATGCGCCTGGCCCGTCAACACCGCGGGGAAGGCCGGCTGGGGCAAGCCCAGTCCGAGTTCGAACAGGCCGCCGGCCTGCTGCGAACCCCGGAGGCCCTCTCGGGCGCCTCCGAGGCGGGCAAGGCCTGGAGCCAAGAGAAATGGCGCCGTCTGGGCGGCCATGGCTGGAAGGCCGGCGCCGGCGCGGCGGGGGCCGCGGTCCTCTGGGGACTCTTCGCGCTGGCGCGGCGGTGGGCCCGCCGCCGCGCTCTGCTGGGGCTGGTCCGCAGGGGTCTCGATTCGCCGGAGCCCGCGCCGGCGGAGGCCTTCGCATACTATGAGAAGTTCCTCAAGGCGGGCGGAAGGCCATCCGCCTTGAGCGGACGGGAACTGGCGACTCTCCACGCCGCGGCCGGGCGGGAAGACGAGGTCCTGAGGCTCGTCGGCGATCGGCCCGCGGCGCAGCTCCTGGCGGGGGCGGAGGCCCTTTCGGAACGCGAGCTCCATGATCAGGCCTGCGGCCTGGTCGAGACCGAGCGGCGCCTGTCCTCCTGCCTCGAAGCCGACGGGGGCGCCGACGCCGTGGTGGGGATATTTCACAGGGCGGGGCGGCTGGACGACCTCCTCAAGCGAGTCCCGGCCGACCGGGAGGGCTATTGGTTGGACCGCTTGTCGGCCGCCCTGCTGCGCGGGCGGCACTTCGAGGCCGCCCTCGAGGTTCTCGGGAAGAAGACCCGCAAGACTCCCGCCGATCTCAAAGCCATGTCGGAGGCCCTGATGTCTCTCGGCCGCGTCGATGAGGCCCTCAAGTTCTCGCAGGCCCGGTCGCTCGGCGACATGACCACCGAGGAGATTCTCTTTCAGTTCAAACTTCTCGTCAAACGGGGAGACATGGAGCCCGCCCACGCCCTCTACCCCGAGGTCGCTCGCCGCCGGCCGATCCGGGACGACCCCGAGGTCCACTATTCCTACGCCCGTCAATGCGAGAAGGAAGACGACGGGGAACGCGCCGCGGAGATCTACCGTCAGTTCATCTCCGAGACCGTGCTCTACCAGGATGTCATCGAGCGCTACCGGAACCTGAAGGGCACCCCGACAGGAAGGACTCCGTCGGCTTCCGCGCCCGTCCCCGCCGCTCCCGCGGACGTCCCCGCCGTTTCCGCGGCCGTCCCTGCCGCCGCGGCCCTTCCCCCCGCCGGCTTGGCCTCCCTGCCGCCCGGCGCGAAGACTTCGGCGCCCGGCATGATGATCGCGGCGAAGTACGAGATCCGCCGCGTTCTCGGCGAGGGGGGCATGGGGGTCGTTTACGAGGGCTATGACGGCGCCCTCGAAAGGAAGGTGGCGGTCAAGCAGATGCGTCCCGAGATCCGCGCGTCGGCGCGGGAGCGCCAGCGGTTCCTAAAAGAGGCCCGGGTGATCGCGAAGCTGACGCACCCCTACATCGTCAGCATCCACGACATCGTCGAGCAGGACAACGAGATCTACCTGATCTTCGACTACGTCGACGGCGAAACCCTGTCGGCCCTCCTCGACAGGAAGCGGCGCCTGAGCCTGAGCGAGACCAAGATCATCATGAGCTACGTTTGCGAAGGAGTGGACTGCGCCCACCGGCACAATATCCTCCACCGCGACCTAAAGCCCGCCAACATCATGGTCGATAAGGACGGGTTCTCGCGGGTGATGGATTTCGGCCTGGCCCGGGAGGCGCGAGACACCTGCGCCCGGCTCTCGCTGACCAAGCAGGACATCGCCGGGACCCCCGCCTACATGTCGCCGGAACAGCACCTGGGGGAGGCCGTCAAAGCCTCCGACGTCTATTCCCTGGGGGTGTGCCTCTACGAGATGCTCTGCGGGGAGGTGCCTTTCCGCGGCCCCGATTTTCTCGCGCAGAAAGAGCGGATGAAGTTCCGTCCGCTGCGCGCCGTGGTCCCGACGCTGCCCGCGAGCACCGACGCCATGATCGCCGCTTCCCTCGAAGCCGATCCCCGTAAGCGGATTCGCAACGTCATGGACTTCCTGGACCTGGTGCAGAGCCTCTAAGGCCGGCCAGGTTCAACGCCCCGAACACGGCCAGGGCCGGCAGCCAGATGATGAGCCATTCGCGCGTCAGGACTTCCCAGCCGCGGGCGCTGAAGAACCCGGCCCCGATCGGCGAGACGGGGATCGGGTTCCACGGGAGGAAATAGCGCTTGGTCTCCCAGGGAGAGAAGAAGGCGACTCCCAATCCGCCGTCGGTCATGGCGTCGAGCGCGCCATGGGAGGACGCGACGATGAAGAAGTAGAGCAGCAGTCCCGGCCTGAGCCGGCGGGCGCAAAACCAGGTCGCCGCCAAGGCCAGGGCGGCGGCGAAGGCCAGCGAGTGGGTCAGCCCGCGATGGCCCCAGGGGTCGCCGTAGCGAACGCCGAAGGCGAAGGCCAGGACATCGAGGTCGGGGAGGACGGAGAGAGTGACCGCGGCCCGCCAGAAATTCCGGTTCCGCCGTTCTCTCGGGATGAGGGGCGCCAAGGCCACCGCCACGGCGGGATGGGAGAGGATCGTCGCCACGCCGGCATTCTAACATTCGCGCGCGGTTCGCGGGACGGCTGAGAAGTCCATCGTGACACACGGGGCCGCATCGACGGCGGGCCTTCTGGAGCCGATGACGGGCGGGGCTGGGGCAAAGGACCGTTCACCAGGAGGCGCGGCCATGTTACGATCAGAGTGCGCGATCCACTGGGCACCACCGGCACCGGGATCCGTGTGGAGATCAAATGAAACTGACGAGACTGTTGGCCGCCGTGCTGGCGCTGGCCGCGCTGGCGAACCTGTCGGTCGCCGCTGGACACAAGTCGGACGTGGGATCGTCCGGCTGCGACGGGGGTGGAACTCGCCCCCCATCGGACCCGCCCCAGGCCCCGTAACGACTCACCCGGCCGTCCTGCCGGTCCATCAGGACCGGCAGGGCGCGCCGCCCGGCCCGGCGGCGCCCTAAGTTCTCTACAATACCGGGATGCGATTCGTACCCGGGCCGCTTGCTTGCTTATTGGCGGCCACGATCATCGCCGGCTGCGGTAAGGGTCCTCCGGCCTCCGGTGAGGGCTGTCCGGGAGAGAGCGGCTTCGACCGCCGTTCCGTGATCAAGATCTCGACGCCGTTTGCGGAGCCGGTCCTGCACTACGAACTCGATACGGCGGGCATCGAGGCCATGCGCGCGACTCCGGCCGGACAGGCGCGGGTCCCGGGCCTGACCGTGGCCCAATACGGCATCAAGAAGGGGACCCGGATCTCGGGGTCGCAGAAGCCGGGACGGCGGCGGCTCTGCGTGTGGGTCGACGCGCTCGAACTCGAATTTTCATACACCAAGCTCGACGTCTACGTCTCGAAGGACTACCCGGAAACCGGCTGCGAGCGCCTCCATATCCACCGCCATGAGCTGGAACACGTCGCGGTCAACCGCCGCCTGCACCAACGCTACGCGGGGCTCATGACCGAGGCCCTGGCCGGGGCTCCCAAGCTTCCGACCCGCGCCAATCCGGCGTCGGTCGAGACCCGGGAGGCCGGCCAGAAGCTCATCGACGACGCGGTCGCCGCCGTCACCGTCCCCCTTTACGCCGCCTTTGAAGAGGAGCTCAAGGCCGGGCAGGCCGCGCTCGACACGCCGGAGAGCTACCAGGCGCTCAAAGGAATGTGCCAGGACTGGCAGTAATCAGGCGGCCGGCGCCAGCGCCTGCCCGAGGGTCTCTTCGATCTTCTCGAACTCGACGTAGAGGACCTGGAGTATGCTCTCCTCGGGTTTTTTCTGGAGGTTTTCTCCGCACAGGGCCCGGACCCGTCCCCAGGGGTAGCGGCGCACCCGCCACAGCCAGCCGAGTTGGCCCCGGGTCCAATCGCAGTGGAACTTGTGGCGGGCCATCTCCCGGGCGATATCCCAATCCCGCAGGTCGGGCGGGAATGCGGGGCCCCGGGCCATGAGGCGGACGCCGGTCAGCCGGGGACCGAGGAAATCCAAGCGCGCGTCGAAGCGGCCGCCCACCGCCGACGACAAATCGGACAGGGCCTCGGTGCGCATGGACCGGACCAGGCCCGGGTCGGGCGCCCGCAGGGGGTCCGCCCGCAGGACGGGGTGGACCCCCGGGGCCAGGCCCGGTCCGATGTGGACCGCTCCAGCATTGAAAAGCAGGTCGCCGGTGGCGGGGTTGATCATGAGTCCCTGACCGGGAGTATAGCCCCAAGCGGAGCCCGTCATCAAGTCTTACCGACGCGTGACGCCCTGATGTTCTACAGGGCGGCCGCTGCGGCCGACGGGTAGAACGACGCCTCCGAGACCTGAAATCTGCGGCTGAGGCGCTTCACCTGGTCCCTGGTCAGCCGGCGCTTGCCGTTGAGGATGAAGGAAACCACCGACTGGCCTCCCGGTTCCTTGGCCAGGTCCACCGCTTCCTTCTTGACAGAAACCGGTTGGGTGTGTATACTATCAGCGATTCACCCTATGGGTGAATCTGATAATTACATGCTTGCCCAAGGGCAGGTTCTAGCGTGCGCTACAGATTTCGCTCCGCGAAACTTCAACAGCTATACGAGACAGAAGCCGAAGCCCGGCGCTATCCAGTAGAGGTAGTGGATGGGTTCTTTGAGGCGATGACCGTCATCAAGGCGGCTACCGACGAACGAGACCTGTATGCGTTGAAAGGATTCCATTTTGAGAAGCTGAAGGGAACTCGTGGAAAGGCCGGAGAGCGGTCGTTGCGATTGAATAGGCAGTGGCGGCTGATAGTCAGGGTTGAGCAGGACGCCCAGGGGAAGCTGATTCTGATCCTGGACATTGAAAGGCACTACAACGAGTGAAGACCAACGGGGGAAGAATGGCGATGGAGGCGGCAAGAGTCGTTAGGCCGGGGCAGATAATCGCTCGGGAGTTGGAGGCGCGCGGATGGTCTCAGAAGGACTTGGCTGAGATCATGGGCAGGCCTATTCAGGCGGTCAATGAGATCGTCGGCGGCTCCAAGCAGATCACCCCTAACACGGCGCATGAGCTGGCCCAGGCATTTGGGACGTCACCCGAGTTCTGGATGAATCTCGAAACGAACTACCGGCTACACCGCGCCCAAAAGGAACAACGCAGTAGCGACATCCCGCGCCGGAGCAAGGTCTACAGTCTCGCGCCGGTCAGAGAACTCATCAAGCGCGGCTGGATCAAAACCCCTGACTCCGTCAATGAGTTGGAAAAGCGCGTTTGCTCTTTCTTGGAAATTACCTCTCCGGAGGAGGAGCCTCGATTTGAGGTGGCTGTTGGCCGACGCCACTCGGTGGAACGAGGCCCCGTCGACGCCGCTCAAATCGCGATGCTCAAGCGGGCCAAGCATCTGGCGGCGTCGCAGAAAGTCGGGCGGTTCGATCGGAAGAAATTCCGTGCCGCCATCCCGCGGCTCCTTGACCACGCCAAGGACGCGAAAGGCGTCGCAAAGGTGCCCAAATTCCTTAAGGACCTCGGCGTCCATTTCGTTATCGTGCCCGCGCTGCCGCAATCGTTTCTGGATGGGGCGACATTCAGCCCCGCCGGCAATCCGGCAATCGTGCTGTCGTTGCGCTACGACCGGATTGATAATTTCTGGTTCACATTGATGCATGAGATCGCGCACGTGGACGGGGAACACCGCGGCATCTTCATCGACAATAACCTGGAACGGGACGCCAAGAGTTCCGAGGAGAAGGCGGCTGACGATTCGGCTCAGAATTGGCTCATCGAGGCGAATCGCTACAAGGCCTTTGTGCATGCGGCTAGGCCGTATTTCTCCAGGCAGAGTATCATCAACTTCGCCCAGGAGATAGGAAGGCACCCAGGAATCGTTTTGGGCCGTCTGCACCATGAGAAGGCAGTGCACTTTTCGCATCTTCGGTCCATGCTGGAAAAGGTACGACCCATCCTAGAGAGCTGGGTCGATGGTGCGCATGCGTGATGGGACGGTGAGGAAAAGTGAGATAGTCGAGAAATGATTCCCGCTCCAAAGAAGATGGCCTACACCAT
>CAYJXJ010000193.1:0-8604 GCA_964374095.1 uncultured Elusimicrobia bacterium
AGAATTGGGTCGATGACTCCATGTCTATGTGGACAAATAGCGCATCATTGAGGTTGAAAGGACTGGCGGACTCTCGGCGACGCGATTTCTCCCCTGGCCCGCGGTGCCAGGCTGGAACTGCGCCCGGGCGGAGTTCGCCATCTCTCGCGAATGATTCCGGCCGGACGACGATTTGGGAAGTCCACTGCCTCGAGCGGCTACCTCCATCGGTGGAGGCAGCCGCTCGATCCCGCAGCTCCGCCATTCCAAGCCGGCAGAGCGTGCGCTGCTGCGTCCGGCCGCAGTAGCGCGCGGCCGTTTACAAATCACGCCTCCTCCTCCCTCTAGACTGCCGTTCAAAACCCCGGAAACCGGGTGGGCCGGCTCGCCGATTCCCTCACCGGGGCGGAAAAGCGGTAAAATATCCGCGTGGGACTAAAACTCGGCTCCTTGGAGCTCCCGTCGCGGATCATCCAATCGCCCATGGCGGCGTGCACGGACCTGCCCTTCCGGCTCATCGCCCGGGAAAAAGGGCTGGGGTTCTCCTTCCTTGAGATGGTCTCGGCCCAGGCCTTGTCGCGGCGAAACGCCAAGACCTTCGAGCTCCTCAAAAGCGCGCCCGCCGACCGCCCCCTCGGCGCCCAACTCCTGGGCTGCGAGCCCGGGGTCATGGCCGAATCGGCCCGGATCATCGAGGACATGGGCTTTGATCTACTCGACCTCAACCTGGGCTGCCCGGTGCGCAAGGTCGTGACCAACGGCGAGGGCGCGGCCCTGCTCAAGGACCCGCGCCGGGCGGCCGAGGTCTTTCGCGCGGTCAAGGGCGCGACGCGCCGCATCCCCGTGACGGTCAAGATGCGCAAGGGCTTCGAGGATGAGTCCGGGCGCGAGGCCGTCGAGATCGCCCGGGCCGCCGAGGGCGAGGGGCTCTGCGCCGTCACGGTCCACGGCCGCACGCAGAAGCAAGGCTACTCGGGCCGGGCTGACTACTCCGCCATCGGCCGGGTCAAGACCGCCGTGAGTATTCCCGTCATCGGAAACGGAGACGTGCTGAGCGCCGAAGACGCCCGCCGCATGCGGCGGGAAAGCGGCTGCGACGGAGTGATGATCGGGCGGGGAGGCCTGGGCAATCCCTGGATCTATAGGGCCCTCGACGCGGCCCTCGAAGGCTCCGACGAAGCTATTCCCCTCCCCTCGCCGCAGGAGCGGCTCGAAACCATGCTCAAACACCTCGACCTGGAAGTCGAGCACCTCGGTCCCCGCCAGGCCTGCCTCAACATGCGCCGCATCACGGTCTGGTACACGGCGGGGCTTCCGGAGTGCAAGCCCTTCCGGGCCGAGGTGTGCCGCACCGAGAACACGGAGAGGATCCGCGGGCTGATCCTCGACTTCTGGGCGCGCCTGCCCCAGGACCTGCCCGAGCCGCAGGCCCCGGTCTTGCTGAGCGAATAGCCGGGGCATTCAGCCCGGCAGATACGGCAGGTTGCGCAGCAAGGTCGGATGCTCCGGCGGCCCCGTGATCCTGCCGGTGCTCCGGACGTAGGCGATCCCCGTCCCCCACAACACCAGCAGGAGCGCGCCGTAGCCGCGCCAGAGCGCCGCGTGGGGCATGGCGACAAACCATGGCAGCAGCAGACCCCCAGGATAGGCCAGCCGTATCAACCAGTAATCATCGAAAGTCCTGCGCAGGCGATCCGCGTCGCGGGAGAGGAACGCCAAGCCGTACTGGTCGTTGATGATCCACGCGCTGTAGGCGAAGAGCAGCCCGTAGTGGCCGAGTCGCCAGAAGACGACCGCGAAGGCCAGATAGTTGAGCTTGCACAGCCATGAGATGACGCGTCGATACGGATACCAGTTGGCCTTCACTCCCCGCCTTTTGCAATCGAGGTAGTACCAAGCGCTCCAAATGAAGCCCGGGCCCCACCATAGGAACAAACCCAAAGACAGGATATCTCCGGCCTTGGCCGCTTTGCAAAAGCAGACCGACTGCAGGATCGCCAACGGGAGCGCGGCGGCTTCGGTGAAGGCAACGCTGGGCCGGGCCTGGGAAACTCCGGCGCGCCGCGCTAAAATGATACGGACCGTCGTTAGGACCGTGAATACGGCGGTCCAGCCGATGAGAAATGGCGCCCATCCGGCGAGCCAGTCATAGAGTGCGGTTGAAAGCGCCATCCCCGGGTGTCGGATCAATTAATGTGCCGAGAGTCCTAACGCCTCAGGTAGGTCTCGCCCCACCGCCCGGCGGGATCGCGCCGGAGGGCGAGGACCGAGGCGTTGGCCGGGTTGCGCTCGTCTTGAAACCAGGCGGCCGCGCGATGCAGCCACACCAGCCGGAAGGCCCTCTGGGTGACGCCGTGCAGAAAGACGATGTGGTGCCGGAAATGGGAGCGGTGCAGCTTGCCGATGAAGACGGCGACGCGCTGGGCGACGTCGGCGGCGCTCTCTCCTCCCGGATGGCGGAAGTAGAACTTCCCGCGATGGGACTCGAGCTTTTGGCGCCGCGCCCCGGCCGCGGGATCGTCCAGCACCTGCTGCGGGTCCGACAGCCCCTCCCAATCCCCGAACTCCTGCTCGCGCAGGAGAAACGATTCCCGCCGCTCAATAACCCGGGCGTCCGCCGAGAAGGCCGCCTTCAAAACGATCTCCTGGGTCTGCTTGCAGCGCAGATACGGGGAATGCCAGCTGCACACCGCGGACGGCTCCAGGGAAAGCCGGGCGATGAGCCGTCCCGCGCGGCGCGCCGCGGGATCGGCCCGGGGGCGCGCCAAGGGCACGGCATGATCCGGAGTGGCCTCGTATTCCCGGAGATCCACGTTGGCCTTCGACAGGGCATGCCGGACGAGGAGGATGGTGCTGAGCTGCCGGTTCATTCAAAGGGACGGAAAACCAGGCCCGTGGCGATCTTGGGGTAGAAGTAGGTGGTTTTCTCCGGCAGGAGGCCGACGGCCTGCGCGGCCTTGCGCACCTGGGGGACGCTGAAGGGCTTGGCGAAGAGCGCCGTCCCGCGGCACTCCTTGGCCCAGGATTCGGCCAGGGCCGCGTCCGGGGTGTAGCGGATGCGATCGGGCGCGACGTCGCGCAGGAGCCGGCGCCGCAGCCACTCGACGCTCAACCCGCTCTTGCAGCCGTCCTTGGACGCGGGTTCGGCGAGGCTATGGCCTGCGCCGAACATGCCGAAGGCGTAGGGATTGCGGGAGGCGGCCAGCTTCTTGAGCAGGTCGCCCAAGTCCCGGCAGGCGCTGACCCGGCACAGGCCCGCGGCGCGCTTGCCCACGGGAACGCGCACTACCCGATGCGTGGGGAGAACCATGAGCCCCGGGTCCTCCTCGGGGCAGAGGTAAATCAGGATGGTCTCGGCGCCCGCGCGGCGCGCGGCGCGCCAGTAGCGCCCCGCCGCGCCGTAGCGGTGGTGTCCGTCGGCGATCAAGATCCGGGTTCCGGCGAGGGCCTTTCTCACGTCCGCGACACCCGCCCCGTCGGAGAGGCCCCACAGCCGGTAGCCCGTCCCCGCGGGGGAGCGGCCCCGGCCCAGCGGCACGGCGCGCGCCGCCGTCTGCAACGCGCGACGGACCCTTCCCGAGGGATCCGGGAATATCCCGAAGATCGGGCTCACGTTGACGCGCACGGCGTCGAGCAGCTTCAAGCGGTCGGCCTGGGGTTTGGACAGGGTGCGTTCGTGGCGCACCACGTGGGCGGCGGACTTCCGCGACAAGCTCAGGGCCGCGAAGAAGCCGCGGCGGACATGGCGGCGGCCGCCCCAGGAGTAGGTCTCTTCGCAAACGTAGAAGGCGGGGGAGGCGTCGCGCGCCAGCACGCCGTCTTGGCTCCAGCGGCGCCAGATCCGCGCCGCGCCGCGGTAGCGGTGCCGGGCGTCGCCCTGGGGCAGCTCGATGTGGATGGCGTTGATGTCCTCGCGGCGAAGGACCTCCGCGGCGTCCGGGGAAATCGCGTCATACGGCGGGCAAAGCGCCCGCCCCAAGTCCGTCAAACCGGGGCCGAAGCGCGCGCCGCGAAAGGGCCGAATGTCGGGCATGGGCGAGCTATTGTATCATGTGCCCGTGCTCCACCGTTGCGCGCGGCGAGTCCTGCTCTTCGGCGGCACCTTCGACCCGCCGCACCGCGGCCACGCGGCCCTGCTGGCCGCCGCCGCGCGGCGCATACTCCCGGACCGCATCCTCATCATCCCGGCCTACCACGCCCCGCTCAAGGGCATGCCCGAGACCCCCGCCCGCGACCGGCTCGCCCTGCTGCGGCTGTGGCTGCGGGAAAGCCTGCCCCGGCCGGTCCGGGACGTGGCCCGGATCGATGAGCGCGAGCTGCGCTCGCGCCGCCGGGTCTATACCATCGAGACCCTGCGGCAGGTGCGGGCCGCCCACCCGGGCGCCGAGTTGAACGTGGTCGTGGGCTCCGACGCGGCCGCCCAGTTCCCGCGCTGGCGGGATCCCTCGGGGCTCAAGGGCCTGGCCCGCTGGTGGACCGGTCTGCGTCCGGGGACTTCCGGGCGCGTTCCCCCCCATTTCTCCATCCTCCCCGGCCGCTTTCCGGAGGAGGCGTCGCGCCGTCTGCGCCGGACTCTGACCTGGGGGGAAAACACCGGCAACGCCCTGGGCCCCGGGGTCGAGGCCAAGATCGCGCGCCGGGGTCTCTACGGCGCCGGCCTCCTGGCCCGCCTTCGGGCCATGCTCAAAACCGGTCGCTACGCCCATACCCTCGCGGTCGCGCGCCTGGCCGAGGAACTCGCCGGCCGCCACGGCCTGGACGCGGGACGCGCCCGCCTGGCCGGCCTCCTGCACGATTGCGGGCGGTCGATTCCCGTTTCCCGCATGCCCGGCTACGTCCGCCGCCACGGCGTGGCCGTGCCGTGCGCGTCCCAAACCATCCGGCGCGCGCCGCTCTTGCTGCACGCCTATATCAGCGCCGACCTCGCGGCCCGGCGGTTGGGCGTCTCGGATCCCGAGGTCTTAAGCGCCGTGCGCCGCCACACCCTGGGCGCGCCCAACATGACCCCGCTGGACCGCCTGCTCTACGTCGCCGACGCGGCGTCGACCGACCGCCGCTACCCGGGCGTCGGGCGGCTGCGGAGGCTGGCCCGGCTCGACCTTGATAAGGCCTTTCGAGAATGCGTCCGGCGGAAGCTCGCGCACGCTCGCGCGGCGGACGGCTGGCTCCATCCCCAGACGGAGCGGACATGGAAGAGTCTGGCGCGCTAGAGCGGGCGTTGGCCGCGCTGCTGCTTCTGGGAGTCGCCGCCGTCGCCCGGCTCGAAAGCCGCTCGAACGTGGCCCAGGACTTGCTCCGGCGCCGGCCCATCTGGGCGGTCTACGCCGGGGACGGCCAGGAAGTGCCCGCGGTGCTGCAACCCGCCCGCGGCCTGCTCGACCTCGTCGCCTGGCCGCAGGGCACGGCCCCTCCCGCGCCGCGCCTCTCCATCCCCGCCCCCGCCCCCGCCCCGGCCGGGCCGGGGGAAAGACTCCTCGACTTCAAGTCGCGGCTGCTGGACCGCCGCCGCGGCCTGCGCCCTTGGCGCGATCTGGCGGGCCGCTTCATCGCCCGGCGCCCCCTCGATCCCGCGGCGGCGCTGGACCACATACTCTGGGAACTCGAGCTCTCCAAGATCGGCCCGCGCGGCATACGCGCCGTCGAACTCCCCGCCGGACCGGCCCAAACCTCCTTTCTCGCCCGCCGCCTGGCCGCCGAAGCCGCGGACGGCCGGCCGGTCACGGTCGAGGTCCTCAATGCCACGGGCGTCAAGGGTATCGCCTTGAAAGCGACAAAAGTTCTAAGATTGGCCGGGGCGGACGTGATCGCCATCGGCAACGCCGGCGCGTCCCACCCGACGACCGTGGTCTATGACCGGGCGGGGCGGCCGGACCGGGCCATGGCCGTGCTGGAGAGCCTCGGCTGCGCTTCGGCCGAACTGCTGACGCGGCGGGAGCCCAAAGGCCTCGCCGAGGCGGCCGTGGTGCTCCAAGACGATTGCGTCCCCGCCCTCACCGAAGGGCCGGGGGAGGAATAGGGCCAAATGGAACTAGTCGACGTTTTGGCGACCGCCGTCCAGACCGGAGCCAGCGACATTCATCTGGTCATCGGCAAGCCCCCCATGATGCGCTTGAACGGCGAGATCACCGAAATTCCCGGCTATCCCGTGCTCACCGCCGAACAGTCCAAGAACCTCATCTACTCGATCCTATTCGAAGAACAGCGCGCCAGATTCGAGGAACATTGGGAGCTCGACTGCTCCTTCGCCGTGCAGGGCGGGGCGCGCTTCCGCGTCAACGTTCTCATGCAGAAAAACGGCGTCGAGGCCGTGATGCGCGTCATTTCCTCGAAGATTCCCACGCCGGAACAGCTCCGGCTCAGCCCGGCGATCGTGCGCTTCTCGGACCTGCCCCGGGGACTCGTCCTGGTCACGGGCCCGACCGGCTCGGGGAAGTCCACGACACTCGCCTGCATCATGCAGATGGTCAACGAGAAGATGACGGGCCATATCCTGACCGTCGAGGACCCCATCGAGTTCGTCTACGAGTCCGCCAAGAGCATATTCCGCCAGCGCGAGGTGGGCCAAAACACCAAATCCTTCAACAACGCGCTCAAGTCGGCCCTGCGCCAGGACCCCGACGTCATCCTCGTCGGCGAGCTGCGCGACTTGGAGACGATCTCACTCGCCGTCACCGCCGCTGAAACCGGCCACCTCTGCTTCGGCACGCTCCACACCCAGGACTGCCCCTCCACGGTCGACCGCATCATCGACGTCTTCCCTCCCCACCAACAGGCGCAGATCCGCGTGCAGCTGGCGGTCGTGCTCCAGGGAATCGTCTGCCAGACCCTGATCCCGCGCCTGGACGGCGCCGGCCGGGTCGCGGCCCGCGAAGTTCTGGTCATGACCCCGGCCGTTTCCAACCTGATCCGCGAGGGCAAGACTCATATGATCTATGGGGCGATCGATACCGGGGCCAAATTCGGCATGATCCCCATGGACAAGGCCCTGGCCGACCTTGTCCGCGAAGGGCTCATCGCCCCCGAGGAAGCCCTCATCCGCGCCCATAACGTCGACAACCTCAAGCAATTGGCCGGGATCAGCTCCAAGCTCCAGGCCACCTCGATGTGACGGGCCCCCCACGCTAATGGACCCTCAACAAAAACTCCTCGCCCTCAAATCGGTGCGGCTTCTCGACCAGATCCCGGAGGCGGAGCTCGCCTCGCTGGGCCAGTTCTTGAAGCCCGTCTCGTTCAAAGACGGCGCCCTGGTCTTCGAGGAAGGGTCGCAGGGACAAAGCATGTACTTCATTTCCGGCGGACAGGTGCGCATCTCCAAGCGCGTCTCGGGAACGGAGTTCAAGGACTTGGCCATCCTGAGCCCGGGCGACTCCTTCGGCGAGATGGCTCTCATCGAGGACGTCGCCCGCTCGGCGCGGGCCGCGGCCGTGGGCGACTCGGATCTCTTCGAGCTCGCCCGCGCGGACATGAACGCCTGGTTCCAGTCCCGGCCCGAGATCGCCCTGGGGTTCTTCACCGAACTCGTCCAGCAGCAGTCCAAGCGCCTGCGCCGCACCTCGACCGAGCTCACCCTGCTTTTCGATCTGGCCAACATCTTCCTGGAGCGCATCCCGACGGAGAAGGAACTCCTCGCCAAGGTCCTCGAGCATTGCGTGCCCCACCTCGAAGGCGACTGGGCGGCCCAGGCCTACGTCTACAACGTCTTCAACGAGGAAATGGAATTTGCCGCCTCCCGGGGGGACTTCGACTTCGGCCTGATCGCCGCCAAGCTCCCCGTGACCAGCCAGTCCAAGAACCTCTGGCTCGACGCCAGCACCTACTACGTCTCGCTCCCCGGGCCCAAAAACCCGCTGGGCTATATGGTCTTTCGCGCCCCCAACGCGCTGTCCCAGGAGGACCGCGACGAGACCGGCCGCACGCTCTCGACGGCCGCCAAGCTCCTGGCCTCGGCGCTTGAAAACATCCAGCACCGCACGGACGAGGCGCTCCGCCAGCGCCTGAAAAAGACCTTGAGCCATGGCTCCGGTCTTTAGAATCGCGGGAATCGCGGCCGCCAGGACCGCGCACGAGAAGAAGGGCGAGAACGTCATCCTCTTCCACGCCGGCGAGACCAACCCCTTGGCGGACTATATCCTGTTGGTAACGGCGCTTTCGAGGCCGCATCTCGAGACACTGGAAGGCGAGGTCGCACGATCACTGCGCCTCCGGGGCCTGAGCGTGATTCATCGCGCCAAGCCGGAAACGCCGGCTTGGCGCGTGCTGGACCTCGGCGGGCTCATCGTGCACATCCAGACCGCCCACGCCCGGGAGTTCTACGCCCTCGACAAGCTCTTCTTGGACGCGCGCCCCGTGCGGTGGGAGCAGCCCCCCGGGGACGCCCCAACCCCCCGCCGGCGCGCCCAACGGCCGGCCCGCGCCGCGCCCCTGTAATCGCGACGGCATCCCGCCGTTTCTGGAACGCGCCGTTTCAAAACCCCGTGAGCCTGGAGAGATGCTTCTTCACGGGGTGGACTCGGAACAGCCCGGCGCTGTCAGCGACCGCCTCCCCCTGACCTTGTCCGCGGGCGCCGCCTACCGCATGCTTCCGGGACTGACCGCGGCCGCGGACTTCCGGCACGACGCGCACGC
>CAYJXJ010000194.1:0-8566 GCA_964374095.1 uncultured Elusimicrobia bacterium
GGACGAGCAATCATCGACCAGGATCACCTCGGCGACGGAGCCCTCCGGGATGTCGCGCAGCGTTCGCTCCAAGGTCTTCTCGGCGTTGTAGGCCGGCAGAACGGCGATGACCTTCATGGTTGTGTATTATAGCTCAACAGAAAAACCCGCAGGTGCGGCCCCGCGACCCGCCCGGGCACGGGCGCGAACTCCCGGGCGAGGCGGCCCCGCGCATGCAGATCATCGAAGAATCTCCCCAGCTCTTTGGCTCGCGACGGCACGGCCCCGAAACTCGAGGTGACGACGTGCGACACCCCCGCGGTCCGAAGCGCTTCCATCCCCCCCCGAACGTCGATGAAATCCCCCTCGGCCTGAGACGTCTCGACGTGCTTGGGATTGGACCGCAGGTCCGCGGCGCTGCGCCGGATGCGCAGCACGCGATAGCCTCCGCCCGGATGCGTCGCTGCCATCGCCTGGTAGAGCCGCCAGCGCGGGGAACCCGCGGCCTGGGTCCGTCCCGCCAGTTCCTCCAACTGCTCCCGGCTGGGCCTGAGAAATGGGGAGGCGTGGGGATAGTCGGCGAGGACCGTCGCTCCCGCGGGCACCGCGGCGTCGATCCACCGCCGCGCCTCGGTGCGCGTATCGGGAAGCAGCAGCAGCCGGTCCTGGCGCCAACCCTCCCAGGCCCCCGGCCCCGCACCCAGGATCATGGCCGCCGCCGCGGCCCAACGGCCGCGGCCGGCGACCCAGGCCAAGCCTTCCCCCGCCGCCAAAGCCAGGCCGGGGAAACACGCCAATAGGTAGCGCATCCAAAGCCCATCGGGATGGTTCGCCAGGGCCGCGAAATAGGCCGCGGCCGGAACCGCGACCAAGACCGCCAGCCTCGGGTCGCGCCGCCAAAGCCGCCAGCACCCGGCGAGGAGCGCCAACCCCGCCACCGACCCCTCGCCGGCGAAGTTCCACATATTGAGGAGCACCCCCCGGGTCGTCTGCGCCCGGGAAAGCTCTTGAATCCCCGCCAAGGCCGAGAAATCCTGCAGAGTCGCCCGGAATCTCTGGAAATCCAGGAAGATATAGGGCGATCCCAAAAAAAAGCAAAGACACGCGAGGCCCAGTCCCTCGGCTAACCAGCGCGCCGGAGCCCCGCTCCGAGCGCGGCCAAGAACATGAGCCAGCGGCAGAAGCAGGGCCGCGCCGGCGGCGGTATACTGCGTCGATACGGCCAGCCCCAGCGCCGCGCCGCAAAGCCAATACTGCCTCCGGAAACCCTCCCGGACCATCCCCAACGCGCCGAGCCAGGCCACGGCGCACCACAGGAGCATGAGCGAATCGGGCTTGGCGGTGTGCGCCTGCTCGATGACAACCGGAGAGAAGGCCAGCAGGAGAGCGCCCCACGGCAGGCCTTCCAGGCGCAGGGACCGTTCCGCCCTCCAAAGCACGCCCACGGCCGCCAGTCCGCCGGCGGCGGCCGTCCCGCGGGCGATCCAATAGAAGGCGGTCGGGTCCCAGGCGAAGTTCGCGGCGAACTCCGCGGTCGAGTGAAGAAACCCAAACCCCGACCAGAGGGCGAAGTAGAGTCCGTAGAGGAAGAACAGCACGGTCGGCCACAGACTCGGATACTTGAAGGAATAGGGCTTGAGGCTGCCCGCGCCGAATGAAACGGCCATGTTGACGACATGCGGCTCATCGGAATTGAACGTGTGGGGCAATCCGTACCCCAGGCCGGTGATATGAAGGGCCGCGGCCACGGCCAGGGCGGCCCATAGATACCGCCGGCCCGGCACGAGGCTAACCCAGCCTCTTGGAGGCGGTGGCGTAGAGTTCGGGCGTGCCGATCTCGTGCAGTTCGCCGGGAAGAGGATAGGCGCGCAGGTCCTCGCCGGCGCGAACCGCGGCCGGAAAAATGTCCCGCAGAAAGTCGCTGGCTCCGCGATCGGGCACGAAATGCAGCAGCGGCCTTCGGATCACGCCCAGTCCGACCCCCGAGGCGCCCCCCGCGTCGGCCTTGGGAGTCTGCGGCATTTCCATGATTCGGCGTCCAGGTCCTATGACCACCTGCGGGCTACCGCTATTGATGGCCCGCAGGCCGTCGCCCTCCAGCCCAACGGGCCGTACCGCGACGGTCGCCAGGCCGGTGTGGCTGCGATGAAATTCCAGGATGTCCTGGCAGTCGAATTCCGGGATCAAATCCGCCTCCAAGGCGACTAAATCCTCAGGCAGCGAGGCGGCGCCCAGGGCTTTCACGGAGCCGGCCGTGCCGAGGGGGGTGTCTTCAACGAAATAGCGGAGTTTGACGCCCCACCGCGAACCGTCGCCGAAATAGACGCGGACCGCGTCTGCCCGCACGCCCAGACAGAGGCAAATGGACTCGACTCCCGCGGCCTTCAACCAGGAGAGATGCCGCTCCAGCAAGGGCTTGCCCCCAAAGGTAAGCATCAACTTCGGGACAAACCCATCCGACATCCGGAGACATTCCCCATGCCCCCCGGCCAGGATGACCGCGCCAGCCATGGGGGGATTCTAGCTAATTACCCGCGCTTCCAACTAACGGAGGCGCAGGACAACATTGCCAAGCTTCCGTGAAAGTCATAAAATCCGCCATGCCTACCGTCGTTTTTTCTAGATTCGGGACGATTTGGATCGCGGTCGCCCTGGCGCTTCGCCTCGGTTTTGTGTTTATGATCGGCGACCGGCCCCTGCAGACCGACGAGTTCGGCTATCACGCTATGGGGATCCACCTCGCCCGGCATGGGGTTATCGGAGAAAAAGGTCAACCCGGAGTGGCGCCCCCGGTTCCGGCCGCCTTTTTCGGGGCTTTCTTCAAGATAGAGGACCGCTTGGCGTGGCCGCGGCTGGGGCAGGCTATTTTGAGCGCTGTGACCGCTGGGCTGATCGGACTTATGGTCGCCGACCTTACAGGGTCGGCGACGGCTGGACGCCTAGCGCTCGCGCTCGCGGCAATCTACCCATTTTTCATCTATTATTCCGCGGCGCTCATGTCGGAAACGCTCTACCTGGCCTTCACCGTGCCGGGGCTGTGGCTTCTGGCATCAAGCATGACGACCGGCGCCGGGCCTATTCGGCCCGGCGCGGCGGGGCTGCTGTTGGCGTTGGCGGCGCTCACGCGCGCCGAAGCCGCGCCCATCGCTTTCCTCATGTGGATCGGCGGCGCGGCGGCCTGCGCCGGGCGCCGTTGGCGGTGGAAGGCTCTGTCCGCGGCGGTTCTCTGCTGGAGCATCCCCTTGGGACTTTGGGGCCTGCGCAATCAAAAGGTCACCGGGCACTTCCTGCTCGACAACCATGGCGGCAACACCCTCCTCCACGGCACCATGTTCTTCGACCTCAATGAAGTCGATACCGAGCTGACGGTCGACGCGCTCAAGCGCCAGCCCTTTTACGCCGAAGGCGAAGCCTTGGACGAGGTTTCGCGCGACCGGCTTTACCAGCGCCAAGCCCTTCGCTTCATGCGCGACAATCCCGGGACGATCCTGCGGCAATGGGCTCGCAAGTTCGTCAACTTCTGGCGGTTCTACCCGCGCTTGGACAAACCTTTTCTGCAGACGACCCATAGCCGGCCCGACGCGGGTTTGGGCAAGTCTCCCCTGGTCGCCGTGAGCCTTCTTTTCGAGCCCGCCCTCATCCTGTTGGGCCTGGCCGGGCTGTGGGCTCTGCGGGGCCGCTGGACGAGCCTGTGGCCCTTATGGGCTTTTGGCCTGGCGACCATGGCCATCCACGTCGTGAGCGTGAGCCAAATGCGCTACCGCCTGGCGCTCATGCCCGCCCTCATGCTCGGGGCCTGCTTTTGGCTCTCCCGGCGGCTGGGCCTTAATCCGCCTCCCCGCTAGGACGTTCGGCCCAAACTAAATTCAACCGCTCCGTATTATCATTATCATGCTGTGCGCGCCACGCAGGCCCACCGTCTGCTGCGCATTACGGCCTTCGTCTGGCTCATGGCGGGTCTTCCGCCGGAGCAAGCGCGGGCCGCCAATGTCGTTTCCCGCGGCGTCCGGAGCGGCCCCGCCGCATCCGTCCCCGGGGGCCTGGCCCCACTCCGCGATCGCGCCCTTCCGACGCGCTTATCCTTTACCAACGGGTCCATGGGCCTGCGGGCGGGACCCGCCGCGCCCACACCCGTTGCCCTCCTTGTTGACGGCGCGTTCGATACCGTCGGGTTGCCGCCGTCCTTAGTCGACAACTCGGCCCCCGCTCCAATCCCGATCTCAGCCGCCTATGATGTCCCGGCCGCCCGCCGGCCTGCGCTTCCACTTAATGGAAGCGCAGGCGCTTTAGCCCTCGTACCATCAGCCGGTCCTCGCGAAGCCCCAGCCCCCCTCACCCGTAGGACAGCGGAGCTCGCGGGCCCGAGCCGCGCCGAAAAGGACTGGAGCCTCCGAAGGGAGACGGTCCTGCGTGACGCGACTGAACTTCGCCGGCGCCTGGAGGCCTGGGCGGCGCGGCGGGAAGCCGAGGTGGGTCCCGAAGCCTTTAGGGAGGAGATCAACCAGGACCGCACCCACATTGAAGATCCGCTCCTGGGCCGGGCCGAGCTCAACACCATCGACGGGGTCCGCGTGGTGCGGGTCGCTCACGCGCCCACCGAATTGGCCGTGATATTTGCCGAGAGCGGGCCGGTGAGCCCCGCGTCGCGCCACTTCAAGCAGGTCGTGGCGCGCCATCACATCGACGGCGGGCGGCGGCGCAGGGACGGCCAAACGGGACGGGACCTGATCGTTGTATGGGAGAGAGGCGGCAACGGCGTCGGCGAGGACATACGCCCGCGGCCGTCCCCGTGGAGTCCCGCCTGGTACACGGACTACTGGCGCGCCACGTGGAAGCGTCCTGGCCAGGGGGATGTGATCTTGGGCCTGCTCTCAGGGGCGGCTCAAGGACTTCTGGCCCTCACGTTGAGTGGGCTCAAGATTTGGGCGGGAACGTCGACGTCGATCATCTGGTTTCCCATCATCTTCACCATGGCCTTCGGGTCCGTCATCGGGGTATTCGCCAGTACCTACATCAACTGGACCATCCGCGGGACTCAGCGGAGCCAGTGGGTCAAATCCGGGGTCGTGAGCGTCCTCTTCGCCTACCCGGTGGCACTGGCCACCTTCGGCCTGGCCGCGCTCCTCCCCTGGACGCTCGGCGGCCTGCTCCTTCAAGGCCACATCGCCATGAACGTGGCGCTCAACAACCTCGGAAAGGTGGCCTGGCAGCAGTACTCCAAAATGGGCCGGGACAACCGGCGCTTCAATAAGACCCTCCCCTTGGGCATCAACCACGCCTCGGCCGTGCACCAATCGCTCTACCTTATCAACTGGACCTTTCGGCTGGGGGACCTCATGGGCGTGCCCCTGGGCAAGGCCGCCTTCATCCTCTCCATCCCGCTGGCGCGCACCATCGTGCTCCGCTACGCCGAGCGCCAGGGCTTCCCGGAAGCCGCCGAGATCCGCGCGCATTGGGAGCGCGACAAGCGCCGCGCCGGCTGGATATGGCGCAAGCTCCTGCCGTCCTGGGGTGGGGTCACATCCCAACATCTGACAAAGTCAAGAAGTTTGTTGGATGTTAGGATGTGACCCCGTTACGGCCAAAGCCCCTTGCCGCCCGCCCCAGCCGTCAACTCGCTCTTCTGACATCAAAACCCTCCTGGCGTTTCTGCTCGGCGCGGGCGCGGCATTTGGAGCGTCGGCAGCGCCCTCGGCCACTCCGAGGCCGACCTGCGCAACGAACTGCTCGTCGCCCTGGAGGACTTCCGGGGCTCGGCGGCGCTTGGCTCTCCCGAAAGCCAAGCCGAGATTCGGGAGGCGCTCGGCCGCGAAACCGACGAAGGCCTGCGGGAGATGCTGCAGGCCCTGCTCTCCTGACCACGGTTTCCCCCGCCGGTGGCGGGCTTGGCCAGGCGAATCGCCCGTATGAAAAGCGGGCCCTGATGGCCGCCAAGATATTCGGACATGCCAACCTGCCGTCCTATTACAAGACCGAGATGCACCGGGCGGCCGAGAGCGGCAACCATGTCTTCGACAAGATCGCGGGCAACGCCGTCAAAGGCATTTTCAGCGATGCCAAGAATTTTCGGCGCAGGACAGAATTTTGTGAGACTCGGGGAAGTCCGCTGGTAGACGATAGGTCACTGTGAAATCAAATTCTGGTGGTGGCGGTATTTCACCAGTGCTCACCTTCACCGGTGGAGGTGGTTTGCAAGAACCGCGGGCGATGGCCGCAAGCGGCCTCAGTCCGCGAACCGGTAGCGGATGATGGCCCACAGCACCTTTCGCCCGTCCCGCCAGAAGCGGATCTTCTTTCCCTCGGCGCGCGAGCGTGCCTTGTAGGACACCGGCACATCCGCGAAACGCCGGCCCCGCTTGGCGAGTTTGGCGGAGATCTCCCAGTCGTAGTCGAAGTAGTCGCTGCGCAGGGTCAAACCCTTCAAGTCGGCCGCCCGGAAGACCTTATACATCGTGGCCCCGTCGCTGATCCGGGTGCCGTAGAGGAGGTTGAAGAGCGTCGTGAAAAGGACCCCGCCGAGGTTGACGAAGAAGCCATAGACCCGCTCCAAACCCGCGAAACGGCGGAACTGCCAATGCTGGGGGGACGTCAGGACCCGGGAGCCGAAGACCACGTCGGCCTCTCCCTTGAGGATAGGCTCGAGCACCTTGGGGTAGTCGTCGGTGGAATATTCGAGGTCGCCGTCCTGGATCAGGACGAAATCCCCGCCGACATGGCGCAGCCCCTCGCGCACGGCGGCGCCCTTGCCGCGCGGGCGGTCCTCGTAAACGACCCGCACGCCGGGGCGGCCCTCGTAGCCGCGGACGATCTCGCGCGTGCCGTCCGTCGAGCCCCCCTCCACGATGATGAGCTCCTTATCAAGGCCCGGCAGGGGCGCCTTCAGAACGCGGTCCAAGAGCCGCGCCGCGGTGGCGCGCTCGTTGTAAATCGGGATGATGATGGAGAAGATCAACGAAGGGGGCGGCCGCCCGCCTGCTTGAGGTAGAACGTGATGATGTGGCCCAACCCCATGTGGACGTCTTCGATCACGCCGTATTGCTGCGAGGGAACGACGACCGCCAGCTTCACGAGGGCTTTTAAGGCCCCGCCGTCGAAGCCGAGTATGCCGACCGTCACGGCTCCCGCGCTCTCGGCGGCCTTGGCCGCGGCGATGAGGTTGGGGGAGTTCCCCGAGCCCGAGATGAGCACCACGAGGTCGCCCTTCGCCACCTGTCCTTCCAACTGCTTGGCGAACACCTCATCGAAGGACAGGTCGTTGCCGACCGCCGTGATGAAGGCGACATTATCGGTCAACGACAGGCACCTAACCCCTGGGCGCGCCGCCGTGGCCGCGGTCTTTGTCAGATCGACGCTCCAATGCGAGGCAGTCGCCGCCGAGCCCCCGTTTCCAATGACCCACACTCTACGTCCTCGGCGGCGAACTGCTTCGATAGCCGAGACGATCCGGCCCACGGCCTTGAGGTCCAAGCCCTCCCAGGCCTCCCGGACCTGTCCGCGGTACCAATGGGCGAAGGCCTCGGGCGAGAGGCCGCCGGGCCCGCAGTCGTGAAAACCTCCCGGCTTGGTGGAACGCCGCTTACTTGCTGACATAGATGATCTTGGACCCCTCGGGCTCGAAATTAAACTTAATCTCGCGCCAGCCTTTGAGCGCCGCCAACACCCTGCCCCGGCGCGCCGGGGGCGTGAAAAGCAGCAGAAATCCACCTCCCCCGGCCCCGAGAATCTTGCCCCCGACCGCCCCGCGCCGCAGGGCCAGATCGTAGGCGCGGTCGATGTCCGGGTTGGAGATGCCCTCGCCCAGGCTCTTCTTGAGCTCCCAACTCCTCCGCAGGACTTCCCCAACCGGCTCGACCCGGCCCGCCTGCAGGTGGTGGCGGGTCTCCTCGGCGAGCTCGCGAAGGCGGATGAGGGCCCGGTCGCTCTCGTCATACCTGGCCCGCGCCTTCCTTAATATCTGTCGGGCGCGCCGCGTGACGCCGGTATAGACCAGCAGTAGCCTGGCATGAAGGGCTGCGAAGGTTCCCGCCGGGCAGATGAGGGGATCCGCCCGGACGCTCCCGTCGGGCATGAACTCAAGCCACTGGAACCCTCCGTAAGCCGCGATGTACTGGTCCTGCTTGCCGATCGGCTCCTTGAGGCGATCGATCTCGATGCGGCAAGCCCCGGCGGCCAACTGCTCGGCCGTCTGGAACTCGCCCTTGAAGGCGCGCAGGGCGTGCAGGACGCCGACCGTGAAGCTCGACGACGAGCCCAGGCCGGTCCCCCCCACCACATCGGCCATGGAGGTCACTTCGATGCCCTTGGCAAGCCCCGCGGACCGGAAGCACTCCCGCAGGATGGGATGGCGAATCCGAGACACGTTCGCAACCAGCTCGGTGCGCCGATACTTGAGGATGATATTGTCGTCGAAATACCGGTTGACCGTGATGTACATGTACTTGTCGATCGCCGTCGAGACCACCGCCCCCGGCCGCTTTCGGTAGAAAGCGGCTAGGTCGGTCCCCCCCCCCGCGAGGCGGGGTGGAAACGGCGGGCGGGGGAGTATCATGCCGGCCGGCCCCCAGCCGTGGGCCCCCCCCCCCGGGGG
>CAYJXJ010000195.1:0-8540 GCA_964374095.1 uncultured Elusimicrobia bacterium
AGAGCACCAGGCTCGCCCCCGCCCCGGCGGCCAGCCCGTTGGCCACGCCGATCACGGGCTTCTCCATCCGCCGGATCTGGCTCACCAGCGGATTGAAGAGGGATCGCAGTTCCCCGCCGAGCGAGAAGTCGCCCTGAGCCTGGCGCTTCTTGAGATCGCCCAGGTCCGCCCCGGCGCAGAAGGCCCGCCCCGCGGCCGTCAACACGACGCAGCGGATCTCGGAAGATTTTTCCGCGGATTTGAGGGACTCGAGCAGGCCCCGCATCATCCCGCCGGTCAGGGCGTTCAAGACCTTGGGCCGGTTGAGGGTCAGGGTCATGACCCCGGCGGCGTGCGCGGTGAGGATCTCGGCTTCGGTCTCGACGCTCATGGCGTTTGACGCCGCGGTGAACTCGGTCCTGGACCGAGCTCTACATGCCTGGCACCGAATTCTTCGTTTCCGCTCATTTCCCTTGGAATTTCGGCTTGCGCTTCTCGATGAAGGCGCGCATGCCTTCCTTCTGGTCCTCCGTAGAGAACAACGAATTGAAAAGGCGCCTCTCGAAATCGAGGCCCGCGGCCAAATCCGCGTCCAACGACTTGCGCACCGCCGCCTTGCCGGCGGCCAAGGCCGCCGGCGACAACAGAGCCGTTTCCCTTGCCAGCCGCATGGCCTCGGCGAAATAGGACTCGATCGGGAAGACCCGGTTGACCAAGCCCGCGGCCAGCGCCTCGCGCGCGTTGAGCCGCCTCCCCGTGAGCACCATCTCCATGGCCACGTGCTTGCCGACCACCCGCGTCAGGCGTTGGGTGCCGCCCGCGCCGGGAATCACCCCGATCAGGATCTCGGGCTGGCCGAAGACCGCGGTCTCGCTGGCCACCACGATGTCGCAGGCCATGACGAGTTCCAGCCCGCCGCCCAAAGCGAAGCCGCTCACCGCGGCCACGATGGGCTTGGGAAACGAACCGACGCGGTCCCAACGGGCCAAGTGCTCGTCGCGAACCGGATCGATCACCGCGGCCGAGTCCATCTCCCGGATATCCGCGCCGGCCGCGAAGGCCTTGTCGGACCCGGCCAGGAGAACGCAGCGAACGCCGGCGTCGCGCTCCAGGGCGTCCAGGGCGGCGACAAGCTCGGTCATGAGCGGCCGACTCAGGGCGTTGAGTGCCTCGGGGCGGTTGAGACGCAGGACGGCCACGCCCCCCTCGATCAGGACGGTGACGAGGCCGGGAGGGGCCGGAGCTAGTTCAGGTCCACCCATACGCTCTTCAAGCGGGTGTAGAGCTCCAGGGCGTACTGGCCCTTCTCGCGTCCGTAGCCGCTGCCCTTGACCCCGCCCCAGGGAGCGGCGGCGTCCACGAAATTAAAGCAGTTGACGAACACGGTGCCGGCGTCTAGCCGCGCGGCCAAGGAGTGCGCGCGCTTGACGTCCTTGGTCCAGACGCCCGCGACGAGGCCGTACTCGGTGTTGTTCGCGCTGCTAACGACCTGGTCAACGGAATCAAACGGCATGACGGCAACGACTGGGCCAAAGATTTCCTCTTGAAAAATTTTCATGTTTTCGCCGACATCGGCGAAAACGGCGGGCTTAACGAAAAAGCCGGGACCGCCGGCCTTGTCGCCCCCGCACAACAGCGTGGCCCCGTCCTTCCTGCCCGATTCGATGTAGCCCGAGACGCGCTGCATTTGCTCGGCCGAGACGAGCGGTCCCATCTGCGTCTTGGGGTCGATCCCGGGTCCCTGGCGGATGGTCTTGGCGCGCTCGACCAAAGCCGCGAGCATGGCGTCGTACTTGGGCCTTTCCACGTAGACCCGCGAGCCCGCCGAACAGCACTGGCCCTGGTTGTAGAAAATGCCCATGAAGAGGCCCTTGGCCGCGGCCTCGGTGTCCGCGTCGGCGAACACGATGTTGGGAGACTTGCCGCCCAGCTCGAGCGACACGCGCTTTAAATTCCCCGTCGAGGCCTTGACCACCTCGCGGCCCACCTCGGTCGAGCCGGTGAATGCCACCTTGTCCACTCCCCGGTGCATCGCCAAAGCCGCTCCCGCGGTCGGCCCGTAGCCCGGCAGAATGTTGATGGCGCCCTCAGGGATGCCGGCCTCGAGCATAAGCTCTCCCAAGCGCAGGGCCGAGAGGGGGGTCTGCTCGGCGGGTTTTAAAATCACGCCGTTGCCGCAGGCCAGGGCCGGGGCGAGGCGCTCGACGGCCATGAGGAGGGGGAAATTCCATGGAATGATGAGCCCCACCACACCCACGGGCTCGCGCACGGTGTAATGGAAGAACTTGGCGCCCGGGTAGTAGGGCACGCTCACGGGCACGGTCTCGCCGGTGATCTTCGTCGGCCAGCCCGCGAAGTAGCGCAGCAGCGCCACGGCCACTGGGAGATCCCCGTTTTGGCTCTCGCGGATGGGCTTGCCGTTGTCCAGGGTCTCGAGCTGGGCCAGCTCTGGGGCGTTCTGCTCGACAAGGTCGGCGAGCCGGTGCAGCACACCCTCGCGCCCCGCCGGGCTCATCTTGCCCCAGGGCCCCGCGAGGGACTTTCTAGCGGCCTCCACGGCCTTGTCCACGTCGGCCTTGTCCGCCTCCGCGACCCGGCAGAGCGCCGAACCCGTCGCGGGATTCAGGGTCTCGAAGGTCCTCCCCGAGGAGGACTCCACCCACTGGCCCCCGATGAGGAGCTTTTTGGGGGGACCGGAAAGGAACTTCTCGACGCCGGGGTGCAGGGCGGGGGCTTGGGCCGTGGTCATGAGCTACGATACCATTCGACGTCGAAGAGTGTCAATTGGGGAGTCCCCGCCGGTCCCGTGATCGCAAAGGCATTGAAATATTGTCTATCTCGCCTATACTATGAGTATGGAAGGAAGTGGGCAGTCCATCCTGATCGTCGATGATGAGGAGGCTCTCCTCACCATTTGCGCCAACTTTCTCCAGCGGCAAGGATTCTCCGTGGCTACGGCCAGAACCGGGCCTGAAGCTCTGGAGAAGGTTAAAACTCGGAGGTTCGATCTGGTGCTGACGGATCATATCAGGCTTCCTCCTGACGGCGCTCCGCTCGTGGGGGAAATCAAATCCCAAGCCCCCGAGACCGATGTCATCGTCATGAGCGGATCCGCCTCACTGGAGGATTCCTTGACATCCTTCCGCAACGGGGCCTGCGACTATCTGCCCAAGCCCTTTGATCCGAAGTCGCTCTTGTCGACCATCCAGGGCTGTCTGCGCAAGAAAGTCTTCCCGGAACGATGGGAACAAGAGAAGCGGATTCTCCGAGAAGAACTCGAGGCCGCCTATGCCCTTCTCAAGAGGCAGGAGCGGCTCCAAGAGGGTTTTCTGGCCCGGGTCAACCACGAGCTGCGCTCGCCCCTGGGCCTGATTCTGCCCTCCTTGGAACTGCTCCAATCCTCCTTGCAGCTTGGGACGCACGCGAGAACGCTCCTTGACTACGCCGTGCAGGGAGCGCAGCGGCTCAAAGACATCATTGAGGACGTGCTCGTCTTTTCTAGCCTGAGCCGCCCGAGCCAGCCCGTCAAAGGAGACAGGGTCTGCCTGTCTGCATTGCTGCGCCAAGTGGTGGAGGAGCGGCGGAAATTGTGGGAATCGAGGCAACAGCGGGTCATTCTGGATTTCGAGGAGCCTCTCCCCGAGATTTCAGGGGATGCCCAGCTTCTCAAAAAGGCCTTTGTCCATCTGTTCCAGAACGCCATCCGTTTCAATAAGCCGGGAGGCTTTGTCGAGATACGCGCCCGGAGACAGTGGGATCATCTTCTCGTCATGGTCAAAGACAGCGGGGAGGGGATGCCATTGGGGGAACAAGAAGGGATTTCTACCCCGTTCTATCAGGCCAGCGAGTATCTGACCCGGACCGCCGCCGGGTTGGGTTTGGGGTTGGCAATCGTCCGCCTGACCGTCCAGGCCCATCGGGGAACCGTGTCCGTGGAGAGCCGGCCCGGCCAGGGATCCGCCTTCATCGTGAGTCTCCCCTGCCCCAAACTAGACGGTCCCCAAAGGAAAATCGAGCTGCTGGGTCCGATGTCACCTCCCTAATCCCTGACACGACAGAGATCCCCCCCCGAGGCCGCATCGCCAACGGCGAGATGCGCGCATGTCTCGGCGGCGCTGATGCGGGAGTCTTGCCGAAAGGCACCTCCCAGGTTCGGGTGCGCTTGCCAATGGGCAAGCCCTGAGCCCGCGCAAATTGCGGTGGCAGCGCATTGCCCGCCATCGGCGATTTGCTAGGATCGGCGCGTGACCGAAGGAAATGCCTGCACTTCCATCTATGGAGGGGCAGGTCCGAAGGATATGGGAAGAGAACCATGACCCGCCTCGGCCTCGCGCTCCTCGTCGCGGCCCTGGGGCCCGCTCCGTTGCGCGCGGCCCCGCCGCCCAAGCCCGAGCCTTGCGACGAAGCCCGGGCCGTCCGGGAGATCGGCGAGGCCACCGACCGGCTCGCGGCGGCTAAAGAACGGGCCGCCTCCCTTCCCGAGGACGAACGTCAGGCCCGGGAAAACGAACTCGGCGCCCCGGCCAAGCCCTGAGCCTCTAAATGATCTGAGCGCCTGCAGGACCGCGACGATCTCGAGCGTCGCGTCTTGGACCATATAAACGATCAAGGTGGGCGTGCCGGGAACCGGGAACTCCCGCGTTCGGGCATTGCGGCCCGCGTCGTCGAACGCCTCTAACAGGCGTCTTGACAATATGACCATTTGTGACTATCATATGGTCATGAAGGAGGTCAACATAGCCAAGCTCAAGGCCAAGTTGAGCTACTACCTCGGGCAGGTCCGCCAGGGAGAGGAGTTCCTGGTCATGGACCGCAAGACCCCGGTCGCCCGCGTCGTCCCCAGCGGCAAGGGCGGCGGGCTGATGATCCGCAAGGCCGCGCGAAAATTCTCCGAGTTCTGGAAAATCCCCATCCGCCCTCTCGGCCGCAGGATCGACGTGGTGAAAGTGCTCCGGGAAGACCGCGACCGTCGTTGAAGGCCTACATCGAGACTTCGGTCCTGCTCAGGCGGCTCCTCGCGCAACCCGGAGCCCTCCGCGAGCACGGCTCGCCGACCGAGTGCGCCACCAGCGAGATCACCCGCGTTGAGGCCCTCAGGACGCTTGATCGGCTCAGGCTGGAGGCGCGGCTCACCGACGCCGAAGTCTCCGACCTCAGGCTCCACTTCCATCAGATGCTCGACGTCATCGATGCCATCGCGCTCACCCCGCAGGTGTTGGAGACCGCTGCCCAGAGCTTTCCGACGGTCGTGGGCACGCTGGACGCCATCCACCTCGCGACCGCCCTGTCGTTGCGCCGAGCGCAGTCATGCCCCGTCGCCTTCATCACCCATGATTCCCAACTTGGGGTCGCCGCTCGTGCTCTGGGTTTCGACGTTCGCGGCGTCAAGTTGGAGTAGTTCGCCGAGGAAGGCGACGTCGTTGGGGCGGGCAACAGAAGGGCATCGTTGGACTGCGCATAATTTGCTCGTATCCCCCCACGGCCTTGGCGATCTCGCGCTCCATGGACGCCGGGCTCACCTTGGAGAACCTGTCGTGGACCCAGACCACGGAGCCGGGAGAGCCGGTCAAGGCCCGCGCCAAGTCCGTGGAATCGGCGGACGCGGGGCTGCCCACGTGAACGCGCCAAAAAGCTAGAATCTCACCCTCCCCCATGAAACTCGCCCGCTGGATGTCGCGCCTCGGCACCGAATCGGCCTTCGAGATTCTCGCCCGCGCCCGGGCCCTGGAGGCCAAGGGACGCGACATCATCCACCTCGAGATCGGAGAGCCCGATTTCAACACGCCCGCCCATATCCGCCGGCGCGCCCAGAAGGCGCTCGACGAGGGCTGGACTCACTACGGCCCCGCGGCGGGCCTGCCCGAGGTCCGCGCCGCGGTGGCCGAGCACCTGTCCAGGTCCCGCGGACTGCGGTTTGCTCCCGAGGAAATCATCCTCACCCCGGGGGCCAAGCCGATCCTGCTCCTGACGCTTTTCTCGCTCGTCAACCCCGGCGACGAAGTCATCTTCCCCGACCCCGGGTTTCCGATCTACGAGTCCCTGATACGATTCATCGGGGCCAAGGCCGTGCCGATGCCCTTGCGCGAAGCCAACGGCTTCGCGCCTGATTTAAAGGAATTGAACCGCCTACTTTCACCTCGGACACGGCTGGTCATACTGAACTCGCCGGGAAATCCTACGGGGGCGGTGCTCACGTGGGAACAAATTGAAGGCATCGGCCGCCTCCTGCGGAGGCGGCCTCAGGCGTGGATCCTCTCGGACGAGATATATTCCCGGATCATCTACGACGGGGAGCACCGTTCGATCGTGCCGGTTCCCGGTCTGAGGGATCGAACGGTGCTGCTCGACGGTTTCTCCAAGGCCTACGCCATGACGGGCTGGCGGGTGGGCTATGCCGCAGCCCCCCGCGAATTGATCTCGGCGATGGAGCGCCTGGCCATCAACGTCCACTCCTGCACCGCGAGCTTCTCGCAGATCGCGGCCGTCGCCGCCCTGCGCGGGCCGCAGGAGGAGGTCACCCGCATGGTGGCCGAGTTCAAACGGCGGCGCGACGCCATCGTGGCGGGGCTCAACTCCATCCCGGGCTTCTCCTGCAACGCCCCCGACGGGGCTTTTTACGCCTTCCCCAATATCCGGGGCACCGGCCTGCGCGCCAAGGACCTCGCGGAGAAGCTCCTCCAGGAGGGCGGCGTCGCGTGCCTGCCGGGCACGGCCTTCGGCCACGGGGGCGAAGGCTATCTGCGGTTCTCCTACGCCAATTCCGTGTCCAACATCGCCGCGGGCATCCGCCGCATCCGCGCCTGCCTCGGAGGAATCCCGGCCGCCGCCGGGAGGACTCGGTCCCCATGACGAGCGCCGCGCGCCTGCGCCGCTACCTGAGCCCTCACCACGGCCGCTTCGCTCAGGCCTGCGTCGTCATGTTCCTGGTGGCGGTCCTCAACGGAACCTCCGTCTGGCTGCTCAAACCCGCCGTGGACTACGTCTTCATCAGCCGGGACCCGTGGATGCTCAAGGCCCTGGTGGCCGCCATCCCCGCGGTCTTTTTCCTCAAGATGGTCCTGACCTACATCCAGAGCTACCTCATGAGCTGGCTCGGGCAGAAGATCACCCAGAAGATCCGGGAAGACCTCTTTGGCCACATGCACGAGCTGTCCATGGACTTCTTCTGGAAGCGCAAGAGCGGCGAGATCCTCTCGCGCCTGACCAACGACCTCTCGAATCTCCAGAGCGGCCTGCACTTTGTGCCCCTCTACGCGGTGCGCGACACCCTGACCGTCATCGTGCTCATGATCGTGATGTTCTACATCCACTGGCAGTTCGCGCTGATCGCCATCATCGCCGTGCCCGTCGCGGGGGGGGTGCTGACGGTGCTCGGGCGCAAGCTCCGCGGCGCCAGCGCGCGCAGTCAGGAGATCATGGGTGAGATCTATCACCGCTTCCAGGAGAGCCTCCAAGGCATGCTCGTGGTCAAGGCCTTCAACTACGAGGCGGGCGCCATCGGCAAGTTCGCCAAGGAAAACGACCTCTTCTTCGAGCAGATGATGCGCTACTTCCGCGCCACCGCGCTCTCGGGGCCGCTCATGGAGTTCCTGGGCAGCCTCATCCTCGCCTGCATCGTCTATCAGGCCGGCTGGGCCATCATCCACGAACGGATCACCCCCGGCGCCTTCTTCACCTTCCTGGGGAGCTTCTTCGCGGCTTACGCCCCCATCAAGAACATATCCCAGCTCAATTCGACGCTCCAAATGGCGCTCTCGGCCTCGGACCGCATCTTCTCCATCCTCGACGAGAAGCCCACCGTCTACGACAAACCGGGGGCCGCGGCCTTCAAGGGCCTGCGGGAACGCATCCAGCTCGAGAACGTGTCCTTCCGCTACCCCGAGCGCGAGGCCTGGGCCCTGCGGGGAGTCGCGTTGGACATCGCCCCGGGCGAGGTCATCGGGGTGGCCGGGCCCAGCGGCTCGGGCAAGACCACCTTGGTCCACCTGCTCCTGCGCCTCTTCGATCCGGTCGAGGGGCGCATCTTGATCGACGGCCGCGACCTGAAGGAATACGCCGTGAGTTCGGTGCGCCGCAGCGTCGGGCTGGTGACCCAGGACACGGTGCTCTTCAACGACACGGTGGCGGGCAACGTCGCGCTCTCCAAGCCCGAGGCCACGCCCGCCGAGATCCGCGCGGCCCTGGAGGCCGCGGACGCCCTCTCCTTCGTTTCCCAATTGCCGGAGGGCGAGCAGACCCAGTTGGGGGACCGCGCCCTGCGACTCTCGGGCGGACAACGCCAGCGCCTGGCCATCGCGCGGGCGGTGATCAAGAACCCCGCGATCATCATACTCGACGAGGCGACCTCCAACCTCGACACGACCAGCGAGCGGGCCGTCCAGCAGGCCCTCGAGCGCCTCTACAAGGGCCGCACCGTCATCATCATCGCCCACCGCCTCTCCACGCTCCAGAACGCCGACCGCATCGTGGTCCTGCACCGCGGCGAGGTGGCCGAGGTGGGGGGGCATTCCGAGCTCTTGAAGCGCGGCGGGGTCTACGCGACGCTTTTTCGCTTCCAGCAG
>CAYJXJ010000196.1:0-8323 GCA_964374095.1 uncultured Elusimicrobia bacterium
ATTTTGGCCAAAGTGGCCAAGTGTAAAGAAGCGTTGGGGACACTACACTAGGAACCGTGGAGTTGAGCGCGCTCGGCAAAAGGATCAGCCGCGCTGGGGTCGGAGTCGCGTCGCCGGGGGAAAGGCGGAAGCTCCCGTTGGCAGCCCTCTTTTCTGGCTGCTCAGCCTCCGTCCGCGACAAGTTCTACGACAAGCTTCAATTCCGCGACGGCCGCCTGGTCGGCATGTTCGTCAAGGGGATCAAGAAATGCGGCGAGCGGGACCTTCCCCGCTTCCTGTCCTTGTTCGGACCCGCCGGCATGGGCGGCGTGGAATGGAAGCAAGACAGCTACTGCAAGCAGGCGGGGACTTGCGCCCGGAAATCGGGTTATGTCTGCGGCCCGGACAACGGTTAGCTGATCGGACCTCTTCGGCCATTGCCCCGATTGCTGGGTTGAGGTCAAAATCCGTGACCCCAAGGTTGGTTGTTCTTATAAAATATATATTTATTCATTAGAATTTTATGTCACAGATTGTGGCCTCAAGCGCCGGATGAGTTCCGCTCCATAATTTTTCGGGAACTTTTGGGTGGGATTGATCGTACGAGTAGGACGGATGCCGATGCCCAAGAATTCCAACTCCATCGACCGTTGCATCGTGCTTATCCATGGTCAGAGGGTCATGCCTGACTCGGCTGCAAAACCGCGACCAGATCCCCGTCCTTTCAGGCGAAGGCAAGGGCCGAGTCGTGCTCCGGGTGCCTTGAGCCGATTTCGGGTGCTTACGAACCGACTGGTGGGCTACAGGAATCGCTGCAGGGCTTCCCGCAGGCTCTCGCGGGCCCGGCGCAGGCGCGCCCGGATCGAATCCTCCGAGCAAGACAGGGCCGCCGCGATTTCGGCGTAGCTCAAGCCCTGCGTCTCGCGCAGGATGAGGGCGAAGCGCTGTTCTTCGGGAAGCGCCGATAAGAGGCGGGCGGTCAGATCGGAGGCTTCCGCCGGATCGGCTGCCGGGGTTGTGGGGTGCAACAGCCGATCCACGCGCTCGCCTTCGCCGTCGATGATCTGATCGAGGGAGTCCTCCTTGCGGCGCGCCTCCTTGCGCCGCATGTCGAGACAGTGGTTGGTCGCGATGCGGTAGAGCCAGGTTCCAACGGCGGATTGGCCCTGGAATCCCGAGAGCGAGCGGTAGGCCTTGAGAAAGACTTCCTGGGCCGCGTCCTCGGCCCGGTCGCGATCTCCCAGCAGGGACCGGCAGAGCTGGAGCACCCGGACGTGGTGCCGCCGGACAATCTCCTCGAAGGGGCCGTCCATTAAAGAGATGAAAGAGATGGGAAAAAATACCGGGAACTTTTTGGGGGGGTAGCTCGTATAGTAAATGGAATCTCCCCATGGCACGACCGCTTCGCATTCATCGACCCTACGCCTTCTACCATGTCATGGCCCGGGGAAACAACAAGGAACCGGTGTTCCTTGACGGCGATGACCGGCGTTTCGCCTTGGCGCGGGCGGCCAAACTTTCGCGCCGGCTGCGCGTCGAGCTGCATGCTTTCTGCCTGATGACGAATCATCTGCACCTCCTCCTCCGGATAGCGGATATCCCGGTTTCCCGGTTTATGGAGTTGTGGCTGGGCGGATACGCCCAGCGCTTCAACACCAAGCACGAGCGGGTAGGGCATGTCTTCCAGGGGAGGTTCCGGGCGAAGGTCGTGGTCCACGAGCGGTATCTTCACGAAGTCGGCCGGTACATCCACATGAATCCGGTGAAGGCAGGCCTGGTCTCGATGCCCGAGGAGTACCCGTGGAGCAGCCTTACTGAATACCGGCGCCGGGAATGCGTCCCTTGGTTGGAAAGGGCGACCTTGATGGC
Organism: uncultured Elusimicrobia bacterium; assembly: GCA_964374095.1. Lineage (GTDB taxonomy): Bacteria > Elusimicrobiota > Elusimicrobia > UBA1565 > UBA9628 > CAYJXJ01. The sequence continues at coordinate 1,849 of CAYJXJ010000196.1, forward strand.
GCCCTTCGGTGGAGACCTCGCCGAATTCTACGAATTTACCGTCGCCCGGCAGGGTGTTTTTGCCGACCCGCGAGGTTGGCCGAAGGATTGCGGGTGGTATTTGGAGCCGGAGGGGGAGGAACCGGCGCCCGCGGCCCTTCGCTGGGATGAAACCCCGAAACCGGTGAACTGCGAGGTCGTTTTTTCGCGGGTCGCCTCAGCCTTCGGAGTAGAATCCCGTGACATCCGATCGGGTTGGAGGAATCGACTGCTTGGGGATGCCAGGGCCGCCGTCATGTTGATCCTTCGCGAGCAGACCGACCTTAACCTCCGCGCGATCGGCGCGGAAATGGGCCTACGCACGCCGCAGGGAGTGGCGATCGCCATTCGGTGTCTTCGCGATCGGATGAAAGACGATCCATGCCTCTTAAGGCGGTTGTCCAAGGCGGGTATGGGGGCTCCGGGATTGGAGGACAAGGCATCTCTTTCATCTCTTTAATGGACGGCCCCAATACTCGCGATGAGGTAGAATCCAGGTCATGCAGAAGACATCGGTCGCCGTCATCATCGCCAACCTGGCGCTCTTTATCGGCCTCGCCTCGCTGCCCGCCTTCCAAGAACTGCACCATCACTGGATATTCCCGATCCTCGCGGGTCTCTTCATCGCCCAGTGGCTGGCGGCCGGGCCGCTGCGGCCGTTGGGGTGGTTGGAGCCCGCCGCGGCGCGCGGGACCGTCCTCGGCCTGCTCGGTTTTCTCCTGGTCATGGGCATCGTCCGGCACTGGACCATCCTGCATTGCATCGGACGGTGTTCGGCGAAGCTCGGGCTGGCCGCCGCGATGGCGGCGCCGGTATTCCTGGCCGCGGCGGACCGGGGCAGCCCGGGGTGGGGTCCTGTCCGCTGCCGGACCGCGGGCCTGGCCTGCGCTCTCTGGGCGGCTTGGCTGTTCGCTTTCCGCCTCGGCTTCAAGGCTTCAAGCCGGGACATGGTCTTCCTGGCCCTGGCGGTCGTGTTTCTAGCCGCGGGGCGCGGTCACCCGCCCATTCTGCTTTGCGGCGCGGCCCTGCCGGCGGTCCTGGTCCTGCGCGCCACCGGGCAAGAGGCGCCCGTCATCATACTCGGGATCGCGGCCGTCGCGGCCGTGATCATCCTGGCGGGTCGCTACGACTCGCGCCGAAGCGTCTCCATCACGCCGGAACGATAGGCGGGCCAGGCCGCGGCCAGGCCCACGGCCAAGGGGAGCACGAGCGCCGCTCCCAGCGCGGGCAGGAGCCCCCAGGCGTCGTAAGCGAAGGCGAGGTCCATTTTCCAGGACACGACCCAGCCCAGACCCCAGGAAGCTCCGGACGCGATCGCGAAGGTCAGGAGCCCGATGGCGATGAATTCAACGGCATCGGTTAGGAGGAGGACCCGCGTGGGGGCGCCCAGGGCGCGCAGGAGCGCGGCGTGCTCGGCGCGCTCCCGGCGGGCCAAGGTCAGCGTCCCGGACAGCACGAGCAGTCCCACCCCCACGCAGAACCAGGCCACGACCGCCAGGGCCTTGCGCATGGCGTCCAGGACGCCTTGGATGGTGTCGAGCGCGGCGGTAACGTTGATCACGGAGACGTTGGGGTAGGCGCCGACGAGTTCCCGGGAGAACGCCGCGATTCCGAGGGGATTGCGTATCCGCAGGGAGGCGATGGAGATCTGGGGCGCGCGTTCCAGGGCCGAGGGTGTGAAGATCACGAAGAAGTTGGGACGCATCGACATCCAGTCCACCCGGCGCAGGGAGGTGACCGGCGCCTCCACCTCGCGCCCCTGGATGTCGAAGCGCAGGACATCGCCGAGCTTGAGTCCCACCCGCTTGGCGAAGCCCTGCTCCAAGCTGATCTGGGGGCGGGGTTCTCCGGATTCCCAGAACCGGCCCGCCGTGATCTCCTCGCTGGGATTGAGCCGGTCCTGGTAGGTCAGGTTGTATTCGCGGGTCAAGGCGCGCTCGCGGGTCTTGTCCTCGAGCGAGAGCCCGGCCATATCCCGGCGCGCCACCGGGGCCGAGTTGACGTGCGTGAGCCGGGCCCGGACAAGCGGCGAGAATTCCGTCGCGCCCCGCGCGTGGCGGGCCACGACCCCGGCCACCCCGGACACTTGGGTCTTTTGCACGTCGACCAGGAAGAGATCGGGGACCGCCTCGGCGCGGCCCAGGAGAATCTCGCGGTCCAGGCTCCGGTGGACCATCCCCAAGGCGCCGAGCAGGCCGAAGCCCGCCGAAAGGGTGAACAAAAAGGCGAGGGTCCGAGATTTCTGACGGGTGAGTTGAAGAAGACCGTGGCGAAGGGCGAAGGGCGCGGCCGGGGCTGAATGGACGGCAAAGGCGATCGCCTTCAAAGCGAAGGCGATCAGCGCGCCGATGAGGAGTCCACCGCCCGCCAGGGCCAAGCTGAAGGTCCGCGCGACATCCAGGCTGTTGATCTTGACGTAGGAGTAGGCCGAGAGGAGGGCGAGGCTCGCCGCGGCGGTAAGGGCCGTCCCGAGCGGGGCCGCGGGCAGGCGCAGGGCCTGGTCTCCCAAGATATCAATAACCGGAAGGCGGGAGAGCGCGCGCACCCGCGCCCAGGTGACGCCGACCGAGACGAGCACGGCGATGGCGAGGGTCTCGGCCAGGGCCCGCGGCTGGAGCGAGAGGTCCACGTCGAACTGGAGGCCGCCCACGCGGGCCAGTAGCCCGAGCGCCGCTCCGCTGAGGGCCCATCCCGCCGCGGCTCCGAGGAGTCCTCCCAGCAGGCCGACCGCGGCGCCGATGCCGTGGTAGAGCCTCGCGGTCTCGCCGGAACTGAGGCCCAAGGCCCGGAGTATGCCCACGGTCTCCAGTTGTTCGTTGAGAAACATCGAGAAGCCGGCGGCCAGCCCCACGGCCGAGAGCAGGAGGGCGACCAATGACACCAGGAGGAAGAACATCGTGGTCCGGCGCATGGCCTCGCCCACGGTGGGGTCGGCGTCCCCGTACGCCGATAGGTTGATATAGGGGTCGTGGAGCTCGCGCTCGAGCTCGGCGCGCAGGGCTTGGGCGGCCCCAGCGGGGTCGTTTGAAGGCGGCAGAGCGAACATGCGGGTGTAGCGGATGCGGCTCCCGAACTGTATCAGCTTGGTCTCGCGCACCGTTTTCATGGGCACCAGCACGCGCGGCCCCAGGCTGAAGGCCGCGAAGGCGCGTCCCGGCTCCCTGGCCAGCAGGCCGGCCACGGTCAAAGTGGCCCGGCCCAGGCGGACCGAGTCGCCCGGGCGGATGCCGTGCTGGACGGCCGCGGCGGCTTCGATGAAGCAGGAGCCGCTCTCCAGCCGGGCTTGCGCGGGCTCCACCTCCAGGCGGCCGTAGAATGGCGGGCGTTCGACGGCCTTCACGCTCACGAGGAAGGGTTTCCCGGCCGCCGGGGAGAGCATCGAGGCGAACCGCACGGTTGCGGCGCTCGCCGCGCCACGGCCCGCAACGGCCTTGAACACCCTCTCGGCCCGGGCGTCGAAAGGCCGGTTCGAGACGACCTCCACGTCGGCCTCGAGAATCTCGCGCGCCCGCAGGGAGAGCGCCCGCTCCACGGAGGAGAGCAGATTCTCGACACCGAAGAGGAATGCCGTGCCGGCCGCCACGCAGGCCGTGAAGAACAGCATCCGTCCCGAGTGCCTGAAGAATATGCGGACGGCGAGGCGCGAAGCGGTCAAGCTAGCGGGCGGCAGCGCGCCGGCGCTCCTATTACCGGAGGCGCAGGTCCTGACCCCCATCAGGAGATACTCTGGGGGTCCTGGGCGAGAGAACCCTGCGAGAGCCGCAGGGTGCGAGCCATCCGCCCCGCGACCGCCGGGTCGTGGGTCACCAGGACCAAGGCCGTGCCCGCCTCGTCCCGAATCTTCAAGAGTGTATCGAGCACATTGGCGGCGTGCTCACGGTCCACGCTCCCGGTGGGCTCGTCGGCGAAGATGATCTCGGGCTGGTGCGCGAAGGCGCGGGCGATGGCCACGCGCTGCTGCTCTCCCCCGGAGAGTTGGCGGGGGAAATGGCGCAGACGCTCTCCCAAACCCAGGCCCGCCAGAATATCCGCGGCGCGGGTCGCGGCCTCGCCCGCGGTCATGCCCCCTAACTCCAGCGGCAGGGCCGCGTTCTCAACTGCGGTGAGGCTGGGGACGAGCCGGGCGTTCTGGAACACGAACCCCACCGACCGGCGCCGCCACGCGGCGCGGCGGTCCTCGTCCCAGCCCCCGGCCGGTTCGCCCCGCACCAGAACCCCGCCGGAGGTGGGTTGATCGAGGCCGGCCATGATGCCAAGCAGAGTGGATTTGCCGCTCCCGCTGGGCCCGGTGATCGCGACGGTCTCGCCCGCGCGGACCGCGAGGCTTACGTCCCGGAGCACATGGAGGACCTCGCTGCCGGAGAGGAACTCCTTGCCCACCGCCCGCAGTTCGAGCAGCGTCATCGGAGCAGCCCCTCGGGCCGTCCCGCGACGTCGTCCGGGATCAGGGCGCGCATGGGTGGAATGGTACCAAACAGAGCGCGGATAGGTTGGCATCGAGCGGGGCACTCCGAGGAATGCGGGCTTCGCCTTGTCGCCAGGCCTAGGACGAGGGACGCGCCGAGGTGTGCGGCATCGACGAATATTCCCCAGCGGGCCTTCTCCGGCGTCAAGGCATTGCCGTGGCGCTACTCCCAGACTGGGAGTAAATTCCTGCTTGACGCTCCAACCCCCAGGGGTTTTGAGGGGTGGGATGGTTGACCCTTCCAGCGGTGGAGGGTGCGAACGTTGTGGCCGGCCGCGGTTCCACCAGGGCTGGAAAGAAGGCGGCCCGCCGTGATGTCCGCCTTGCTTGTTTCCGGAGACGCTACGACGGCGGGTCGAACTCAATTTTCTTTTCACTTACCTCTCGCGCGTCTTCTTTTTAAAATTAACTTGAACGCCGCGGGAGCCGACATCTCTTAGGATGATTTCAGCGAACGCGGAGAGCCTCCTGTAGGTCAATGTCCGCGGAAACACCACTGTGGAGGCCTCGCTGGTGGTTGGGGGAAGGCGCAGCGGCTCGCCTCGCTCGCAGTCCATATCGGGCGGTCCGAGCTTGGAAATAGCTTCCTCGACGGTCTTGATGTGGTCCATCAACGTCCGGAGCCGCAGCTCTTCCTCCGGCGGAAGAGTCGCTAAGAAGAGGTTTTCAAGATACCTGCCTGCCTCGGTCTCTCCGGGAAATGCGGTCTCCAACAGCTCCAGGTAGGACATAAGACTATCTCGGAGACGCGCCCGCTGATGGTCGGTCAAGGCGGTGGAGTTGGCGATCGCGCGATTCAGCGCGCAAATGACCCAGTTCGTATGAAACTCGCTGTTTCGGTAGGCCTCATCGGGAAGTTTCAAGTCCTTGGGATTGAGCTGGCCGTTCGTGTCGATTTCCTTGAGCAACGCCTCGACCGCCGGAAGATGGATGCGATCGGCGCGTTCCCAATAGCCCGCCAGGAATCCGCAGGCAAGCTCATGGGCGGCCGCGGACCCGAGCCGCTGGCTCCATTCGAAGACGGCCTGGTCCACGTCCAAGTGCCCCGAAGCCGCCACCGCGCGGCCCGCCTTCCAGAGCATCTCCCAATCCGCAGGGGGGCGAGACAGCCACCCGGTCAGCCATCTCAAGAGGGTTTCGGTCACTTGTTGCCGGCCGGCGAAGGCGAGGGTCGCGACCTCAAACCCCGGCCGGTTCTCAAAGAGGCTGGGGTCCAGGGTTTCCCGACGGATTGCGGCGCCGCTGAGCACACCGCTGTCGGTCAGGACACACAAATGCCGTTCCAGGTCGGCCTCAGGAAGGCCGCAGCCATCGCCGATTTCTTTCCGGCTGGGCGTATGGCCGTGTTTCTTCAGGAACCCGGTGATAAAATCGAGGATCTGCCTCTTGGCGCCCTCGATGGGCGGACCGCCATCGATGCGGATATGGCTTCGCTGCCCATAATCCGCGGGCTCGGTCTTGATCAGAAACTTGAGCTGCGCCAATTCCCCGCAGCCGGCTCTGATCAGCTCCGACGGCTGTATCGCGCCTTCTTGGATCTGGTCCCGCTTGGTAACGTCAAGGTAAGACATGATCCTCAGTTTGGCGGCAAAGATCCCCGCATGTCCTGCCTGGCACTCGAGAATTGGGCGCCAGCCGCCGGCAGATCGGTATTCCACGATCGTCGACCAAGGACCAGGCTCGATCTTGATCTCGGCTGCCAGGCGTCCCACGGCGTCATTCAAGATAGGAATGACCAGATCGACGCTTTCGAGACGGAAGTCCTGCAATGCACGGTCGGCCTGATTGACCAGGCTCAGAAGGGCCAGGAGCTGCCTATCGCCCAAAAAGGGACTGAAGCGCCTCAGGTCCCGCATAAGCCGCGCGTAGCGCTTGTAGTATCCCTTGATGATCTCTCGAAATTGCGGCAAGAGAACCGACGGCCACAACTCGCCTATTTTTGGCTCATGGCACGAAGGTGTGGGCTACCGTCCATGGCCTGAACTGAGCCAT
>CAYJXJ010000197.1:0-5026 GCA_964374095.1 uncultured Elusimicrobia bacterium
GACGCAGTGGCCCACGGCCGAGGCGAGCCCTCGCCGGTTCCGATGGCGGCCGGCCCCTCGCCCAGTCGGGATACCTACGAATCTTCAGCGCACCCCATCGGCGGGGCGAATCCGCGAGCGTTCTGCTAGAATCTCCCCGTGGTGCGCCGTGAAAGCTGTATCGAACCAACGGGTGCAAGTCCCGTCCGAGCAAGCATCGGAGCGCTCGGTAGCAGGCCCCAGTTTCAGGGAGAGATTCCTGGGACCACAGCGGGGCGTCAAGAGCCTCTCAGGAGGGAGCAAGAGCGCGGGCCGCAACATCAAGTGAATCCTGCAGCCTCGACAGATTTACAATCCGGGAGCCGATCCGCTCATGTCACGGGGGAGGCCACGTCCGCAGCGCGAGTGTCCGATTCAGTAGGCGCTACGGGTCCTGGCGGGGTAATGGGAGCGGCACGTTCTCAAGGTTCGGTAGGGAACACGGGAGACCCGTCTGGACCGCCGGTAATGCGGCAAGGCCGCTCGTATAAGCCGACGGTGAAATCGAGCGGAGTCCAGCGGGAGTCCGAGGGGGCCGTACTACTGATGACGAAGGCGCAAGATAACGCCTTCCGAGGGAAGGGCCTCTGCTTTGGTCACGTTGGGCACGAGGGTAAGCGCAAGGGCATGGTTCACTTCGGTGGACCCAACAACCCCGACAGGCATGGGCCTGGCGAAAACGTGCGACAACCTCAAGTCCGACTAGCCGCGGCAGCCAAGCGAGGTTCGATGACTGGACCTCGTGCAAGCTACGCAGCGAAGACCATCGTTAAGCCGTGTGCGGGAAAACCGCAAGCACGGTTTGAAAGGGGGTTTCTGGAAACCGGGTCCGTTTAGGAAACCGGCGCCAGACTTCTATCCAATGTTCCGAAGGCTCCTGGCGCCTGTGGCCGTCGTCTGCCTCTTAACGGTTGCCGCGGCTGGTCAGGACGCGCCTCCCCCCGGCTGCGCTCCGGAAAAGCCCGCGGGTTACCAACTGCCCCTGCCCCTGGCGACGCAGTCCGCCCAGTGCCTCCCGGCGCGCACGCTCGACCTCTCGGCGCATACCGACGTGGAGAAGACCCACCCCATGCGTTTCCATTCCCCCGAGGGGCACCTCCTGCGCCTGCCGGTCATCGCGGCGCGCTACTGGGTGGCCGAAACCCTCGAGATCCGCTTCGACGGGGCGGGGCAGATCTGGGCCTTCAAGAAGGACGGGGGCTTTCAAAGCGAGATCGGGGACTTCTCCCTTTGGACCAAGTGGATCTTCGCGCCGGAAACCATCCGCCGGCCGGGTTTCGGGCTGATCTGGGGGCTGAAGCTCCCCAACGCCTCCGATGAGACCGACCTCGGCACCGATCAGGCCGACATCTACATGCACGCCGCCGCCGGCCGCCGCGTCGGCCCGCGGGCGCGGGTGGACGCCAACGTCGGCATCGGGATTCGCGGGGATCCGACGCAGACCGCCTACCAGAGCGACATACTCGTCGCGGGATTGTCGGGTTCCATGGACCTGGGCCGGGGCGTCACGGGGGCCGCGGATTTTTCCGGCACGACAGGAAAGGGCTACTTGCCCGCCCTGTCGATCCTGAGGGCCGGGGCCGTGTGGCGCTCCCCATGGCATGGCCTGCGGTTTTTCGCCTTCCTGGGGAAGGGTCTGACCACGAGTTCCCCGGACTGGGCCCTGCGCGCCAGGGCGTCGGTGGCCTTGTGGGGCGTCGGGAGATAATGGGCGCCCTGAAAGTCCGCCGGGTGTGTCCATTGGAACTCCGCCCGGGCGGAGTTCTACCTGCGCCTCCAATAATTGGAAGCGCAGGCCTGGCGCATTGCGGCTTCCATCGCGGGGCCGGTCGGGACGGAGCCTACGCCGGTGAAATCCAGGTCCTCGGAGAAACGGTAGTCCCCGAGGTAGCACTTCTTGAGCGCCGTCCCGCCCTTGAACACGAGCGTGTCGCGCAGCGCGTCCACCTGTCTGATGCCGGCCAGGAGCATGGCGTCGATGAGCGGACGCCTCCGGCCGTCAGCCGATCGGCCGCCGGGCTGATGATGTAGAGGCGCTGCGGCACCTAGCGGCCGGCGCCGGGCTGGGGGGCAGTTCACGGGGAAAGAACTACTTCCTGGTGGAGTCCGGGGACCGTGACGGTCCAGCCGCGCTCCCCGCGCAGGCGCGCGGCGAAGGCCTCGGCGGAGCGGGCCTCCCCGTGCACGACGAAGACGGCCGCGGGCTTGGGCAGGTCCTTGGTCCAGCGCAGGAGCTCGGCGTAGTCGGCATGTCCGGAGAAGCCGTCGAGGTCCACCACCTGGCCGCGGATCTCGACTTCCTGGCCGTACACCCTCACCGTCTTCGCGCCCTCCAACAGCGCCCGGCCGCGCGTCCCTTCGGCCATGTAGCCGGCGATCGCGAGTATGGTGGTGGACCTCGGCATGAAGTGTCGGAGGTGGGACAGTATCCTTCCCCCCGCGAGCATCCCCGACGAGGAGATGAGCACCGCCGGGCCCTTGAGGAAGGCCAATTGCCGCGACTCGGCCCCGCTGCGGTGGAGCTTGACGCTGCCGGTGACGATGCTCCCGCCCCCTTTGGGCGAGTCCATGCGGACCCGGTGATTGGCCATGTACTTGAGGTAGAGGTCGGTGGTCTTGAAGGCCATGGGGCTGTCGACGTGCACCGGGACTTTCGGTATGCGCCCGGAATCGGCGAGCTCCTTTAAGATGAAGAGCAGCTGTTGGGAGCGTCCCACCGCGAAAGCGGGGATGAGAAGGATGCCCTGGGTTCGGACGATTTCGGCGATCAGCCGGGCCAGCTGGTCGTGGAGGTCGGCGGGCTCGTGCCGGCGGTCGCCGTAGGTGGATTCGATGACGAGCGCGTCGCAGGGCGGCGGCGGCAGGGGATCGGGCGGAAGCGGCGTGTCGTAGCGGCCGACGTCGCCGCTGAAAAGAGTCCGGTGGGTCTCGCCGCCGGATTGGGCGGTCACCTCGATCATGGCCGAGCCGAGGATATGCCCGACGTCGATGAAACGCAGCGAAAGCTTGGGACCCAGGCCCCGGTTGGCGCCGTAGTCGACCGGGGAGAGCATGGTCAGGGTCGTCTCCACGTCCTCGCGGGTGAAAAGGGGCAAGGCGGGCTTGTGCTTGGAGAGCCCGTGCCGGTTCATGTGCTTGGCGTCTTCCAGGGCGAGCTTGGCCGCGTCAAAAAGCATGATCGGGAGGATGTCGGCGGTCGCGGGCGTGGAGATGATGGGGCCCGAGAACCCCTCGCGGACCAGCCTCGGCAGGTAGCCGCAGTGGTCGATATGGGCGTGGGTGAGGGCCACGGCCTTCAGGGCCCGGGGATCGAACGGGGGTTTGTCCCAATTCTTGAGGCGAAGCTCCTTGAGCCCCTGGAACATGCCGCAGTCGACGAGAAGCGAATCGGCGTCGGCGGTCAGCAGGAACTTCGAGCCGGTGACGGTGCGCGCGGCGCCGTGGAAGGCCAGTCGGATCATGGGCCAAAGTATATAATATCGTCGATGCGCGCCACTGTTGAGGAGCTGTTCAAGTCCGGCGGGCCGCTGGCGGCCGCGGACCCCCATTTCGAGGAGCGGCCCCAGCAGGCGGCCATGGCGGCCGCGGTGTGGGCGGCCTTCGAGAACGGAGAGTCCCTGGTGGTCGAAGCCCCGACCGGAGTCGGGAAATCCCTGGCCTATCTCCTGCCCGGCGCGCTTTGGGCGGCCTCCTCCGGGCGGCGCGTGCTGGTTTCCACGCAGACCAAGACCCTGCAGGAGCAGCTGGTGGGACGAGAGCTCCCGCTGGTTGAGGAGGTGATGCGGCGCCTCGGCCTGCCCCTGCGCTCGGCCCTGCTGATGGGCGCCGAGAACTACCTCTGCGTCCAGCGCCTGGAGCGGGCCGCGTCCCAGCCCGGACTCTTTGACGGCGCGGCCGGGCGTACGGTTTCCGAATTGCTGGACTGGTCGGCCTCGGCGGGGTCGGGTCTGCGCTCCGGCCTGCCGAGCTTGGTTGGCGAGGGGCTCTGGGCCCGTCTGCGGCGGGAGCCGGACCTCTGCCTGGGCTCGACCGGCCGGTCGTGGCCGCGATGCCTCTACCGGCGCGACCGCGAGGCGGCCGAGCGCAGCCACATCCTCGTGGTCAACCATGCCCTTCTGCTTTCCGGCGCGCGCCTGCCCTCCCATGACGCCTTGGTGATCGACGAGGCGCATGCCCTGGAGGAAACCGCGGTGTCTCACTTCGGGCTTTCGGTCGCCTCGGGACGAGCGGCCCGCCTGCTTTCGGACATCCGCGGAGGTCCGCATGAGCGCGGTCCTCTCCTCGGCCGCGTCCGCGGTTGTTCCGAACCCATACGCCGCTCGGCCGCGTCCGCGGCCGATGCCGCCTCCCTCAGCCTCAAGGAGTTTTTCCGCGAACTGGCGGACTCGCACGGCCTGCCCCAGGCCCTGGCCGCGGTTGCCGACGAGCCTCAATCCCGCCCGCTTCAGCCGAGGACGTTTTCCCCCGCGATTGCGTTGAAAGAGCTCGAGGCCGCGCTGGAGGCCGTCGCGGCCGCTTGTCCCGACGCCGAAGAGTCGGCCGAGGCGCGGGCCATGGCCCTGCGTCTGACGCACATTCGAGCCCAAGCGGTCTCCATACTCGAGGGCTCCCAACCGGGGACGGCGCGCTGGGTGGAAGCCACGCGCCATGGCATCGAACTGCGGGGAGCGCCCTTGGACGTGGCGGAGCGCCTGGCCCAGACGGTCTTCACCGGGTCCGTCCCGGCCGTCCTCACCTCGGCCACCCTGGGTTCGGGCGACGGGTTGGGCGAATTCCGCCGGCGGGTCGGGCTCGAGGGCGCCCGCGGGGTCGTGCTCGACTCACCCTTCGATTTCCGTTCGCAAGCCGCCCTCCTGGTCCTCGAAGACCTTCCCGAGCCGGACCAGGAGGGCCGATTCGACGCGGCCGTGGCCGCCGCCTGCCGCCGGATCATCGCCGCCGTGCCGGGCGGCATTCTTATCCTGTTCTCAAGCTGGAAGTCATTGCGCCGCGTGCATGAGAGGCTGAA
>CAYJXJ010000197.1:5036-8300 GCA_964374095.1 uncultured Elusimicrobia bacterium
GCTGAAATCCCGCGTGCGCGGCCGGCCGGTCTGGGCGCAGGGGCGCTCCGGCAACGAGGCCCTGATCGGGGACTTCGGGAGGGCGCGCAACGCCGTCTTGCTGGGAGTCGACACCTTTTGGCACGGGGTGGACGTCGAGGGCGGCGCGTTATCCTGCGTCGTGGTCGCGAAGCTTCCGTTCCCTAATTTCAGCTCGCCGCTGGAAGGGGCGCGGCGGGAATTCCTTGAGGAGAAGGGCCGGAACTACTTCAAGGATTGGAGCGTGCCGCGGGCCGTGGCGAAGTTCCGCCAGGGCTTCGGACGCCTCATCCGCTCGAGCTCCGACCGCGGCGCGGTCGTGGTCCTCGATTCGCGCCTCGCCCGGCGTTCCTACGGGGCGCAGTTCCTTGAGGCCCTGCCCCCTTGCCGCCGTCTCGATTCCACGGCGGAGCTTAAGGCCTTCTTCCAGGGAAAGGCGACTGCCCCCCGTTCGGGTACCAGCTAGGGTTTTTCTTTTGTTACCTCCAGCGAAGGAGGTTACCTCCAGCGAAGGAGGTTACCTCCAGCGAAGGAGGGACCGCCTTCATTCTATCGAAAGACCCATCGCTTCTCATTTCCAATGCCGAGCATAATTGTTCTACCATCACTCCGGTGCCTGAATCACTGCATCGCGCGGACGTCGTCATCATCGGGGGCGGGTTGGCTGGAATTTGCGCGGCCCTCGAACTCCTCGACCTGGGGGCCTCGATCGTCCTCGTGGAGCGCCAGGAGCCGGACCGCCTGGGAGGACTGGCCCGGCAGGCCTTCGGCGGCATCTTCTTCGCCGGCACGCCCGAACAACGCCGCGGCGGCATCCGGGACAGCCCGGAGTTGGCCCTCGCGGACTGGGAAGCCACGGCGGGCTTCGAGGCCGGCGACGTCTGGCCGCGCCGCTGGGCCGAGGACTATGTCCGGCGGAGCGTCCCGGAAGTGTATGAATGGTTGAGGGGCCGCGGGGTGCGGTTTTTCCCCGCGGTGCATTGGGTCGAGCGCGGGCTCTTCCGGCCCGGCAATTCCGTGCCGCGCTTTCATATGGTGTGGGGCACCGGACAGGGGCTGGTCGAGCGGCTCGAGTCCGCTCTCCGCGGACACCCCCACGCGGGGCGCCTGCGCATGCTCTTCGGCCATCGGGTCGAGCGGCTGGAGACCTCCGGGGGGCGCCTCTCGGCCTGCTCCGGAACCATCGAGGGCGCGGCCGGGACTTTCCGGGCGGAGGGATCGGCGGTCGTCCTGGCCAGCGGGGGCATCGCCGGCAACCTGGCGCGCGTGCGGCGGCACTGGCCGGTGGGTTGGGGAGCCCCGCCCGAGACCCTGCTCAACGGTTCGCATCCGGCGGCCGACGGGGCCATGCACGACGAGGCCGAGCGTCTGGGCGCGAGGCTCACCCATATGGACCGGCTGTGGAATTACGCGGCCGGGGTCCGGCATCCGCGCCCGCGTCACGAGTTCCACGGCCTGAGCCTCGTGCCGCCCAAGTCGGCGCTCTGGCTGGACTCTTCCGGTCGCCGCATCGGACCGGTGCCCCTCGTGACCGGCTATGACACGCGCTTTCTCGTCGAGTCGGTCTGCCGGCAGCCCAAGAAGTACTCCTGGCAGGTGATGAATTGGAAGATCGCCGCCAAGGAACTGGCGGTCTCGGGCAGCGAGTACAATGAGGCCATACGGGACCGGCGCCCGCTGGCATTCCTCAAGACCGTCCTCCTGGGCAATCCCGGCCTGGTGCGCCGGCTTCTGGCGGAATGTCCCGACTTCGTTTCGGCCGGGGGCGTGCGCGAGTTGGCGGGACGCATGAATGCCCTGGCCGGGACTCAGGACGTCGACGCCTCGGTCCTCGAATACGAAATTCGCCGCTACGACGACATGATCGCCCGCGGGCCCAAGTACCATAACGACGATCAGCTGCGGCGGATCGCCCACGTCCGGTGCTACATCGGGGACCGCCTGCGAACCTGTGCCTTCCAGCGCATACTGGATCGCCGCGCCCTGCCCTTGATCGCGGCGCGCGAGCACATCCTCACCCGCAAGAGCCTGGGCGGAATCCAAACCGACCTCTCGTGTCGCGCCTTGGGCGCCGACGGGCGGCCGGTCGAGGGACTGTGGGCCGTGGGCGAGGCGGCGGGCTTCGGGGGCGGGGGCATCCACGGCCTAGGGTCCCTGGAGGGGACCTTTCTAGGGGCCTGCGTCCTGACCGGGCGCGCGGCGGCCCAGGCCTTGGTCCGCGGGAAGACCGCGTGAAGGCCAACACCGGCGAGCTCGTGGCGCGCGCCCTCGAGGATTGCGGCGCCCGGTTTACCTTCGGCATACCCGGGACCCATAACATCGAGCTCTATGACGCGCTCGAGGACTCCACGGTGAAGCCCATCCTCGTCACCGACGAACAGTGCGCTTCCTTCATGGCCGACGCGGTCTCGCGCACGACTTCCGGGCTCGGCGTGGCCAACGTGGTTCCGGGGGCGGGAGTCACGCACGCCCTCTCCGGGATCGCCGAGGCGTTCATGGACAACGTCCCCCTCCTGGTCCTGACCTGCGGCATACGCCAGGACACCGGCCGCGCCTTCCAGCTCCACGACGTGGACCAGCTGGCCGTCCTGCGGCCCATCACCAAGGCGGCCTGGAGGGCCGCGACGGCCGCCGACGTGTATCCCATGGTCCGCCGGGCCGCGGACCTGGCGCGCGCCGGCTCCCCGGGGCCGGTCGCCGTGGAGATCCCCGCCGAGCTCTACCTGCTGGGGCAGGAGCTGGAATCGGCTCCCGCGGCGCCCGCGGCGACCCCCCCGAAAAAACCCGATCCCGCCTTGGTGGACTCGGCCGCCCGCATGCTCAACGCCGCGGCTTTCCCGATCCTTTATGTCGGGCGCGGGGCGGCCGGGGCCGCCGGCCTGGTCCGCGACCTCGCCGAGCGCCTGCAAGCCCCCGTGGCCACGACGATCCAGGGCAAGGGAGTCTTCCCGGAGTCGCACCCGCTCTGGCTTTGGAACGGATTGGGCCGTTCCTCCCCGACCTTCGTGGGCCGCGAAAGCGGACGGGCCGACGTCATGCTGGCGGTGGGCTGCCGCTTCGGCGAGGTGGCTACGGCAAGCTACGGCTTCGAACCTCCGGCGAGGCTCATCCATGTCGACGCGAGCGGCGAGGTCTTCAACCGGAATTTTCCCGCGGCGCTCGCGGTGGAAGCCGACGCCCGGCTCTTTTTGGGGTTCTTCTGCAATTAGTGTGGAAGTCTACAAGCATGGCACCGGTTGAGGTCGT
>CAYJXJ010000198.1:0-2459 GCA_964374095.1 uncultured Elusimicrobia bacterium
TCTGGCCACTACGCGCGCAAGACCCGCCTCATCCTTGAAGCCCGGATGCGCCTGGGCAGGGCTTCCCAGGAGGCGGCGCCGTGAAGATCGTGAGGGTCGGCGCCGCGACGCTCAACCAGACCCCGCTCGATTGGGACGGCAATCTCGCGCGCCTACAAGCCGCCCTCGAAGCGGCGCGCGCCGCGGGCGTCTCGGTCCTCTGCCTCCCCGAATTGTGCGTGACGGGCTATGGGTGCGAGGACCTCTTTCATTCCGAGTTCGTCCACGAGACCGCCTTCGCCCAACTCGAGAAGCTCCTGCCGCTCACCCGGGGGCTGATCGTGGGCCTGGGACTGCCGGTCTTTCACGACGGCTGCGTCTTCAACGCCGCGGCCCTCTGCTGTGACGGCAAGCTCATAGGCCTGGCGGCCAAGAAATTCCTCGCCGGCGACGGCATCCATTACGAACCCCGATGGTTCAAGCCTTGGGCCGCCGGGGTGAGCAACCTCCTCCCGCGCCCGGACCGCAAGGTCCCCTTCGGCGACTTGCTCTTTGACTGCGGGGGCCTCGAGATCGGCTTTGAAATCTGCGAGGAGGCCTGGGTCTCCAACCGCCCCGGGGCGGCTCTCGCCTTGAAGGGCGCCGACGTGATCATGAACCCCTCGGCCAGCCACTTCGCCTTCGGCAAGATCGACACGCGGCGGCGGTTCGTGACCGAGGGGTCCCGGGCCTTCGGCGTGGCTTACCTCTACGCAAACCTCCTGGGAAACGAGGCCGGGCGCGTCATCTACGATGGGGGCTGCCTGATCGCCTCCGGAGGCAAGCTCCTGGCCCAAGGCCCGCGGTTCTCCGCCAAGGACTGGAACCTGACCTGGACGGATGTCGATATATCGCTCAACCGCATGAACCGGTCCCGCACGGGAAGCTACGCCCCTCAGCTCCTCTCCAATGACCCCAGCGTGGTGCGCGCCGAGTTCTCCTTCCCCCCGCCCCCGGCCCCGAGCACGCCGCAGCCACCCGCGGCCTGGGAGTCGGGACCCCGGGTGAAAGAGGAAGAGTTCACCCGGGCCGTGGCGCTCGGGCTTATCGACTACCTGCGGCGCTGCGGGGCGCGGGGGTTCGTGGTTTCGCTGAGCGGCGGCGCGGATTCCTCCGCCGTGGCGTGTTTGGTGTTCTTGGCCGTTCGCATGGCGCTTTCAGAACTCGGGCTGGACGGCTTGCGACGCAAGCTCCCACGAGTCCCTTGGACGGATGACGACAAGGAGCCGGCGCTGGTGCGCCGGCTCCTGGCGTTGGTTTATCAGGCCACCGACAATTCGGGCGGCGTGAGCCGCAGTTCGGCCCGCGCCGTGGCCGAAGCCCTGGGAGCCCAGTTCTTCGAATGGGAGATCGGCGGATTGGTGCGAGACTACAGTGGAATGGTCTCCAAAACCGTCGGGCGTCCCCTCACCTGGGAAGCCGACGACCTCGCCCTCCAGAACATACAGGCCCGGGTGCGCGCGCCGGGAGTCTGGATGCTCGCCAACATCCGCGACGCGCTCCTCTTGGCGACCAGCGACCGCTCCGAGGCGGCGGTGGGCTACGCCACCATGGACGGCGACACCTGCGGCGGCCTCTCCCCCATCGCGGGCATCGATAAGGCCTTCCTCCTGCAATGGCTGGGCTGGTTGGAGAAGGAAGGCCCGGACTTTTCCGGCCCGGTCCCCGCTCTCTCCCACGTCACCGCCCAGAAGCCCACCCCCGAATTGCGGCCCGCCGCGGCCGCCCAGGCCGCCGAGAAGGACCTCATGCCCTATCCCGTCCTGGACGCCATCGAACGCGCCTTCGTGCGGGACAAGCGCTCCCCCAAGGAGATTCTCGACGTCGTGGCCCGGCAGTTCCCCGAACACGACCGCCGGACCCACCGCGGCTGGGTCGACCGATTCCTGCGCCTCTGGTGCCGCAACCAGTGGAAGCGGGAGCGCTACGCCCCGTCCTTCCACCTCGACGACGCCAACCTCGATCCCCGCTCCTGGTGCCGCTTCCCGATCCTATCGAGCGGGCTGTCGCGCGAGCTCGAGGAATTGAAGTGAAGACCGCGGTCATCCTCGTGGATCTCCAGGTCGACTTCATGCCGGGCGGCGCCTTGGCCGTAACGCAAGGAGATAAGGTCGTGCCCGTCGCCAACGCGCTCCTCGCCCGTAGCGGACTCTACGAGCTGGTCGTCGCGACCCAGGACTGGCACCCCCGCGGGCATGGAAGCTTCGCTTCCAGCCACCCCGGCCGACGACCGGGGGAGGTCATCAAGCTCCACGGACTCGACCAAGTATTGTGGCCGGATCACTGCGTACAGGGCACCCTGGGGGCTGAACTACACCGAGACCTGCACTTGCCGCCGGGGAGTCGGGGGGTGCCCCAAAAGGGGGTCCCCAGAGGGAGAGCACACCGAATAACAGCCCACACAAAAAATTTGATGTCGGGTGGGGGGGGGGGGGGGGTGT
>CAYJXJ010000198.1:2469-8102 GCA_964374095.1 uncultured Elusimicrobia bacterium
GTAACAGTGCTTACTGGGCACGGGGGGGGCTCAACAACACCGAGACTCCAACTTGCCGCGGGGGTGTGGTTTCTTCCCCCTTGGTTAACACCCGACGGTTGATTCCTACAGCGGCTTCTTCGACAACGGGCGCCGGCGCGCCACGGGACTCGGCGATTACCTCAAGGATCGGGGCGTCGGCCGCGTCCTCGTCATGGGCCTGGCCACGGACTACTGCGTGCGCTGGACGGCCCTGGACGCCCGCTCGCTGGGGCTGGAGACCGTGCTGCTGGAGGACGGCTGCCGCGGCGTGGAGCTCAAAGCCGGAGACTGCGGGCGGGCCCTCGCCGAGATGAAGGCCGCGGGGATCCGGCTCAGCAGCCTACCAGGTCTTGCCTGAGTCCCGGGCGATGAACGCGACGTCGGAGTACGCCTCGTCCTTCCAGGAATCCCCATAGGCCGATTGGAGGACGTCCTGGATGCGGAAGGCTTCGTAGTTCTTCCGGCGTCCCTCCGAGAAGGGACTGGCGAAGCGGACCGGGTGAGCCGTCAGGCGGGCTCTGAGGTCGTCGCGGCTCAAGCGGACCTTCAGTTTGCCGGCCTGACGAAATTCCAGCTCCGGGGCAACGGAGGCCCCTCGCGCCGAGAGGCAGAAGGCCGAGAACAGGACCGGGAGGACCCAATGCGATCGCCCGTGACGCATGATACTCATTGCGGGACATGCGGCGAGACGATTATTTCGACCCGACGGGAGCGGCGCAACAGGCTGATTCCCACGAGCGCCGGTCCGCCCACCGTGACGGCGTAGATCCAGCCATCAAGGATCTTGCCCTCGTGCCAGAGCATGAAGAAGCCCAAGGCCAGAATGGCCGCCCATAAGCAGGCCGCGCAGCCGAAGAACGCGCAGACATACCGCAGGAACCGGTCGGCTGTGGATTCCATCGACGTCGCTTCCGCCGCCGTCTCCGCCGTCGGCGCGGCTTCCGCCGGCGCGGCCAGACGTGACTCCTCGACCCCGGACTCCAGGGCGTGCCGGCCCCACAGCCACAACCCCAGCACGACGCACACGGAGATCAGCGCGCTGGCCTTGGGCTCCCCCTCTTTTTGGATCAGGAGCACAAAATCGAAGAGACCATGGGACGCCACGGCCAGCCCGAAGGTCCAGACCGGCGCCCACGGCCGGGAGCACGGCCAAGGCGAAGAGAGCCAGGGGGAGCATCATGGGCCGGGCATTCTGGCATTTTTTCCATATCCGGAGCCTGCTCGGGCCGCCTCACCGGACCGTGCCGAGCTCCACGAAGGCCTTGTCGTTCATCACCACGAAGGGCCGGTCCTCGAATACAAGTCCGCCGCGCCCGTCGTGCTCGATGACCTGGAGCTTGCCCATCCCGAAACCCATGGGCCCCCGCGAGTAGTAGTGAGCCTGGAGCTTGTAGGGAGCGGCGCGCCGCTCCTTGGGCAGGCGGATCGTGAAGCACTCGGGGCCGTAGCCGGTCGTGACATCCGCATAGAGCTCGCCGCCCGAATTGAGCTGGGGGCTGGAATAGTAGGCATGCCCGCCCTTCGCGTCCCGGATATGGAAATCCACGTCGTTGGCATCCGTTTCCCAGTTGAGGACAAACCGTATGGAGGGATCGCCCTCCCGCGTCCCGCCGGCCTTCTTCAGGAGTTCCAGGATCTCGCCCTCGCGGGTCGGCTCGGCCTTGATCCAGGCCGCGGCGGCCAGGCCCAGGTCCTCCCGCAGGATGCGGTCCACCCCGCGAAAGCGGTTATTCGGAAACCTGCGGGACAGAGCGGCCGCGATCGCCTCGAAGGCTTCCTTGTAACGGGCCCTTTTGATGAGGGCGAACGCGTAGAGGCGGTGGCTGGAGGGATGGTCCGGGCGGTTCTCCAGAGCCTTCTTAAACGAGTCGAGAGCCAGCTCGAGGGCCGCGCCCTTGAGGCGCTCGAGCCTCGCCCCCGCGAAACGCCGGAGGTCGGCCCGGTCGGGGAAGAGGTCGATGATCGAGCCGTAGGCGCGCGCCGCGTCGTCGCGGCGGCCGGCCGACTCCAGGACCTCGCCCAGGCCCACGAGCGCCATCACGTCACCCGGCGACTCGCCAAGCCATGCCCGCGCGGCTTCTTCGGCCTTCGAGGTCCTGCCGGCGGCGATGTGGTCCATGATCCGCATGAATGTCCCGGTATAGGCCGGCTCGCCGCGCGCCTCCGGTCCTCCCGGAGGGGGCGCCACGGGGGAGGGGCCGGGCAAAAATCTGGGCTGCGAGTGACGGCTGGGGCTGGGCGGGGGCCTAGACGGCCGGGGCGACTCCCGCGGGACCGGCTCCGCATCAAGGCTCGGGGCCTCCATCGCGGCGATGTGCTGTTCCTCCGTCGGCAAGGACTCCGGGGCGGAGTCCGCCCGCCGCCCCCGCATGGATGCGCTCTTGAGCGCTCCCACGTCACCCGCCGTCGGCAAGCGGGGGACAAACACCAGGTCCCGCCCGCCGCGCTTGGTGTTGCGGACTTGGGTTCCTTCCACAATCAGGATGTCCGATAGGGCGTTGCGGTCAAGGCCGTAACGGGCGAAGTCTTCCTCGGTCTCCAGGACCAGGAGCGCGGTGTACGGGGAAAGGACGCGCTTCTGGACGGAGAGTTGGACGATCTCTTCCCGAATCCTGGCCTTGGCCTCTTTTCCATCGGCCTCGGAATGCCGGTTCAGCAGCCTGGCGATGGAGGCATTGGCCGCGGCGCGCTCCAGGAGCGGCCGGTCTTCAGCTTGAACGTTTGCTACGGAAACAGGGACATCCGCGCCGCCGAGCATGACCCGCAGCGGCCGGGAAGCCGGCAGGCGCGCATAAATGACGACTTCGTCTCCGGCCTGGACCCCGTCAAGTCTCGGCGGCCAATGCCAGGAGGCTCCCGCGACTGAAACGGCCAGGTTGGACTGAGTGGCGCCGGTGAGCTTGCGCCCGATCTCGGAGGGATCCTTATCCCCGTCGGCTACGGTCCCGTCGCGGGGAAGGCCGGAGGCGACAAGCTTCCTGAGGACGGCCTCATCCCGGATTCCCCCGACCGCGACGGCGTCAAGGCGTTCGACGCCGACGGCCTTAAGGCCGCGCGCCGCCGCGGCCAGTTCCTCGGGCTCCGCGGCCCCCGCGGTCGCCACGCCGTCCGTCATGAGGATGACGCGCTTCGCAGGCCGCTTCTTCAAGGCGTCTCGGGCCCAGACCAGGGCCTTGTTCAAGTCCGAGGCCCCGAGGGCGCGCCGGCTGCGGATGCGGCGGAGGTGCTCCTCCGTGAAGGCGCCCGCCCCTCCCTCATACACGGCCTCCACCTCCTGGTCGAAACAGGCGATGGTGACGGGCGTTTGAGACCCCGCTCCCCGGGCGAGACCCGCGATCAAAATACCCAGGAGGCGGACCTGCTCCTTGAACCCCAGCCCGCGCGAGGCGCTCGTGTCAAAGAGAAGCAGGAGGGAGGGGACCTCGTCCGGCTGGGCCCGCACCACGGGCCGAACCCGCGCGACCACCAAGTCCTCGTGCCTCAGACCCGACGCCGGGCCGTTTTCCTGGGAAAGGCCGGCCTCGAAGTCGCGGTCCGGGACGAAGCGCGAGCGCTTCAACTCCCCGACCCTCTTGCCCCCGGAGGCCGCGGCAACGTCAAGCTCGCCCACCTCGGGCAGCCCCCGCAGGGCCAGGGTGTAGGGAACGTCCGAACGCGCAAGCTCCTGGGAATAGGAGAGTATCAGTTCCTTCACCCCTCTCGGCGGGATGGGGAACACGCGCGCCGCGAACTCGTTGGCGGGGCCTTTTTCCAGGAGGGCGGGGTCCTGCCGGCGGTGGAGGAAATCCTCGTAGGCTTGGCGGGCCTTCTGAAGCTCGACCACCTCCCCCTCCTGCCAGCGTTCCTCCTGCTTCATCGCGAAGCGGCTGACCGACGCGCCCTGGGGCAGGACCATGCGGAAACGGCCCTCGATGACCCTGTCCCGCGGGTTCTGGAAGGAGAGCCGCAGCTCCGTGAAAGCGATGGGGCCCCGGATCACGGCCCGGGCGTGGAGCTTCGTCAATTGGAGCCCGGTTCCGTCCGAGGCGGTGAGGCTCACCGGCGTCTCCGGCGGGCGCGGCGGCAGGAAGGTTCCCGCGGCGCGGTCGAACTGGAAGGAGATTCCGCCTCCCCGCACATGCGGGGGCAGGATCGCCGACGGGGCTTCAACTCCCGCCTGCGCGTGAAGCTTCAGGCGGCCGCTCCCGAGCCGGACTGCTCCTAAAACCGCCAAGACCGCGGCGCAAGCAAGGCTTTTCCTCATAGACCTGATACCCCCGTCGTGCGGACGCTTCGTTCCACCCTTAACTCGACCCCGCAGGCGACCCATAGGTTCCGGTCTCGCGTATAGAACTGTACGCGCGTACAGTTGGCGTCACGGCCTCTCCTCCGCACCCGCACGGGGTAAGGGTTCCGAGAGAAGAATACACAAATGGGAAAGCCCCGGCCTCGCGGCCGGGGCTTTCGATTTGAAGCGGAGGACTACGCCTCGACGAGATCCTCGGTCTTGCCGTTGAACGACGGCAGCTTGGCGGACTTGATCTTTTTCTTGACTTCACCAAGGAAGTCATTGACCTTCTTTCGGGACTTCTTTCCGGTCTGCGGGGCAAGCAGCAGCGCGGCGGCGGCTCCGAGAGCGGCGCCGGCCGCGATCGTCGCGACCCTGCGGGCTCCGGTTCTCTTCTTGGGCGTCTCCTGCGGATTCTGATTCTCGGACATGGTCTCCTCCCGGTCGGCCGCGGCTCTCCCGCGCTTCCAGCTAATTGGACGCGCGGGCGCCACGGCCGCGGGCATTATAGCAAAGTTGACGCCGGTCGGAGGGCTTGCGATGAGAGACGCCCGTGGCGGTCGAGGTCGTCTCCCGCGCCCGCGACGCGCTTCTCGATGGAGACTTCACGGTAACGGCCGGGGGCGGGCCATCTGGTTCTAGCCAAGCGGTTCCACACTTGGTTTACTACCCGTGCGACGCGTCCCACGGGCGCGGGAGGAGACCATGGACTACCAGTTGACCGAGCAGCAGCGGGAGATCCGAGCCCTGGCGCGGGAGTTCGCGCGCAGAAAGATCAAGCCCGTGCGCGAGCACTACGACAAGACCGAGGAATTCCCGTGGCCCGTGATCGAGGAGCTCCGCAAGGCCGACCTGGCGGGTGTCTACCTGCCCGAGAAATACGGGGGCTTGGGGGGCGGGGTCTCGGAGCTCATCATCGTGGCCGAGGAGCTCTCCGCGGCCTGCGCCGGCATCTCCATGGGCTTTGCCACCACGTCGCTCGCCGCGATCCCGATCCTGCTTTTCGGCACGCCGAAACAACGCGAGAAATGGATCCCGGACCTGGCCTCGGCAAAGAAGCTCGGGGCTTTCAACATCACCGAGCCCGGCGCGGGCTCCGACGCCACCGCCACCAAGGCCACCGCCAAGCTCGACGGGGAACACTACGTCCTCAACGGCATCAAGAATTTCTGCTCGACCGGAAAGGACGCCGAGACCTACGTGGTCTTCGCCTCGACCGACCTCAACCGGGGCGCGCGCGGGCTCTCGGCCTTCGTGGTCGAGAAGGGAACGCCGGGCTTTGGATTCGGCAAGAAAGAAGAGAAGATGGGCCTACGGGCCAACGGGACCTACGAACTCGTCTTCC
>CAYJXJ010000199.1:0-7836 GCA_964374095.1 uncultured Elusimicrobia bacterium
TGGCCTCTTTATAGACCCGCTTGATCCGCGATCCCACGCGGATCTTCTTGTCCAGTTTCACCGACGGCAGGTAGAGGTTGCAGAACAGCCGCCACTCGTTGCGGTACAGGTCGTTCATGGCGTCGACCGCTTCCTGCGTGTCGTAACGGTCCCAGCCGATGAGCTTTCTCACGTGCGTCCAGTTCTTCTGCTCGATGTGGGCCTGGTCGTCCTTCTTGTACGGCCGGCTTCGGAAACGCTGGACTTTGCTGTCTCGGCAATAGCGATCAAGAAGCCAGTTGATGAACTCCTCCCCGTTGTCGCTATCGAGCCCCTTAAGCTCGAAGGGAAGGTCAATGCGCATCTCTTCGATCGCCGTCTTGACCTCCGCCGCGCCCTTTCCCAAGATCGCCCGGCACTCCGTCCAGCCCGAGAACAGGTCCGTCTGGTTGACCGTGTAGGCGAAGAGCCCCTCGGCACACGACCCGGAATGGCTCACCGTGTCAATCTCCGCCCAACCGGGCTCCGGCACGTTCCACGACTCCGTCTGGATCGGGATCGTCTGCCGCAGCCACCGCCCCGGCTTGGTCTTGCCGTAAATCTTGCGGCTGCGCCGGCGCTTGTAGCCCGCCAGGCGCCGCTCCATCGTCGCCGCGCTCATCGCCAAGAGCTGCCGCTGATCTTGCGCGTCGAGCACCCACCGCTTCTTGATCCAGGGCAGCCACAGCGGCAAGGCCTTCTTCAAGCGAACCGCCCAAAGCTGCTGGCTGGCCTCCCACACACCTTCCAGCACTCGCACCAACCGCTCGGGATAAACAGGCTCTCGGTGTCGCCATGGCTTGTCCAATTCTACGACTTTCCCGTTGAGCCGCCGAGTGGCGTGCTTGCGGTGGCAGCCTAGGTTTTCGCTGACCTCGCTGATCAGACGCGACTTCTCAGTCCGCGACTTCGCCGTCGCGTAACGCCCTTGCAGGTGGTCACGTATTCTCTCCTGGCCGATGGACTCATCTGAACCTCCCGACCTACTGTACCCGCGTACAGTAGGGTAGCACGTCAGATGAGTTGACGACCCCTGGTGAGGGTGCATCTTACGTGACTTGAATCGTGAACTTGACATGCCTGCATAATATGACTACACTATAGGCATACGAAGAAGTCAAAGGGACAGTACACGATCCGCAACGTTCCCTCCGCCGTGGACTCGGTGCTGAGGGATAGAGCGCGGCGCCAGGGGAAAAGCCTCAATGCCGTGGCCGTGGAGGCCCTCCGGTCCGCGGCGGGGGTCGGGGGCCAAGTCCGCTACGAGGACTTGGACGGCTTTTTCGGCTCCTGGATCGCGGATGCGGCCGTGGACAAGGCCCTTGAGGACCAGCGCCGCGTGGACCCGAAGCTCTGGAAATGAGGGTCTCGCTCGACACAAACGCCTATCGCGCCGCGGCCGACGCCGAGGTCAAGACCGTGGGGGTCTTGCGCCGCGCCGATGAAATCTGGCTGCCGTTCGTGGTCCTTGGGGAGCTTCGGGCCGGATTTACGGCCGGCAACGCCGGCAGGAGGAACGAGGCCAAGCTGACCGAGTTCCTGAACTCACCGCGGGCGCGCGTCTTGCTGGCCGACGAACAGACGACGCATCAATACGCGGCGCTCTTCGTCCAACTCAGGCGTCAGGGAACGCCGATCCCCACCAACGACCTGTGGATCGCGGCGCTGGTGGTTCAACACGATCTCATGCTTTTGTCATCCGACGCCCACTTCTCCAAGCTCCCGCAGATCGTACGGCTCTAATGGGGTCACATCCCGCCATCTGACAAATTCTAGGAATTTGTCAGATGGCGGGATGTGACCCCACTTTGCTAACGTTGACGGCGGGATGGAAGACCCTTCCTTCAAGACCTCATCGGGCATCGAGGTCCAGCGTTACTACGGGCCGGATGCCGGCCCTCCCCCGGCCGAGGAACGGCCGGGGGAGTATCCCTTCACGCGCGGGGTTCATGCCACGATGTACCGCGGCAAGCCCTGGACCATGCGCCAGTACGCGGGATTCGGCACGGCGGCGCAGACCAACGCGCGGTTCCGATGGCTCCTGGAGCAAGGGCAAACCGGCCTTTCCACGGCTTTCGACCTGCCCACCCAGATCGGTCTGGACGCGGACCACCCGCGCGCGGCCGGGGAGGTCGGCCGGGTCGGCGTGCACATCGGCCATGTCGGGGAAATGTCGGCCCTCTTCGAGGGCGTTCCCCTCGAAGAGGTGTCGACGTCTTTGACCATTAATGCGAGCGCCGCGGTCCTCCTGGCCTTTTATGTAGTCGTTGCCGAAAGGCGCGGACTCGATCCGGCCGTCTTGCGCGGGACTCTGCAAAACGACATTCTGAAAGAATTTTTGGCCCGAGGAACCTATATTTTTCCCCCGGGTCCGAGCGTGAGGCTGGCGGCCGACACGATCGAATACGCTCTCAAGAAACTTCCGAAATTCAACCCCATTTCCATTTCGGGTTACCATATCCGCGAGGCGGGTTCGGATGCGGTACAGGAAATCGCTTTCACCTTCGGCAACGCCGAGGTTTACCTAAAGGAACTGCGCCGCCGAGGCCTGACGGCCGACTCCGTCGGCCGTGGTTTGTCCTTCTTCTTCGGCTGCCACAACCACTTCCTCGAGGAGGTCGCCAAGTTCCGCGCCGCGCGCGGCGTTTGGGCCCGCATCATGAAGGAGGACTGGGGCGCCTCGGACCCCCGCGCCCAAGCCCTGCGTTTCCACGTCCAGACCTGCGGCTCGACCTTGACGAGCCGCCAGCCGCACAACAACGTCGTGCGCGTGGCGCTCCAGGCCATGGCCGCGGTGCTGGGAGGGGCCCAGTCCCTCCATACCAACGCCTTCGACGAAGCCCTGTCGCTGCCGACGGAGGACTCGGCGGGACTGGCCCTGCGCACGCAGCAGATTCTCGCCTGCGAGACGGGGGTTGCCGACGCCGCCGACCCGGTCGGGGGAGCCTGGACTGTTGAGGCCTTGACAGGGGAACTTGCAGGCCGCATACTTGGTAAGGTGAAAAGCATTCGGGAGCGGGGCGGCATGCTGAGCTTGATCGAACAGGGCCTGCCGCAGGCGGAGATCCAAGAAAGCGCCTACCGGGACCAACTCGCTGTGGAGACGGGCCGCCGCAAGATCGTCGGGGTCAACTGCCACCAAGCCGAGGGGGAGAGCCGACGCGGGCCGAAGCCCCGCGTCCACCGCCCCAGCCGCGGCCTTGAGGCCGAGCAGATCAAGTCTCTGAGGCGCACCAAGTCCGGGCGCGACAAATCCGCGGTGAAGACCCGACTCGCTGAGTTGGAGGACGCCGCGCGGTCTCCGTCGGAGAATTTGTTCCCGCGCCTACTCGACGGCGCGCGCGCCGGCGCCACGCTGGGCGAGCTCTGCGGCGTCTTGCGCGACGTTTTCGGCGAGCACACGGGGGGGGGATAACGATGGCGGTCAAGGGAGTCCAGCGCCACAAGACGGTCATGGAGATCCTCACCGACCGCAAGCCCATCGCGGACGAAAAGCTCTCCCAGGCCGAGGGGGAGGCCTCCAGCTCCAATAAGCCCATCCAGTTGGTCCTGCTCGAAAAAGAGCTCATGACCAAGGAGGCCCTCCTGCAGATCCTCTCGGAGGAATGGAAGGTCGCGGTGGCCGACCTCGCCACTTTGGAAATCGACAGCGAAACCGTCAAGATCATCCCCGAGACCGTGGCCCGGCGCAATTTCTGCCTTCCCTTCGCGAAGGGAGAAAGCGACCTTTCGGTGGCCATGGCCGATCCGCTCGACATCTTCATCGCGGAGGATCTCCAGACCCGCACGGGCCTCGAGATCAAGCCCTTCCTCGCGATGCCCACCGACATCCTCGCCAACCTTGACGCCGCCTACGGCAAGGGCGGCGGCGCTCTGCTCCAGAAGATCAAGAAGGAGGAGGAGGCGGCCAAGGAGGAGAGGAGCTTCCTCGAGGACTACAGGCCCGACGAGGAGGGCACCAAGGGCCTGGAGGTCGTCAAGGAAGGCCCTAAGCAGGACATCTTCAAGGTGGACGCCTCGGCCCCCGAGGTCGAGAAGATGGTCAACGCCATCATTCTCGCCGCCATCAAAGCCAAGGCCTCCGACATTCATATCGAACCCTTCGAGGACCCCACCGGCAAGAACTCGAAGGTCCTTCTGCGCTTCCGCTGCGACGGCAACCTCCGCATGGGTCCCTTCAGCATCCCCTGGGCCTACCGCTTCGCCCTGGCCGCCAAGATCAAGATCATGAGCAACTCCATGAACATCACGGAGCGGCGCATCCCGCAGTCGGGGCGCATCCAAATCTTGAACCAGGGCAATCCCTTGGAGTTTCGCGTCGAAATGGTGCCCACGGTCTACGGCGAGTCTTGCGTCATGCGCATACTCGACCGCAAGTCCGTGCAGGTCGACATCCTGAAGATGGGCTTCATGCAGGACACCCTCGATAAGTACCTGGCCCTCCTGAAGGGCATCGGAGGAAAGAAGAACTTC
Source organism: uncultured Elusimicrobia bacterium (assembly GCA_964374095.1). Taxonomy (GTDB): domain Bacteria; phylum Elusimicrobiota; class Elusimicrobia; order UBA1565; family UBA9628; genus CAYJXJ01. The sequence goes on from CAYJXJ010000199.1 coordinate 4,492, forward strand.
GGCTTGATCATCGTCTGCGGACCCACGGGCTCGGGGAAGTCCACCACCCTCTACGCGTCCTTAAACCACGTCAACCGCCCCGACATCAAGATCTTGACCGCCGAGAACCCGGTGGAGTACAACTTGGACGGCATCGTCCAGGTGCCCGTCAACCCGGACCTCAAATTGGGGGAGAACAAAAAATTCGACTTCGCCACGGCCCTGCGCTCCTTCCTGCGCCTGGACCCGGACGTGATCATGGTCGGAGAGATCCGCGACACCGAGACCGCCCATATCGCCATGGAGGCCGCCATGACCGGCCACTTGGTGTTCTCGACCATCCACACCAACGACGCCTCCTCGACCATCTCGCGCCTGGTGGATATGCACATCCCCGAATTCATGGTCGTCTCCACCATCAAGGCCGTCTTGGCCCAGCGCCTTTCCCGGCGCCTCTGCAAGGAGTGCAAGGTGGAGCGCGACGCGACCGACGAGGAAAAGCGGGTCTACGAGGAGAACAAGGTGGAGCTTCCCAACGGCCATAAGCTCTTCGGCTTCAAGGGCTGCCCGGCCTGCAGCGACACCGGGTTCAAGGGCCGCCTCGGCATGCACGAGCTCCTGGTCATGGGCGACGAGCTGAGGGGCTTTTGCCTTCAGACCGTGGCCGCCGATCCGATCCGCGCCGCGGCCACCAAGCTCGGCATGCGCCTGATCGTGCAGGACGGGCTTGAGAAGGCCAAGCTGGGGGACACGACGGTCCGCGAAGTCCTCGGCGGGACGGATTAGCCATGGCTGATATAACGCCGGTCGTCGAAGCGCCCAAGGCCCCGGCCATGGACACGGCCACCGCGCTCGAGCTGTTCTCGATCGCGGGCAGCCTCAATTCCGTACTCGACCTCGACGCCCTGCTCGTGAAGATCCAGGCCGCGGCGGAAAAGCTCCTTGACAGCGAACGGAGCTCGACGTTCCTGGTCACCGACGACAAGAAAAGCCTCTACTTCAAGGTGGCCACGGGAGAGAACACCAAGGCCTTGAAGAGCATGCTGCTCCCGATCGGCAAGGGCATCGCGGGTTCCGTGGCCGTGAGCCGCAAGCCCGAGATCGTCAACGACTGCCAGAACGACCCCCGCCTGGCCAAGCAGTTCGACAAGGCCGCCAGCTTCGTCACAAAATCAATGATCTGCGTGCCGATGGAGTACCGGGGGGAGGTGGTGGGCGTGGTGCAGGTCCTCAACAAGCGCACCGGGCCCTTCACCGACGCGGACCTCGGACTCATTCAAAGCCTGGCCTCCCTGGCGTCGGTGGCCATCACCAACACCAAGATCATGGCCGACCAGAAGAACTTCTTCTCCCACACCATGGAGATCATGGCCGGGGTGATCGAGACCTCCAAGCCCGCCATGATGGGCCATCCGGCGCGCGCGGCGAAGCTCGCCTCCGCCATCGGACGGATGCTCGAGGTGAGCGAGTACGACTACCGCATGCTCTACTACGCCGGCATCCTTCATGACGTGGGCTACGTCGCCTTCAACAACCCGGCCATGCTCTCGGATTTCGGCATCATCAAGGCGGCCGAGGAGCTGCACCCGACCATGTCGGTGAAGATGCTCGAAGGCATCAAGATGGTCGAAGGGGCGCTGCCGATGATCCAATCCCACCACGAGAAGTTCGACGGCACGGGCTTCCCGAGCAAGCTCGCGGGGGCCGACATCCCCATGGGCGGGCGCATCCTTCAGCTCGTGGAGTGCATGGAGGAGATACGGATGGTGGGGCTCAAGGGTCCCGACCTCTACCGCCAGGCTCTCACGGAAGCCAATGACGGCGCGGGCATGAGCTTCGATCCGGACGTGGTGAAGGCTTTCGCCGCCCTCATGGAGCGGCCCGAATCCGTCTGGGGCGGATGACGGCCGCTTCCGGTTCGGTGACGCCCCCGCGTCCCCGCCGGGTCCTCATCGCCAAGCCCGGCCTTGACGGGCACGACCGGGGGGCGAAGGTCATCGTCCGCCACCTGCGCGACGCGGGCTTCGAGGTGATCTACACCGGCATCCGCCAGACTCCCGAGATGATCGCCCAAGCCGCGCTCCAGGAGGACGTCGATGCCGTGGGGCTCTCCCTGCTCTCGGGGGCGCACATGACCCTCTTCCCCGAGGTCGTGCGCCAACTGCGCCGCCGGGGGCTCAAGCAGGTTCTCGTATTCGGCGGCGGGATCGTGCCGGATGAGGACATCCCGGTCCTCAAGAAGAAGGGCGTGGCCGCGGTCTTCGGCCCGGGGACTTCCCTGTCGGCCATCGCCGACTATCTCAAGACCGCTTTCGGTGACTAGGCCCGGGATCCAGGCTCTCGCGGACAAGGTCCGCCGCGGGGATCACGCCGCCGCGTCCCGGGCCTTGACCCTGGTCATCGACGAGGCCCCCGAGGCCGCCCAGTTGTCCAGTATTTTTTTCAGGGCTTCCGGATCGGTGCAGAAAGTCGGTGTTTGCGGGCCGCCCGGCGCGGGCAAGTCCACCCTGTCCGGCCGCCTCATCGCCCGCTTCCGGGCCCGGAAGCTCCGGGTCGCGGTTCTCGCCGTCGATCCGTCGAGCCACGTCACCGGCGGCGCCTTCCTCGGCGACCGCCTGCGCATCCAGGAGCACGCTCTCGACCCGGGGGTCTTCATCCGCAGCCTCGCCACGCGGGGCATGGTGGGGGGGCTCTCCTACACGATCTTCGGCGCGGTCCATGTCCTGGAGGCCGCCGGATTCGGGCGGATCATCATCGAGACCGTCGGCACCGGCCAGGACGAGGTCGAGATCGGGCGCGTGGCCGACAGCGTGGTTTACGTGACCACGCCCCAGCTCGGAGACGAGATCCAGGCCATGAAGGCCGGGGTCATGGAGGTCGGAGATTTTTTCGTGGTCAACAAGGCCGATCTCGGCGGACGCGACAAGGCCGTCGCCGACCTGCGCTCGGCCTTGAGCTTGGGCGCCGCCGGGCCGCAACGGACTTCCAGTGGCGGCCCGGCGCCTGCCGCTGCCGCGGCAGGCAAGCCCCGCGGCTGGGAGCCTCCGGTCATCGCGGCCTCGGCAACGCTGGGCGAGGGAATCGCCGAGCTCGCCGAGGCCCTCGACAAGCATTGGAAGTTCCTGGGGGAGGGCGAAGGGCGTCGGCGCTTGAAGGCCCAGCACCGCGAGGAGGTCTCCCTCTTTCTCTCCCGCCGGCTCTACCAGAGCGCCGTGGACAGCCTGTCGGACCGCAGCCTCGATGACTTGTTGGAGCACAAGACCGACCCCGGGACGCTCGGCCGGGAACTGCTCGCGAAGCTGACCGGACGGCGCTAGTGTAGTGGCCCATAAATAGCTTGACAGTAGCCCTCGACGTAGGCTATGC
>CAYJXJ010000200.1:0-7754 GCA_964374095.1 uncultured Elusimicrobia bacterium
ATCTGCCGAAGGCCGTGGAGAGCGTCATTTCCTTCATCGAGCGCCACACGCGCAAGCTTGTTGATGATGGCGTGCTGGCGGAGGTGGGGACAGGTCCCAGGGATCCGCGGCGGGCATACGTGCTGAGGGAAGTCCGCTAAAGTGTCGTGAAAGTAATACTTTTGCGGCACTGGGCGGGATTACCGCGGCTGCTCCCGGACGGAGACGGAAAGGGGCGCCCCGGACTTTTGCGACACTTTGAACGGACATTGCAGCTGGAGATTCGGGCTATTGACAAAGCATATATATCAGTGTATAATGTAGTTAGTAAATATGGCTAACACTACTCTTCAGGCGCAGTTGGAGCAAGCGACTCATAAAGTCGAACTGCTCGCTCATGGCCCGCTCGAGTTGTTCGCGACTCGCGCTCTACGAGCCATAGCCTCTCTGCTTACTTTTGCCAAAGAGTCTGAACTCTCGGCCGCCGCTGCGGCAGAGACCGACATCGACGTGCTGGTGCGCGCGCTTGAATCCAATTCGCTGGCCACCGCGCTTAAAGCGCGTGATCCGTTGGCTCCGGCACGCCTCCGTGGGCTCAAGCGCCGTGGAGAATTGCTACGCGCGGAGGGCGGCATGATGACAGCCGCGGTCGTGGCCAAGCTCCTAAGGCTGACGCGTCAAGCGGTCGATAATCGTCGCCGTGCTGGACAACTCATAGCCCTCCAGGTGGGCAGGCGGGGCTACCTCTACCCTGCCTGGCAGTTCACCGATCGAGGCGTCCTGGAGGGTCTTGCGGAAGTCCTTTCCGCCTTAAAGGTGCATTCCGATTGGTCGCGCCTGATCTTCTTCTTGAACCGCAACCTTCGCACCGAAGGGCGCACCCCCCTACGGGTGTTACGATCTGGCGACAGGGCCAGCGTTCTTCGTGCAGCCGGCGCCTACCTCGAACACGGCGCCGCGTGAGCGTGGACCCGCCGCCCCATCCGGAGCCTCCGAAAGACCTGGCGTCGCGTAAATTGCCGATGGCGCTTCCCGGAGTATTGCCAGCGCCGCTCTGCCGGGTACACGAAGCTGTGAAATCACCAATTTTCTTCGGCAGGATTAAGCGGCATCGGTTCGACGCGCCGGACGGCTCTTTCGGCGTCCTTTATGCCGGAGACGAGAATGCGGCCTTCATCGAGACATTCGGGCATGACACGGGCCGACAGGACATCGACACGGCTGAGCTCGATGCCAGCTCCATGTCGGAGCTCCCATTGAATGGCCCCCTCGCGCTAGTGGACCTGACCGGAGCTGGACTTGCCAACCTCGGCGCCGACGCAAGACTCTGCACGGGGGATATTGGGATATCCCAACGATGGTCGCAGGCCATACACAATCATCCGGCACGGCCAGATGGGATACTCTGGCGCTCCCGCCACGACCTCTCAACTACATCTGTCGCCATCTACGACCGCGCCGCCATCAAGCTCGCACCGCCACGGCTTCGTATAGACTCCTTCATGAGTCCTGCGCATACCGCCGCACTGGCGGCACTCCTTGACCGCTATCGGTTCAACCTGATCTAAAGACGGGGAGCACCGAGTTCTACCGGAAGCTCCCCTTATACCTTCGCCGACCACCGAAACCAACCCGGTAGCGTTCAGCAAAACAGAACCTCCGCCCGGCCACTGGCAATCACGGATTCAGGCCCCCCGTCCCATTCCAAAGTTGGAAGGGACGGCCCCATCCAATGATTTTGGATAGGGGCCGTGGGGGGGGGCCTCAGGCTTGTAACAAATATCATATTGACTCCTCCCAGGACCCCTGTTACCCTTCTTAATAGGACCTACGGCCCTGCTCCGTCCGACCATGAGAAAGGCAAAGATTCTCGCGGCTTTCCTGGCCGCGGCTTTCCTGCGCGCCGCGTCCGCCGAGGGCGCGGCCAGGGTGTCCGCCTATTCCGGCGTGGTCCAGTTGCGGCCCGCGGGTCAGCAGGCGTGGTCGCCCCTTAAGACGGTTCCGGCGCCTTTGGCGGAAGGCGACACGGTCCGCACCGGCTCGGACGGAAAGGCGACGATCTCCTTCGACGGGGGGACGCGCGTCGAGCTCAGGTCCAACGGATCATTCACCCTGGAGGAATCCAACGCGGGCAAGACCGGCCTCCGGCTTTTCCTAGGGACCCTCCGGGTCAAGGTCGAGCGGGCGCTCTCTGTGAATTTCTCGGTTAATACCCCGGTCGCGGTCTGCAGCGTGCGGGGCACCGAATTCGAGGTCCAGGTCGGGGCGGGCGGCAACACCACGGTCGACCTCTACAAGGGGCTCCTGGCCGTGGGGGACCGCCGCGGCCAGCAAGTCCTGCTCCAGCCCAACCAGCGGGTGACGGTTGATTTGGGCGGATTGGGAGTTCCCCGCGGCATCCCCACCCCGGCCCAGGGGGCCCAGGGCAAGTTCCGCGAGCAAATGAAGCGCGAGATGACCCGGGCCATGAGCGCGCTTGAAGTATTGGAGATGGCGGAGCGCGAGAAAAAGCTCGCGGAGTACCAGCAGGGCAAATCCCTCGTGGATGTCAACGGCCGGCGCGTGCGCCTCGACGAGTACATCCTGCGTCCCCAGACCGACCAGTTCAAGCTGGTCGTCGTCAACAAGCGCGATGCGCGTCTGGATTATTTTTACTACCTCGGCACGTTCAACAAGGATCTGCCCCGCAACCTCAAGACCGCCCTGGTCCAGCTCCCCGGCGGCGTGGACGTGGAACCCGAGTACTTTCTCAGGAAATTCGAGACGGGCCGCTCCAACACCACCGACATCGTCATCGAGAAGGCCGAGGGCGGACACCTCGTGGACGTCAACAACAACGCCAGCGCCTCGGACAACGTCGCCTTTCTCTTCGATTCAAAGAAGGACGAGTACGTCGATGTGACGGGACGCAAGGTGTACCAGACTCTTTTCGACAAGTACGGCTTCTACATCAATTCCAAGCTCAAGTACGGCTGGACCGGCGCGAATATCCAGAGCTACGACCTGGCCACCACGGCCTCCACCAACGATCCCATCACCGGCGCCGCGCTGACCACCGCCCTGCCGACCCGGAGCGTTTCCACCACCTTCCCGGACGCCAACAACGTCCGGCAGGTCATCTATGAGTCCTATGGGGACGGCAGCTTCACCAAGTGGGACAACTACATCATCAACGACGAGGGGCAAGTCGCCAAGTTCAAGGATTTCGAGGGCGCCACGTCCGGCGCCCAGTACCGCAAGACCCTGCTCAAGTTCAATTTCGAGCAGATCGTAACCGCCACGGAGTTCGAGGGTCGCAGCATTGATTTGGTGGTCGAACCTAAGATCCTCATCGAGGCGGGTCTGGTGCAGTGAGAGGACCGGTCCTGGCGTTCGTCCTAGCGGCGGCGCCGCTTGCGGCCTCCGCCGTCGAGGTGCAGCCCCTCTACGTCTTCCAGGTGCTGGGCGGCCAGCTCTTCTTCAAGAACCAGCGGGGCAGCCTGACCGGCAACGCCTTGGGGCTGGTCGCCCCGGCCCTGAGGTTCGGCGACCGCTTCACGCTGCTGCCGTCCCTAAGCGCCGAGTACAAGGGCACCCAACAGGCCCTCCAATTGGCCAACGCCGGCACCCTCTTCCACGAGCAGTGGGACAACCGCGCGGGCCTCAAAGCCATATTCTCCCCGGGAGGTCCGGACGGCCCCTGGCGCGTCAAGCCCGGAGGCGGCATCTCATACCAGTTTCTCAAGGAAACCAAGGACGAGAGGTGGCTCCGGGGACTCTTTGATTATTACCGCTGGACCTCGGGCGTCGAGGTGGAATACGTCTATCATGATCCGCATTCGGTCCGCATGGGCGCCGACTACTTCGAGACCCGGTTTCCGCGCTACACCAGCCTCGAGTCGGAGCTGGCCCTCGGCCAGCCCAGCCAGGCCCTGGCGCGCGAATTGGTCGGCAATCGCGTCCTCGACACCAGGGGGGCGGCCGCGACCTTGGCCGGCGACGGCCCGATCAGCGACCGCGTTTTCATCGAAGGCGGCGCCTCCGCCTTGTACCAGGATTTCTACAACCAGTTCGTGGTTGACGACGCCGGCCAGCTGCGGATGGAAACCCGCGAGGACGTCACGACCACCCTTTCCGTGGGATTGAGGTTTCCCGCCCAGGTTAACCCGGAGATCAGGTTTCTCTCCGCGGTCGACTTCGGCGTGGGCTACAACACCTCCAATCAAAACAGCTTCGACGCCCAGCGCGTCCAGTTCATGCCTTTCTACTACAACTACGGGCAGGTGCAGGGCGGCCCCACCTTCAAGATCCTCATCGGCCCGGACACGTCCCCGATCGCCATAGGAGCTTCGGCAACCTGGTGGTACCGGCGCTACCCGTACCGCCCGCACCAGAACGAGTCCGGAACTTATCTCAATGAGAGCGTCAAGACCAATTCCTACGCCGGCTCTCTCAACCTGGATTATCCGATGGCCAAGCATCTCTCCCTCATCATCGGATTCCAGTACGGGGGCCAGGAATCGAACCAGAAATTCGAGCAGTTCTACTCCTACAATTACACGGTCAAGAACTATCTTTTCGGGTTCCGGTATGAGTACTAGCCGCCGGCGGGACTGATGCAGATCCTGGTTCCCCTCGTGCTGATGGCCGCCCTCGCCATCATGACGCCCGAGCGGGAGTATGAAGCGGGCCTAAACCCCGGCTTCATGGTCCCCGCCGGCGAGAGCCATCAGAGCATGGGGAACTCCTCGGTCATCAACCTCTCCGGGGATTGGTGGATCACCGATGGGATCGCCGCCGGCGTCGAGTTGGGCATACTGCAGGGGCACAAGATCCCCAATTCGCCCCGGGGGCTCCTGCGGCCCACCCCCGTCATCAATTTCGAGAAGGTCGGACAGGAGGCCGCCGCCGACATCATCCGCAAGGGCGGCGGCGAGGTGCGTTTGCGCGATGCCCGCAGCGGGGTGACCCGGACGGGGTGGTACGCGGCCCCGACCTTCAAGCTCGGGCGGCTCGTGGAGATGGACAATTCCTTTTGGAGGCCCTATTTTTCCTTCGGGGGGGGGCTCCACCACAGCGAGTACGCCGGTTCCTTGACCGTGCCCGGCACCAAGCTTGACGGCGGCGCTTACTCGGAGTCCTTCCCGATTGAAAAGAAGAAGGCCGATGAATTCGGCCTGAACTTGGGAGTCGGAATCACGTGGCGTCCCAAGAAGTCGCGGCTTCTCCTGGGCTTGGACGTGAGGTATCACCGCATCATCAAGGATGGCGCCGGCTCGCCGGACGTGTTCCTGGCGCCGTCGATGCGCCTGGGCTATACCTTTTAGGGCGCAAGACAGAATTTTGTGAGACTCGGTGGGGTCAAGTGGTAGACGATAGGTCACTGTGAAATCAAATTCTGGCGGCGGCGGCATTTCACGGTGCTCACCTCCACCGATGGAGGTGGTTTGCAAGAACCGCGGGCGATGGCCGCAAGGGGCAACCCGACTAAACAACGCGGGCAACTCACCGCCCCCCTGGGACGCTTACGGCAGGGGGCATCGAGTTGAGTCCCCTCTTAGGGCTAGGGCATGCCGCCGCCAGGGCATGCCGCCGGCAGGCGGCTTGTCCTAGCCTGGATTTCCACGGCGCGGAATTGACCTAATAAAACCAACCGTTTGGCGGTGTTGGCCCGAGTTGAAACCGACTAGCGCCCGTCGTCGTTTCTCCAGGAAGCCCACCACGGCGTGAAATTTAGAAATTAGATTATGTAGTGCTCTCATAGAGCACTCTGCGATTGTTAAATCTATTCTCTTCCAGCGCCATCATCCCCGGACTTCCCATTTTAAACTACTTGTCCGACGAGGATATGCCCAATGCGCTCCTCTTCATCTTTTTGTCTTGACACGCTATTTACAAAGTAATAATGTACATATGTGCCTATAGGAGCACCACTAAGCATAACGCAAGTCAAGCGCTTCTTTCTGGCGCCACGCTCACCCAAACAACGCATGTACGAGGCCCTGCGCGCCTACTTCATCCAGGAACTTCCTTCTTTCGAAGCCGCACGCCTCTTCGGCTATACTGCCAACTCCTTCCGCGTGCTGTGCCACCAGTTCCGGCGTGACCACAATCCCGTATTCTTCGCCTCTCCCAAAAAAGGGCCCCACTTCCAACCCAAGAAAACCGCCGCCCGGGACTTGATCGTCAACTTGCGCAAACGTAATCACTCGGTCTACGAAATCAGCGAGATACTCAAAGACCATGATCGTCTGCTGAGCCCAACCGGCGTCCGCGAAGTGCTTAAGGCAGAAGGCTTCGCTCCCTTGCCCAGGCGTCTGGATGAAGAGCGGCCGCAGCGCCCCCGGCCAACGATCGAACCTATCGCGGATGTCCGGAGCTTCTCCCTGGCTCCCCGCAGCTTCACTACCCGCTGCGGAGGACTGTTCTTATTTCTGCCAGACCTGGCGCGTTTGGAGGTCGATCAACTCGCCAAGGCGGCGCGCTTGCCGGGCTCGAAAAAGATCCCGGCTGCCCACGCCTTGCGGGCGTGTCTGGCCTTGAAGCTCTGGTCGCTGGAACGCAAGAACCATGTCATGGCCCTGGCTGCTGATGAAGGATTGGGACTCTTCTCGGGACTCAACGTCACCCCCAAGAAAAGCTACTTCTCGGAATACTCTTCCCGCACCACACACTCCACAACTACCCGGCTTTTGGCTGCCTGGCATAACCATCTCTCTGGCGACAATTTATTTCCAGGCAAATCCTTCAACCTCCACTTCCATTCCGTTCCTGCCTATGGGGAAGACCCGATCATCGAACGCCATTACGTCTCGATGCGCAGCCGTAGACAACCCAGCGTTTTAGTCTTCCTTGCCCAGGATGATGACAGCCGCGCCTTCTGTTACTCAAACGCCGATCTGCGCAAGGGGGAAGAAGCTGAGGAAATCTTCCGTTTTGTTGAGTTCTGGAAAAAGACACATGGAAAGCTTCCCCCTCATCTCGTCTTTGATTCCAAGCTCACCACCCACCCAAACCTTGTGCGCCTGGATCGGATGGGAATCACCTTTATTACGCTGCGCCGCCGCTCCCCAAAACTGCTGCTGAATGTCCTCCAAATTCCAACTTCCGCCTGGCGTGTGGTGGAACTGGATATCCCCGGTCGGAAATTCAATATGCCGCGCGTCTACGAACAAAGCGTTCAAGTTGCTGGAGGCACGTTCCGTCAGCTTTTTATCCAGGACCTTGGCCATGACGAACCTACCATCCTGCTCACCAACGATCCCTCGTCCCTGAAACACCTCATCACCCGTTACGCCCAGCGCATGCTCATCGAAAACGCTCTCTCGGATGCGGTGCGCTTCTTCCATATGAACGCGCTCTCATCGACCGTCGGCCTCAAGGTCGATTTCGACATGACCTTGCTCGTCATCGCCTCCGGGCTTTACCGCCTGCTTGCCCGGCGCATGCGCGGCTACGCCGATGCTCAGGCCCGGCAAATCTTCCGCGATCTGCTTGATATGCCGGCCACCGTAACCATTTCAGAAAAAGAAGTGAACGTGGAATTCCATCGCCGCGCCCACCTGCCTATTTTGTTGGCCTCAGACCTCTTTGGCAAACGCGTCCCCATTCCCTGGTGGAACAACCTACCATTGCGTCTGTCCACCTACATGCGTCCACCAAAATCCTGAGTGCGTCCGCGTCGGCCGAACCGACAAACGGCTGGTTTTGTTAGGTCAATTCCGCGCCGTGGAAATCCAGGCTAGCATCTCTCCAGAGAGATCAGCCGCTATTCTTGCCGAGGCACTGCCACGCTC